>SKIF01000055.1 GCA_007116575.1 Paracoccaceae bacterium
GCACCTGCCTGCCCCTCGGCATAGAGCAGGTCGAAGGCGTCCTTCAGGTAGCTCTCGAAATCGCCGCCCGAGACCCAGCCCGGGGCTGTGGCGAAGCGCATGTCATTGGCCTCGAGTGTGTAGGGCAGGATCAACTGATCGCGGTCACCGAATTCCATCCAATGCGGCAGGTCGTCGTCATAAGTGTCCGAGACCCAGTCGAATTGGCTGGTCTCGGCCACCAGTCGCACCGTGTTGACCGAGCAGCGCCCGGTATACCAGCCCTGCGGCGGGGCACCCACGACCTCTGTGTGCAGGCGGATAGCCTCAAGGATCGCGGCGCGTTCCTCCTCTTCGGGCATGTCGCGATGTTCGACCCATTTGAGCCCGTGGCTGGCGATTTCCCAGTCAGCGGCTTTCATCGCGGCGACCTGTTCAGGGCTGCGGGAAAGGGCCGTGGCCACACCATAGATCGTGACCGGCAGCCCGCGCGATGTGAACAGCCGGTGCAGCCGCCAGAAGCCTGCGCGCGCACCATAATCGTAGATCGATTCCATGTTCCAGTGGCGCTGTCCGGGCCAGGGCTGGGCACTGGGGATGTCCGAGAGGAACCCTTCGGAGGTGGCATCGCCATGCAGCAGGCAATTCTCGCCGCCTTCCTCATAGTTCAGCACCAGCGAGATGGCGATCTTCGCCTCGCCCGGCCAGGCGGCATTCGGGGGCGTGGGGCCATATCCGGTCAGGTTGCGCGGGTAGCGGTTCACGGGGGTGTCCCTCCTCTGGTCGTGATTATGTGATAAACTGGAATAATCATTTCCGCTTTCTGGAAATTCTTGAAAGACTTCCAGCACCGTGCGGCGAGAAGGGGCTGGCCAGCGGGCCGCGCGCGCTGCAAGATCGGGCAGCTTTTGCAGGATGGAGAAAGAGATGGCCGGATTTCTGACCACCCATGTTCTGGACACGGCACGCGGCCTGCCCGCAGAGGGGCTGGAGATCACGCTCTACCGGCTGGAAGGCGGCGCGCGCGCGGAACTCGCGCGGATGATCACGAATGATGACGGGCGCACCGACAGTCCCATCCTGCCTGCAGAAGGCTTCTCGACGGGCCAGTATGAGCTTGTTTTCGAGGCGGGTGCCTATCTGCGTGCAACCGGGCAGGCGGGGGCAGAGCCGCTGTTTCTCGACCAGATCCCGATCCGTTTCGGGATCAGCGATGCAGCGAGCCATTACCATGTGCCGCTCCTACTCTCACCCTTCGGGTTTTCCACCTATCGCGGTAGCTGAGCCATAAGCGCATCGGCCTCGCGCAGCGCGGTCTTGATCCGTGCGGCGATGAAATCGGTGAACAGATTCACTTTCGGGTCGCGCAAGCGGCGATGGGGGGTTAGGGCTGCGAGCGTGACGGGAAGCGGCGGCGTGGCCTCGGCCACTGGAACAAGCGCCCCGCTGACCAGATGCTCGGCCACCTCGAAGACAGGCTTCATCACGATCCCGCGCCCGTCGAGCGCCCAGCCCGTCAGCACATCGCCATCATCCGATTCATACGGCCCGGTGATCTTGAAACGCTGCGGGCCGGTCTCGGTCTGCAGGCTCCACTGAAACTCGCGCGCGCCGGGAAAGCGCAGGTTAAGGCAGGCATGACCCTCGGCCACCAGTGCCGCCCCGTCTGCGGGCCTCCCGTGGCGCGCAATATAATCGGGCGCCGCGCAAAGCACGCGCGGGCATTCGGCGATCAGCCGCATCTTGAGCGCGGAATCCTCCAGCGGGCCAAGGTGGAAGGCCAGGTCCAGCCCCTCGCCAGTCACATCAAAGCCCCGGTCCGACAGGCGCAGGCGCAGTTCGATCTCGGGGTGCTCATCCTTGAAGGCAGGTACATGCGGCGCAATCAGCCGCCGCCCGATACCCAGCGGGGCGGCCACGAACAGCGTGCCGCGTGGCTGCGCGGTGGCATGGCTCAGCGCTGCTTCGGCTTCGTTCACGGAATCGAGGATCTTGAGCGCCCCTTCGTAGAAGATCTGCCCGCTCGAGGTGGGCGTCAGCGAGCGCGTGGTGCGGTTGAAGAGCCGCACGCCCAGATGTTTCTCCAGTTCGGCCACCCGCGCCGAGGCCACGGCCGGCGAGGTCCGCTGGTCGCGCGCCGCTGCTGACATGCTGCCCAATTCATAGACACGCACGAACATCTTTACATTGTTCAGATAGGCCATAGCGATTTTCAGGCTGATTTTGAAAGTGCTGGGTGTTTTCTGGAATTAACAGAAAGCCATGCGACAGGATAGGGTTCTCGGGACACTCGAACAGAAGGGATAAGGATCATGCTGGAACTTGCTGTCTGGGGCGCATGGGCGGAATTTGCCGTGCGCTGGCTGCATGTGATCACGGCCATCGCCTGGATCGGGTCGAGCTTCTATTTCATCGCGCTCGATCTGGGGCTGCGTAAAGCCCCCGACATGCCGAAAGGTGCGCATGGCGAGGAATGGCAGGTCCATGGCGGCGGCTTCTATCATATCCAGAAATATCTGGTCGCCCCCGAGCGCCTGCCCGAGCATCTGATCTGGCATAAATGGCAAAGCTACTGGACCTGGATCTCGGGTTTCATCCTGCTGGTGCTGGTTTATTATGTCGGTGCCGAGTTCTATCTGATCGACCGCGACCTTGCCGATCTTGAAATCTGGCAGGCGATCGCGATTTCGGTGGCCTCGCTGGCGGTGGGCTGGATCATCTATGACCTGTTGTGCAAATCGCGCTTTGGCGAGGACAACACGCGGCTGATGGTGCTTCTCTTCGTGCTGCTGGTGATCATGTCCTGGGGGTATACCCAGGTCTTCACCGGCCGCGCGGCGCTACTGCATCTGGGCGCGTTTACCGCCACGATCATGTCCGCCAATGTCTTCATGATCATCATTCCCAACCAGAAGATCGTCGTCGCCGACCTCAAGGCCGGTCGCACGCCCGACCCCAAATACGGCAAGATCGCCAAGCAGCGCTCGACGCATAACAACTACCTCACCCTGCCGGTGATCTTCCTGATGCTGTCGAACCACTATCCGCTGGCCTTCGCCTCCGAGTTCAACTGGCTGATCGCCGGGCTGGTCTTTCTGATGGGCGTCACGATCCGGCATTTCTTCAACACGATGCATATGGGCGGTGGGTATCTGTGGTGGACATGGGGGGCCACGACCGCGCTCTTCGTCGCCATCATCCTGCTCTCGACTCTGGGTCAGCCGCGTGAGGACAAGACCGACCTTGCCAGCCTGCCGCCTTCGGTCGCGCGCTTCGCCGAGGACCCGCATTTCGAAGATGTCTACTGGAATGTGGTTGGTCATTGCTCGATGTGCCATGCGACCGAGCCGCTCTGGCCGGGGCTGCACTGGGCACCCAAGGGGATCGTTCTGGAAACCGAGGCCCAGGTCGCACGCGCGGCGCAGACGATCTATCTGCAATCCGGGATCAGCCATGCCATGCCGCCGGGCGGCACAGTGCTGATGGATGACGTGGCCCGCCAGGAGATCGCCGACTGGTATCGGCGCGTCACTGGCTCGTGATCTTCATCTCGCCGCAAATAATCAATAGCGGCGGCGCAGACCCCGCGACCAAGAAACTTGAAAGCCCCGCCGGAAACCGGCGGGGCTTTCGCATTCTGATCAGACTTGGCGATCAGGTCAGCCAATCGCTGCCTGCCTCACCTCGTCGTCGATATAAGGAACATATTGCGCGAAATTCTCGGCAAACATCGCCACCAGTTTTGCCGCCTGCGCATCATAGGCCGCACCATCGGCCCAGGTCTGGCGCGGATCGAGCAGCACATCGGGCACGCCGGGCACCGAGACCGGCACATCAAAGCCGAAATTTGGGTCACGGCGGAATTCCGCATTGCGCAGCGAGCCGTCGAGTGCTGCGCTCAACAGCGCGCGCGTCGCCTTGATCGGCATCCGCGAGCCGCTGCCATAGGCCCCGCCGGTCCAGCCTGTATTGACCAGCCAGCACTCGGAGCCGAATTGCGCGATCTTTTCCTGCAGGAGCTTGCCATAGACCTCGGGGCGGCGCGGCATGAAGGGCGCGCCGAAACAGGTCGAAAAGGTCGGTTGCGGCTCGGTCACGCCTTGCTCGGTGCCCGCCACCTTGGAGGTGAAGCCCGACAAGAAGTGATACATCGCCTGCGCAGGCGTCAGCCGCGCGATGGGTGGCAGCACGCCAAAGGCGTCACAGGTCAGCATGATGATATTCTTCGGCACCCCGCCCAGCGAGGTCTCGGAGGCATTCGAAATCGCCTCCAGCGGATAGGCCACGCGCGTATTTGCGGTCAGGCTGTCATCGGTGAAATCCAGCTCCAGCGTGTCCGGGTCGAACACCATGTTTTCGACCACCGAAGCGAAACGTGAAGTGGTGGCAAAAATCTCAGGCTCGGCATCAGGGTCGAGATTGATCGTCTTGGCGTAGCAGCCACCCTCGAAATTGAAGATGCCGCTGTCTGACCAGCCATGCTCGTCATCGCCGATCAGCACGCGCGAAGGGCACGCCGAGAGCGTCGTCTTGCCGGTGCCAGAGAGGCCGAAGAACACGGCGGAATCCTCGGGGTCGTCCAGCGCATGATTGGCCGAACAATGCATCGGCATGATGCCTTTGGCGGGCAGCAGGTAGTTCAGCAGCGTGAAGACCGATTTCTTGTTCTCGCCGGCATAGGCGGTATTGGCGATCAGGATCAGCTTGCGGTCGAAATTCAGCGCGATCACGGTTTCCGAGCGGCAGCCGTGGCGGGCCGGGTCGGCCTTGAAGCTGGGGCAGTTGATGATGGTGAATTCAGGTTCGAATGTCGCCAGTTCCTCTGCCGCGGGCCGACGGAGCAGATGTCGGATGAACAGGCCGTGCCATGCCAGTTCGGTTACGACGCGCACATCCAGACGGTGTGCCGGGTCCGCACCACCGTAAAGGTCCTGTACGAACACCTCGCGCCCATGCAGATGCGCCAGCATGTCTGCCTCGAGCCGGTCAAAGGCCGCAGGCGTCATCGGTGCGTTGTTTTCCCACCAGATCGTGTCTTCCACATTCTCGGTGCGGACCACAAACTTGTCTTTCGGCGAGCGCCCGGTATGCGCGCCGGTCGAGGCCAGAAACGCCCCGCCAAGGCCCAGATGCCCCTCGCCGCGTGCAATCGCTGCTTCCACAAGGGCTGGCTCGATCAGGTTGTAATGGGCCTGAGATACGCCTTTAATGCCTTGATGTTCCAGACGTTTGTTCGGATTGACGCGGGGTGCTGTCATTATGTCTGCTCCGTTGGGTGCGCCATGGCGGTTGCGTCCATGGCATGTTCTGCGCGCACTTTCTACCGTGAGGCCGCACCGAGAAGCTCGGATTTCGGACTGTGTCACCGCCTATAGCACCCCTGTCCGGGGCACGCATAGGCATGAATGTCGCAGTTAGCGCAACCAGTGAGGCGTTAGCGCAATATCAAGACAGTGATGACAAAAAGGTGTTGCCGATTCGCACAGGCAGGGTGCGAATCACATGCCTGTGCGGACGACATGTCGATATTTTGTTGCGTCTTCCAGGGGAATGAGCAAATATGTGGCAAAAATAAGGCGGTATCGCCAAGGTTGAGCAGTTGCAAAGGGCAGGCACATGTCAAAAATCGCTTTGGTCGATGATGACCGCAATATCCTGACGTCAGTTTCCATTTGTCTGGAGGCCGAGGGGTTCGAGGTCGAGACCTATAATGACGGTCAGGCCGCGCTGGACGCCTTCAACCGGCGGATGCCAGATATGGCTGTCCTGGACATGAAGATGCCGCGCATGGACGGGATGGAGCTATTGCAGCGGCTGCGTCAGAAAACCCAGATGCCGATCATCTTCCTGACCTCCAAGGATGATGAGATTGACGAGGTTCTCGGTCTACGCATGGGGGCCGATGATTATGTCAAGAAGCCCTTTTCCCAGCGTCTTCTGGTTGAACGTATCCGCGCGCTACTGCGGCGCAAGCAGGCTGGCACGATCGAAGCCGAGGGCGGTGAAGAGGCCAAGATCCTCGTCCGCGGCAATCTCGAGATGGACCCGCTCCGCCATCAGGTGAAGTGGAAAGGGCAGGACGTCACGCTCACTGTCACCGAATTCCTGCTGCTGCAGGCGCTGGCCCAACGCCCTGGTGTGGTCAAGTCGCGTGATCAGCTCATGGATGTGGCCTATGAAGATCAGGTGTATGTCGATGACAGGACCATCGACAGCCATATAAAGCGGTTGCGCAAGAAGATGCGCAGTGTCGATGAGGAGTTCTCCTCAATCGAAACCCTTTACGGGATTGGCTACAAATATAACGAAGCCTGACAGGCAGCGGCAGGGGAGAACCCCGTAACGAGCAGGTGACAAGGTGCAGACGGAGGCTGTAAGCGGGCGCACTGACATTGTTCTCGGCGATGATTGGGTCGGACCGGGGGACGCTGTCGAAACCGAGGTGCGCGACACGCGCGCCCGCCGCGGTTTGCTGAGTATTTCCAGCTCACCGCTGGCGCGCAAGATCGCGCTGTTCAATCTGATCGCGCTGGTGATCCTGATCGCCGGGATCCTGTTCACCAACCCGTTCCGTGACTCCTTGCTGCGCCAGCAGGAAGAGATGCTGGGCACAAGTGTCCAGATCATTGCCGATATCGTTTCGGCCACCGGGGATCTGGAAGCGACACGCGATCTGCTTGCCGCCGAGATGTCGCTGGACCGGCGCTTCGAGATGTATTTCATCGGCCCTGACGGGCAGATCGTGGGACAATTGCGCGGTGGCGCAGAGCCCGCCCTGTCAAACCTGCCCGACCGCTCCACCGTGATCAGCAATCTGCTGGCCGGTATATGGTCGAGCATGTCAAGGCTGACCGGGGCCGACCGTCAGTTTGGCTCGGGTGATTTCGCGCGTGTCGCGCAAACCATGTTCGATCAGAACCAACGTGGCGAGACAGCGCTGCATACCTATCGTGACGTGCGCGATGGCATGTGGCTGGCCGCAAGTGCGCCAGTGGTCCATGACGGGCAGTTCGCAGGAGCGGTTTTCCTTCGCCGCGATGCGGCTGACACCGAACGCCTCATGCGCCATGATCGCGAGCAGGTGCTGCAGTTTTTCTTGATCGCGGTACTGGTCTCGATCGGACTGAGCTTCGTGCTCGCCTCGACCATCGCCAATCCTCTGGCCGACCTTGCCATGGCGGCAGAGCTTGGCAAAAGGCGCGACGCTCGCAAATCTGCGCCGGGCGCAAGGGTGCGTATCCCCGACCTCACGGGGCGACCCGATGAAATCGGTGATCTCTCGCGCGCCATGCGCGGAATCGTCAATGCGCTCTATGACCGGGTCGAAGCCAATGAACAATTCGCGGCCGATGTCGCGCATGAAATCAAGAACCCGCTGGCCTCGCTGCGCTCGGCTGTGGGCAGTTTGCGGATGGCCAAGCGGGAAGACCAGATCCAACGCTTGCTCGACGTGATCGAGCATGATGTGCGCAGGCTTGACCGGCTTGTCTCTGATACCTCCAACGCTTCGCGGCTCGATGCCGAGCCGGTCAAGGAGGATCAGGAAGAATTTGACCTTGTCCGCCTGCTCGACAATCTGTGCGAACATCTGTCCTCTGAAGCCCGCGACAAGGGGGTGCAGTTCATCAAGGCTCTGCCAGATGCGCCGGTCATGCTGACCGGTCTCGAAGGGCGGCTGGCGCAGGTTTTTGTGAACCTGATCACGAATGCGATTTCTTTCTGCGAGGAAGGCGATGCGGTACGTGTCTGGGCGCGTCAGCGCCGGGACCGTGTGCTGATCGTGGTCGAAGACACTGGTCCTGGTATCCCGGACAATGCGCTCAAGAAGGTGTTCAAACGCTTCTATTCGGAACGTCCGGCGCATCAGTTTGGTAATCATTCCGGTCTGGGGCTCGCCATTTCCAAGCAGATCATCGAAGCGCATCAGGGCGTGATCTGGGCCGAGAACATCCGCTCGTCGGACGCCGAACCCGACAGCCCGCCGCTTGGCGCGCGTTTCGTGGTCGGTCTGCCGCTGTGAACCGCCCGGTTGTATCCGGGCTGATCCACGGGACTTCGGTTGCCTTCAAGACGGGCAACGAACATGCTGGCGCCCTGATCGTCGGCGCGCCTGGCAGCGGCAAGTCCGAACTGGCGCTGGAACTCATGGCGTTAGGGGCACGTCTGGTGGCAGATGATCAGACCAGGCTGGGCTTGCACGACGGGCAAGTGATGCTGTCGTCACCGACTGTACTGCGCGGATTGATAGAAATGCGCTTTGTCGGGCTCCTGCGCGCCGACACGCTGGAAGCAGCACCGCTGGCGCTGGTCGTCGATCTGGACACTGAAGAGACCGATCGCCTGCCCGCGCCACGGTGGCGGGTGATCGAGGGATGCCGGGTGCCGCTGCTTCGCAAATCTGCGAGCAGGGCTTTCGCTGCGGCGATCCGGCAATATCTGCTATGGGGCCCTTGGCGAGACAGTGAGGTACCGCTTCCATGACCCCGCATGAGGCATCACAACGGATCGACCCGGCCCTGTCGCGGCTGGTGCTGTTGACGGGGCCTTCGGGGGCCGGGCGCAGTACGGCGCTGCGCGCATTCGAGGATATTGGCTTTGAAGCGATCGACAACATGCCCATTTCGCTCGTCCCGCGTCTTGTCGCCGAGACGCTCGACCGCCCGCTGGCACTCGTCGTAGATCCGCGCAACCGTGATTTCTCGGTCGATGCGCTGCTGTCACTGGTTGCGGAGCTCGGCGCCTCGCCGCGGTTCGAGTTCGATCTGGTCTTTCTGGACTGCATGGTCCCCAACTTGATTCAGCGCTATTCCGAGACCCGCCGTCGTCACCCGCTCAGCCCCGAGGGTACGGCCCGCGAAGGCATCACCCTGGAAGCGCGGCTGCTGCAGCCCGTTCGGCTGCGTGCGGATGTGCTGATCGACACCAGCGAGATGACCCCCCATGATTTGCGCGCCCGTATTCACGATCATTTTGCGCCGCAATCGCAAGGCGGCATGACCTTGCAAGTCGAATCGTTCTCCTATCGGCGGGGCATTCCCGCCGGGGTGGATATGGTCTTTGACTGCCGCTTCCTCAACAATCCGCACTGGCAACCCAATCTGCGCGGCTTGGACGGGCGCGATACGCAAGTCGCGCGCTTTGTCATGGGGGATCGGCGCTTTGAAGGGTTCTATCGCCGTGTTCTCGACCTGGTAGAGTCGTTGCTTCCCGAATTCGCGCAAGAGGGGAAAGCGCAGCTTTCCATCGGTTTTGGCTGTACGGGGGGGCAACACCGCTCGGTTGCAGCTGCAGAAAAACTGGCGAATGCGCTTGCACAGGCGGGGTGGCGGGTGTCTAAACGGCACAGGGAATTGGAACGAATGGCCGCGCAGGCGGTCGTGACGACGCAGACGTAAGGGCGGCCGGTGATCGGTATCGTGATTGTGGCACATGGGGGGCTGGCGCGAGAGTATCTCGCCGCCATTGAGCATGTCATCGGCAAACAATCCGGGATCGCTGCGATTTCAATAGAATATGACCATGACCGCGCCGCCAAACAGGCCGAGATTGCCGCCGCCGCTGATGATGTGGACACGGGCGCGGGGGTGGTGGTGGTGACGGATATGTTCGGTGGCTCGCCCTCCAACCTGTCGCTGCCCGCCTGCGCCGGTGCCGACCGGCGCATCCTCTACGGGGCCAATCTGCCGATGCTGATCAAGCTGGCGAAATCGCGCGATCACGGGTTGCAGGCGGCCACGGCGGCGGCGCTCGCCGCAGGTCGGAAATACATCAATGCCATCGATGTGGGGCAATGACGGGGAGCCAATGCAGGAAATCGAGCTTCAGATCATCAATGAAAAGGGCCTGCACGCCCGCGCCTCGGCCAAATTCGTCGAAGTGGTCGAAGCGCATGACGCGCAGGCCGAGGTGATGAAGGACGGCATGAGCGTGCCGGGAGATTCCATCATGGGCCTGCTGATGCTCGCCGCCTCCAAGGGCACGTCGATCCGGGTGAAACTGTCAGGTGCGCAGGCCGAGGCACTGGGAGAGGCGTTGCGGGAGCTGGTGGCGGGGCGGTTCGGGGAAGGGATGTGAATTCTGAGGCATCGTCAGGATAAACAGAAAACGATTGTCAAAAAAATACCGTCAGGTTTCAGAGGTGCTTTGCGGGTCGAAATCATGTGTAAACATGCGAACAGCAGGAGTCATTGCCTGATGACGGGTGTTATAACCAGGCAGCCTGAGCAAAGCGATCAGTTTGAAATAGAACGCACGCCATCGCTGTCCCTGGGCCCAGAAACGGGTCTGCCTTATCGCGGAATTGGTTGAAGGGTGGTCAACTGCTACGTAGCCTTCAAGGAAAGACCGCACTTCACTGTATCCGTCACGCTTCATTCGGGCAAAATCTCTGAGCAAATGAAAGACAAAGTTCCAGAGGTTAGCGCGGCCATTTGTCTTTGCGTCAAAGTCCTTTGGGGTCTGCTCAAAGTCGATGAACCTGATCGCCCGACCGTCCCAGCAGTAATCCTTCGGTCGTCCGCGTCCAAGACTGATACCTTTCATGTGTAATCGCGCAAGCGCTCGCCCGGCCTCGAAACATGCTTTCCTTACGTTTTCGGGATTGTAGTTCTTCGACAAGATGAGATCTCGCAAGTCAGATCCGCAATCGGAAAGAACGAGGAAATCGTGACAATATTCGATTATCTCAGGTACCGGAACTCCTTGCTCTTTCAAGAACAACAAACTGTTCTTCTCACCTTCAATTAAATCAGAATATGGTACCGTGTCCTCATCATTGAGCGTGCATTTCTTGATAAAGCATGTATGCGATTTGCATACTAGTTTTACGACACGATCACTTGGTAACTCACTTTTTGCAATCTTGATTCCTTCCTCAATTGATCCAACATGAAGGACGGGGTCTTTTGACGCCTGCCTGTTTTGAAAAAATGCTGTGAGTTTTCTCTTAAGTTCTATCCACATCTTCTTACTCACTATTTTTATAAAGCTTTGCTTCGCAAATTGCGATGAAGGCGAAAAATTATAACCAGGGACGAGTGTTTGTCAGATTATACATCCAACTCTTCCACAAACCTGGCATTCTCGCTGATATACTGAAACCGCAATTCAGGTTTCTTGCCCATCAGCCGCTCGACCAGATCCGAGGTCTCGCCGGGGCTGTCGTCATCCACTGACACCCGGATCAGCCGCCTGCTGCCCGGGTCCATCGTCGTCTCCTTCAGATCCTTTGCGTCCATCTCGCCCAGCCCCTTGAAGCGTGACACATCGATCCGCCCCTTGCCCCCCAGCCCCTCGGCCATCAACCGGTCCTTCTCGGCCTCGTCCAGCGCATAGACCCGCCGCGCGCCCTGGGTCAGCCGGAACAGGGGCGGGCAGGCGAGGTAAAGGTGGCCCGCATCGATCATGGGGCGCATCTGGGTGAAGAAGAAGGTCATCAGCAGGGCCGCGATATGCGCCCCGTCCACATCGGCATCGGTCATGATGATGATCCGGTCATAGCGCAGGTCATCGAGCCGGAATTTGCTGCCCAGCCCCACCCCCATCGCCTGGCACAGATCGTTGATCTCTGCGTTCTGCCCCAGCTTGTTCGACGCCGCGCCCAGCACGTTCAGGATCTTGCCGCGCAAGGGCAACAGCGCCTGTGTGCGCCGGTCGCGCGCCATCTTGGCGGAACCGCCTGCTGAATCTCCTTCGACGATGAACAGTTCTGTTCCGTCGCGATTGGTGGCCGTGCAATCGACCAGTTTGCCGGGCAGGCGCAGTTTCTTGGTCGCGGATTTGCGGCTGGTCTCTTTCTCCTGCCGTCGCCGCAACCGTTCCTCGGCGCGCAGCACCAGAAAATCGAGGATCGCGCCTGCCGCTTTCGGGTCGGCGGCCAGCCAGTTGTCGAAATGGTCGCGCACCGCGCCCTCGACCATGCGCGCGGCCTCGGTCGTGGCCAGTCGGTCCTTGGTCTGGCCCACGAATTCCGGCTCGCGAATGAAGCACGAAACCAGCGCGCAGCCGCCCGCTGCCATATCTTCGCGCGTGATCTGCGCGGCCTTCTTGTTATTGGCGAGTTCTCCATAGGCACGGATGCCCTTTAGCACGGCGGCCCAGAAGCCTGCCTCATGGGTGCCGCCTTCGGGTGTGGGGACGGTGTTGCAATAGCTTTGGACAAAGCCGTCACGCGCCGGAGTCCAGTTGATCGCCCATTCCACAGATCCCGGCTGGCCGAATTTTTCCTGAAAGCTGACCTTCCCGGCGAATGGCTTGTCCGAATAGGTGACGTTGCCGGTCAGCTGCTCGTTCAGATAATCGGCGAGGCCACCGGGGAAGTGAAACACGGCCTCTTGCGGGGTCTCGCCATCCTCGATGGCCGACTTCCAGCGAATTTCGACGCCCGAGAAGAGATAGGCTTTCGAACGCACCATCTTGAACAGCCGCGCGGGCTTGAGTTTGAGCGAGCCGAAGATCTCGGCATCGGGGTGGAAGGTGACGGTGGTGCCACGCCGGTTGGGAGCCGGGCCGATCTTGGTCACCGGGCCTTGCGGAATGCCGCGTGAAAACGCCTGCGCAAACAGCTCGCGGTTCCGCGCCACCTCAACCCGCATATGGTCGGACAAAGCATTGACGACCGAGGCCCCCACCCCGTGCAACCCGCCCGAAGTCTGATAGGCCTTGCCCGAGAACTTGCCACCCGCATGCAGCGTGCAGAGGATCACTTCGAGCGCGGATTTGCCTGGGAATTTGGGGTGCGGGTCGATCGGGATGCCGCGCCCGTTGTCGCGGATCGTGACGGAATAATCCGCGTGCAACTCCACTTCGATGCGGTTGGCGTGTCCCGCCACCGCCTCGTCCATCGAGTTGTCGAGCACTTCGGCCACCAGATGATGAAGCGCGCGCTCATCCGTGCCGCCGATATACATGCCGGGGCGTTTGCGGACAGGCTCAAGGCCCTCCAGCACCTCGATTGACGAGGCATCATAGGTTTCTGGGTTCTGCAACAGGTCGGACATGCACTACTCGTTTCTTTATGGGGTGGCGGCCACCACCAATAGACCATTGCCATGCAAAAGGCGCAAGGTTTAGCACCTTGCGCCTTGATATACCGGATGGGGTGAGTTTTAAAGCAGCGTCCAGAGATGGAACAAAAGCCCCGTGACAAAGGCTCCGCCCAGCGAAATCGCGATATAAAGCGCGAAGACCCGGAACTTGACCAGTGCCCAGACCGCAATCGCAGCCGGCAGCGAGGTCACACCGCCCGCGATTAGGAAAGCCATGCCAGCCCCCGCCTGCATCCCCTGGTCCATCAGCGTGCCGATCAGGGGCAGCGCGGCATAGCCGTTGAAATAGGCAGGAACGCCCACGAAGGTTGCGATCACGATAGGCATTAGCCCGTCGCCGCCCAGCGTCTGCGTTACCAGTTCGGCGGGCACATAGGCCAACATCAGGCTTTCCAGCAGGAACGCGAGCGACAGCCATTTGAGCAGGAAGAGGAAGGTCTTGGTGGCCTCGGTGCGGAATTTCGTCACTCGCGCAGGGTCATGCCAGAAGGCCCAGACCGGTGGCTTGGGATTGCGCACTTTCGCGCCCCCGCAGCCGCCATTGCCGATCCCTTCGCGCAGCGGATCGACCAGCGCGCCGCTTTTCATCAGCAGATGCACGATCGTCCCGCCCATGACCCCCATGCCTACTGCGATCAGCGTCTTGGCAATGGCAAACTCCAGCCCGAGAACACCGGCGGTCAGTACAAACATTGACGGGTCCATCAGGGGCGAGGCCAGCCAGAAGGCCATCACAGGTGCCAATGGCACACCAATCGCCAGCAGTGCCGCAATCAGCGGGATCACCCCGCAGGAACAGAAGGGCGACAAGCCCCCGGCCAGCGCGCCCATCGCAATCATCATCGCAGGCGCCCCGGTGAAGGCGCGCGCAATCAGGTTATCCGCCCCCGTGGCCCCGGCCCAGGCGGCAATCAGGATCGACGCTGCGAGGAAAGGCGCAATCGACGTCAGTGCGCCGCTCACTTTGGCGAGTGACGGCCCAAGCTGTGCCGGGTCCAGCGTGATCACGGCCAGCACGATCAGCGCGAAGGCCAGCCAGGGCTTTTCCTTGCGCCACAGACGCGACCACAGCGCCTGAACGGGGCCGGGCTGGGGAAGAGAGTGGTCAGTCATTTTTAAGTATCCGGTTTTGTGGTTATATTCTTCGTACCCATCACGCGGATTGCGCGCGCGGGTGCACACCCTGACAGCATTCACTCAGTAAATAATCCACGACCCCATGCAAAGCCGCCGTTTCTGCCCGCGTCAGCACTTCACGCCCGGCCCGCATCTGGCTGATCAGCCCCGCCTGTTTCAAGGCCCGCAGATGATGCGCAAGTGTTGACAAGGGCATGTCCAGATGCGCGCCGATCTCGCCCACCATCAACCCGTCTGGCCCGGCCTTTACCAGCAGGCGGAAAACCGACAGGCGGGCGGCGTGTCCAAGGGCCGCGAGGGCAATGGCAGCTTTGTCATCATCACAGTTCATGGTAGCAATATAACTACTTTTCTGGTTTTGTAAACACATCTTGCGCATAGCCCTGCAGAAAAGAGTCTGCGCAACAAATGAAAAGAAAGCGCCCCGTTTTGCGCAATCGCAGGTGTTTTCGCCATTGACCTTGCCTTTCGACAGACTTACTTTCCCGCCACGCTAAAGGAGCGGATGAACGCAATGAAAGCCAGCCTTGTACTTATCGTAGGCGAGATGCGCATGGGCCGGTAACGGATATCCAGAACGGACCCCCATGCGCCCCCGAACCACACGGGGGCTTTTTTATTGCCTGAAGCCGCGCTAAAGCGACCACAGATGACGCCTTTATGGAGCACAAGATGACACGTCAGATGACCGGAGCAAAGATGGTTGTTCAAGCCCTGAAGGATCAGGGTGTCGACGTGGTATTCGGATATCCGGGCGGGGCCGTGCTGCCCATCTATGACGAGATTTTCCAGCAGAACGATATCCGCCACATTCTTGTGCGCCACGAGCAAGGCGCGATTCATGCTGCCGAGGGCTATGCGCGCGCAACGGGCAAACCTGGGGTGGTTCTGGTAACCTCGGGCCCGGGTGCCACCAATGTCGTCACCGGAATTGTCGATGCGCTGATGGATTCGATCCCCGTCGTCGTACTTTCGGGGCAGGTGCCCACTTTCATGATCGGCTCGGATGCGTTTCAGGAAGGCGACACTGTCGGTATCACCCGGCCTTGTACCAAGATGAACTGGCTGGTTAAGGAAACCGACAAGCTGGCCGAGACGATCCACCAGGCGTTTCATGTCGCCACGGCGGGGCGGCCCGGCCCGGTCCTGGTCGATATCCCGAAGGATGTGCAATTCGCCCAGGGCACCTATTGTCCGAAGCCGAAAGCCAAGACCGACCATTACGCCCCGCGCGTCAAGGGCGACCGCGAAGCGATCACACAACTGGTCGAGATGATCGAAACCGCCGAGAAGCCGGTCTTCTATACCGGTGGCGGGGTGGTTAATTCCGGGCCTGCCGCAAGCCAGCTTCTGCGCGAGTTGGCCGAGGCAACAGGCTTCCCCGTTACCTCCACGCTGATGGGGCTGGGGGCCTATCCGGCCTCGGGGAAAAGCTGGATCGGGATGCTGGGCATGCATGGCACCTATGAGGCCAACTGGGCGATGCATGATTGCGATCTGATGATCAATATCGGCGCGCGCTTCGATGACCGCATCACGGGCCGGATCAATGCCTTCAGCCCGAACTCGACCAAGGCGCATATCGATATCGACCCGTCCTCGATCAACAAGGTGATCCGCACCGATATTCCGATCATCGGTGATGTTGGTCATGTGCTGGAGGATCTGCTCAGGATCTGGAAATCGCGCGGGCGCAAGGTCAACCGCGCGGCGGTTGGCCGCTGGTGGCAGCAGATCGAGGAATGGCGTTCGGTGAATTGTCTGGCCTACAAGCCCACCGGTGGCTCGCCCATCCGCCCGCAACATGCACTGGCCCGGCTTGAGGCACTGACCAAAGATCACGACCGCTACATCACCACCGAGGTGGGTCAGCACCAGATGTGGGCGGCGCAATATCTGGGCTTCGATGAGCCGAACAGGTGGATGACGAGCGGCGGGTTGGGCACGATGGGATATGGCCTGCCTGCCTCGGTTGGCGTGCAGATCGCGCATCCCGACGCGCTGGTGATCAATGTCGCGGGTGAGGCGTCCTGGCTGATGAACATGCAGGAAATGGGCACGGCGGTGCAGTATCGTCTGCCGGTCAAGCAGTTCATTCTCAATAACGAGCGGCTGGGCATGGTAAGGCAATGGCAAGAGCTTCTGCATGGCGAGCGCTATTCGCATAGCTGGTCCGAGGCGTTGCCCGACTTTGTCAAGCTGGCCGAGGCGTTCGGCGGCAAGGGCATCCGATGCGACAATGAGGCCGATCTCGATGACGCGATCCGCGAGATGCTGGCTTTTGACGGGCCGGTGATCTTCGATTGCCTGGTGGAGAAACACGAAAACTGTTTCCCGATGATCCCGTCTGGCAACGCTCATAATGACATGATCCTGGGCGAAGTTGACACCCAAGGCGTGATCGGGTCGGACGGGGCTGTGCTGGTGTGACCAACGCGCCCCGCGCCGCACCTGCCTGCGACGCGTGCCCCACCCACCCACCCGCACGCCCCGCAGACAGGGGCGGCGCGGGGCGAAGGGCTGAATAACTGCAACGCTTATTCGAGGAAAGCTGATGTCCCCCCTGAAAATCAAGAAAGGCTCGTCGAAGCATTCGGCCTATGACCTGCGCGACCCCCATGCCGAGACTTTGGAAACGCATACACTTGCTGTGATCGTGGACAACGAATCCGGTGTGCTGGCGCGTGTGATCGGGCTGTTTTCAGCGCGTGGCTACAATATCGACAGCCTGACCGTGGCAGAGGTCGACCATCTGGGCCACCGCTCGCGGATCACCATTGTCACCTCTGGCACTCCGCAGGTGATCGGGCAGATCAAGGCGCAGCTTGAGCGCATGGTCATTGTACATGATGTGCATGACCTGACGGTCGAAGGGCCTGCGGTGCAGCGCGAACTGGCACTGTTCAAGGTCAGAGGGCAGGGCGAGCACCGCATCGAGGCGCTGCGGCTGGCCGAGATCTTCCGCGCCAATGTGGTCGATTCGACCCTGGAGAGTTTCGTCTTCGAGATGACCGGCACGCCCGAGAAGGTCGATGCCTTTGCAGAGCTGATGCGCCCGCTGGGGCTTGTCGAAGTTGCCCGGACCGGCGTGGCAGCGCTCGCCCGCGGGCTGTGACCTGGGTCGGGCACTCTGACCCGTTGCCTGGCGGAAACGAAAAAGGCGACCCGAGGGTCGCCTTTTCAGATTCCTGAAACTGAGAGGCTCAGGCTTCGTCTTCCAGCGCCTCGATGGCTTTTTGCAGATCGTCCTTGCTGACCTCTTTCTCGGTCACGCTGACCTGCTCGATGATATGGTCAACGACCTTGTCCTCGAAGATCGGCGCGCGCAATTGCTGTTGCATCTGTTGGTTCTTTTGCACGAACTCGAAGAACTCGCGCTCTTGGCCCGGGTATTGCCGCGCCTGCGCGATCACTGCCTGGGTCATTTCCTGATCGGTGACCTGCACCTCAGCCTGATTGCCGATCTCTGCCAGCAGCAGCCCCAGCTTCACCCGGCGCACCGCGAGGCGGTCGCTTTCCTCGGTGGTGGCGATCTCTTCATGGCTGTGGTCGTTCGGGTCTACATTTTCCTGTGCGTCATGCCAGAGTTGATGTGCGATCTGCTTGCTTTCGGCCTCGACCAGCGAAGGCGGCAGGTCGAATTTCACCTGCGCGTCCAGCGCATCGAGCAGCCCGCGCTTGAGCACGGCACGGCTGGCCTGGCCATATTCAGCTTCCAGCCGCTCGGTGATCTGTGCTTTCAGCGCATCCAGGCTCTCGGCCCCGAACTGCGCCGCCATCGCATCGTCGATCACGGTTTCTGCAGGGGCTTTCACTGCCTTGATGGTGCACTCGAACGTGGCTTCCTTGCCCGCCAGCTGCTCGGCCCCATATTCTTCGGGGAAGCTGACCGTGACGGTCTTTTCCTCGCCGGCCTTCACGCCGGCAAGCTGCTCCTCGAATCCGGGAATGAACTGGCCTGAGCCCAGCACCAAGGGAAAGTCCTCGGCCGCGCCGCCATCGAAGGGCTCGCCATCAATTTTGCCGAGAAAATCCATCGTGACCTGATCGCCATCCTCGGCGACCCCGTCCTTGTCCTCGAAATTCTGTGCATTCTTGGCAAGGTTCTCGAGCGCTTCTTGCACTGCGGCGTCATCGGCCTTGACCACCAGTTTCTCCAACGAGATGCCCGAGAAGTCCGGCGTCTCGATCTTCGGCAGCGCTTCATATTGCAGCGAGACGATCACGTCATCGCCTTCCTTCCAGTCCTCATTCGTCAGCTTGACCTCGGGCTGCAGTGCCGGGCGGTCGCCGCTATCCTCGAAATGCTGGTTCATCGCGCCGTCAACCGCGTCCTGCATTGCCTCGCCCAAAAGGCGCTGGCCGAATTGCTTTTTCAGAAGCGCCATCGGCACCTTGCCCTTGCGAAACCCCTTCATCTCGATATCGGGCTGCGCCTCGACAAGCTTCTCGTCGACTTTCGCGGCCAGTTCATCGGCAGTAACCGTGATGGTATAACCGCGCTTGAGGCCCTCGTTCAGGGTTTCGGTGACTTGCATGGACATCCTCACATGAATGACAGGCCGCCAGATGGCGGCCTGAGAGATTTGCGCCTTCCTAAGATGCAGCCCCGGCAGGATCAACCCTGAATCCGGGGGCAAGACCCGCCGATACGCGATAATACGCGCCGCATCTTTCGCTGTGCCACTTTTGCCCTGATAAAGGGGGGGCGGGTTCGGAGGGAAGATGCGCGGAATCATCGCAACACTGGCACTGATGGTCATTGCGCTGTCGATCTGGAAGATGGAAACCCAGCGCAGCGGGTTGGAGATCGCGCCGCTTACCGTCATGGGCGACACACCGGCCACGCTCTATCTGCGCGAGGGCGGAGGTGCGGCTCCGGTGGTGGTGATTGCGCATGGCTTTGCCGGATCGCGCCAGTTGATGGAGCCTTTCGCGCTGACTTTGGCGCAGGCGGGCTATGTTGTGGCGAGTTTCGACTTTGAAGGGCATGGCCGCAACCCGCGGCCGATGTCCGGTGATGTGACCTCGGTTGACGGAACGACCCGGCTCTTGATGGAGGAGACCGCGCGCGTGGCGCGCGCGGCGCTGGCCCATCCGCGGGCGGACGGACGCCTGGTCTATCTGGGCCATTCGATGGCCTCGGATATCGTGGTGCGGCAGGCTCTCAGCGACCCGCCGGGTGATGCTGTCGTAGCGATTTCGATGTTCAGCGAGGCCGTGACGCCTGAGGCCCCCGGTAATCTTCTGGTCATTTCCGGCGCTTGGGAGGGACGGCTCGCTACAGAAGCTCTGCGCGCCGTGCAGCAAAGCGATGCCGAAGCGCAGATCGGGCAGACAGTGGGCGATCCGGCGGTGGGCGATGCGCGCCGTGCGGTTCTTGCCCCCAATGTCGAGCATGTCGGTGTGCTTTATGCCGCCACTTCGCTGCGCGAGGCACGAGACTGGCTGGATGCCACTTTCGGGCGTGCGAGTGACGCGCCGCTGGCACTGCGCGGTGGCTGGATCGTGGCGCTGCTGTTGGCAATTGTCGCGCTTGGCTGGCCGCTCGCGCGCAGCCTGCCTGCGGCACAGGCTCGTCCCGCTCAGCTTTCCAACCGCAGTTTCCTGTTGATCGCGCTGGCACCGGCGCTGCTGGTGCCACTGGCACTTGCGCCCTTCGATATCCGCGTTTTGCCGGTGCTGGTCGCGGACTATCTGGCGCTGCATCTTGGCCTTTATGGTGTGCTGACGCTGGCGGCACTGCACTGGAAGGGCGCGTTGTCGGGGCAGTTTCCGGTGCGTACCTGGTGGATCGCGCTGGCTGTGGCGGTCTTTGGCATCGCGGTGCTCGGCGGAGCGATTGATCGCTATGTGGCCTCTTTCGTGCCGCATCCGGGCCGCGCAATGGTGATTGCGGGGCTGGCGTTGGGGGCCGTACCCTTCATGTTGGGTGATGGGTTTCTGACCGGGGGCGGGCAGGGCGCGCGCTGGCGGGTTGTGTTGGCGCGGCTGGCGTTCCTTGCCTCGTTGGGGCTGGCCGTGGCGCTCAATTTCGACGCGCTGTTCTTCCTGCTTATCATCTTGCCGGTGATCGTATTGTTCTTTCTTCTGTTCGGCACGATGTCGGGCTGGGTGGGTCGGCGCACAGGTTTGCCCGCTGCGGGCGGGATCGGGCTGGGGCTGGTGCTTGCCTGGGCGCTGGGCGTGACCTTCCCGATGTTCGACGGCGGCGGTGTGTAACTGGTGCGGGTGGAGGGACTTGAACCCCCACGCCTTGCGGCGCCAGAACCTAAATCTGGTGCGTCTGCCAATTTCGCCACACCCGCAACGCGCGCTGTCTAGCAAATCGCCTGCGGCGATGCGAGAGGAATCTGGCCCCGAGCACTGCCGGAAATACTCCGTGTTCTTGCCGCATTCTTGCCCGGATGCGCGGCGATTGTCTCCCTGAGAGAAACAGTCATTCGATCCCTTAACCTATTTACCCTGCGCTTACTTTTTTCTGTCAGGGTCACGACAGGAGGACTTGTCATGGTCGCATACAACATTTCCCTTGCGCCGCCGCTGCGCAAACCCGCACGTCCCGCCACACGCCCGCAGGGCTTTGCCCGTGGAACACTGGTACGCACCATCTTTGGCCAACGCCCGGTCGAGCGTCTGATGGCAGGCGATCTGCTCCTAGATACGGACGGTCAGCTTGTCACACTTCGCGCGCTGCGCCAGGTCCGGGTCGAGCCTGAAGATCTGGTGCGAATCGCACCCGGTGAGGCGGCTCCAGGGCTGGAACGTGCGCTGATTGTGGGTGCAGACCAGAAACTGGCGCTACGCGACTGGCGCACCGATCTGATCTACGGGTCGGGCGTAATGGCCTGCGCCGCGCAAATGGTCGACGGGCGAAGCCTGCGCCAACTGAAAGTGGCGCGGCAGCTGTTTCAACTGGAGGTCGGTTCGGATTGTGTAATCCATGCCAACGGGCTGCCCGCGCTGCTGCGCGGCTCAGCGCAGGGCGCGCAGCACGGCGGGCAGCGCCTCGGGCAGGTCTTCGGCGATCAGGCCGGGGCCGATCTGGCGCGCGGCCTCGACATGCAGCCAGGTGCCCGTCGCTGCGGCCTCGGGCACCGGCACCTCGCGTGCCATCAGCCCGGCGATCAGGCCCGCCAGCACATCGCCTGACCCGGCCGTGGCAAGCTCTGGCGCCGCGCGTTCGCGCAGCGCGGCATGAAACACCGGCCAGCCATCTGGCCGGGCGACGACCGTATCTTCGCCTTTCAGCAATACGATAGTGCCCGCCTCTCGCGCCGCTTGTTGGGCGCGGTCGCATTTCGACAATGTCAGGTCTGCCGCCAGATCAGGCCAAAGTCGTCGGAACTCGCCCTCATGCGGGGTCAGCACGCATCCCGCGTGCAGCAGATCGCGCAATCCCGTGTCGCGTGCGATCAGCGTCAGCGCATCGGCATCAAGCACAACTGGCAGTCCGCTGCGCAAAGCGGCTTCGACCAGTGCAGACTCGCGCCCACCCAGGCCAAGCCCGGGGCCAACACAGAGCGCGGAGGCGCGCAGATCTTTGATCAATGCGGGCAGGGCGTCCGCATCGGGCAGGGCGCGCAGCATCACGGCATCCAGCCGCGCGGCGTTTTCGATCAGAGCGGCAGGCGGGCAGGCCAGTGTCACCAGCCCCGCGCCCACACGCAGTGCCGCCCGCGCGGCCAGCCGGGCCGCACCGCCGCGCCCGACCCCGCCCGAAAATATCAGCACATGCCCGTGGTTGAACTTGTGCCCACCGGCCTTGTGCAGCCGCGCCGCCGAAGGCCGGGGCGCGGCAACCGCCATCTCGGACCCGGTGCCCCCTTGCGCGAGCGCGTTCAGCTCTTCCGTGAGCCCGATATCGACCACATGCAACGCGCCGCTCATGCCACCGGCGGGCAGCAGCATATGGCCGCGCTTGGCGGCCTGAAAAGTCACGGTCAGATCGGCCCCGCGCGCGATAAATTCGCCCTCCGCCCGGATCTGACCCGTATCGGCGCACAGGCCCGAGAGGATATCGACCGCGACAATCGGCGCGTCCGCCTCCTGCGCCTGTGCGAGCGCGCGGATGAACTCCGCCCCGACCGGGCGCGCAAGCCCGGTGCCGAAGAGCGCATCGACCACGACAGCGCCCGCCAGATCCTCTGGTGCAAGGGCGCTTTGCACGGGGCCGATTTCCCCCCAGCGTGTGGCATTGGTTGCAGCATCAGGTGACATGGCAGGCAAGGGGGCCCAGGCGCGCACGTCCCAGCCGCGCGCAGCCAATAGCCGCGCGATGACATAGCCATCGCCGCCATTATTGCCCGGTCCGCAGAGCACGACCGCGCGCGGTGCGGCCAGCGGCCACATGGCCAGAAGCGCCGCGACGACCCCCGCGCCCGCGCGTTCCATCAGTTCCAGCCCTGTGACACGGCCAGAATCGATGGCCGCGGCCTCAACGGCGCGCATTTGGGCAGATGTCAGTATTTCGACCATCCTGCGGCCCCCTCAGTTCACAAATCGATCACAAAACAGGCGCTTTGCACAAATTATAAACAATATACGGCTTTGCCCGGTCCTTCCCGAGCCGTGCTCTTCCTATCAGATTGTCGCGCCAGCGTGAAAATGATCTGAACAGGTCAGATCGCGGACGGTGATACTGACCGGAGCGGAAGACAGGGCATGAGGACCGGACCATGAAAAAGATCGAGGCAATCATCAAACCGTTCAAGCTTGATGAGGTCAAGGAGGCACTCCAGGAGATTGGTGTGCAGGGTCTCTCGGTGGTTGAGGTCAAAGGGTTTGGGCGCCAGAAGGGGCACACCGAGCTTTATCGCGGCGCCGAATATGTCGTCGATTTTCTTCCCAAGGTGAAAATCGAGGTCGTCCTGCCCGATGATCAGGTCGATAGCGCCATCGAGGCCATCGTCGGGGTCGCCCGCACCGACAAGATCGGGGATGGCAAGATTTTCGTGTCACCGGTCGAGCAGGCCATCCGCATCCGCACTGGCGAAACCGGCGACGACGCGCTGTAAGCCAACGGTCCATTCGGGCGCGCGCGCCGCGCGGCCCTTACGACTCTCTCCAACCAAAAGGGAAAAGAACATGAGTTCAGCAGACGTTCTCAAACTGATGAAAGACGAGGATATCGCTTATCTCGACATCCGTTTCGTGGACCCGCGCGGTCGTATGCTGCACGTGACCATCGTCAACGATCTTGTCGATGAGGACTTCCTTGAGGAAGGCTTCATGTTCGACGGCTCCTCGGTACCGGGCTGGAAGGGTATCGAGGCATCCGACATGAAACTCGTGTTCGATCTGGATTCGGTCTATGTTGATCCGTTCTATGCCGAGAAGACCTTGGCCATCCACGCCTCGATCGTCGAGCCTGACACCAACGAGCCCTATGAGCGCGACCCGCGCGGCACCGCCGAGAAGGCCGAAGCCTATCTGAAGGCCAGCGGCATCGGTGATGTGTCCTATTTCGGACCCGAGGCCGAGTTCTTCGTTTTCGACAGTGTCAGGTTCTCGGACAAGTACAACAAGGTCGGCTTTGAGATCGATGCCGAGGAAGCCGCCTGGAATACCGATACCGATTACGAGCATGGCAATTCCGGTCATCGCCCCGGCATCAAGGGCCATTACTTCGCCATGAACCCGACCGATGCCAATCAGGACATGCGCTCGGAAATGCTGACCACCATGAAAGACATGGGCATGAAGGTGGACAAGCACCATACCGAGGTGGCTTCCGCGCAGCATGAACTGGGCCTGATCTTCAACTCGCTGACCAAGCAGGCCGACGAATTGATGAAATACAAGTATGTCATCAAGAACGTGGCCGATGCCTATGGCAAGACCGCGACCTTTATGCCCAAGCCTGTCAAGGGCGACAACGGCACCGGCATGCATGTCAACATGTCGATCTGGAAGGACGGCAAACCGCTGTTTGCTGGCGACAAATATGCCGATCTGAGCCAGGAAGCGCTGTGGTTCATCGGCGGTGTGCTGAAGCACGCCAAGACGCTGAACGCCTTCACCAACCCCTCGACCAACAGCTACAAGCGGCTGATCCCGGGCTTTGAAGCGCCTGTTCTGCGCGCCTATTCGGCCCGCAACCGGTCGGGTTGTATCCGCATTCCGTGGACGGAAAGCCCCAAAGCCAAGCGCGTCGAGGCCCGTTTCCCTGATCCTTCGGCCAACCCCTATCTGGCTTTCGCTGCCCTGCTGATGGCTGGCATCGACGGGATCAAGAACAAGATCGATCCGGGCCCCGCCTCGGACAAGGACCTCTATGACCTGCCGCCCGAGGAGCTGGAAGGCATCCCGACAGTCTGCGCGTCGCTGCGCGAGGCTTTGGAATCACTGGCGGCGGACCATGACTTCCTGCTGGCCGGGGATGTGTTCACGAAGGACCAGATCATGGCCTATATCGATCTGAAATGGGAAGAGGTCTATGCCTATGAGCATACGCCCCACCCGGTCGAATATGCCATGTATTACAGTTGCTGATGCGGCTTGAGTGATGCGAGAAAGCCCCTGCCGCTGGCGGGGGCTTTTTCGTTGAGGGGGGACGGGGGGCTGCCGCCCCCCGGCTGGCCTTTGGCCAGAGCCCCCCGCTTCAAGGGGCATACATGCCCCTTGAAAATCCCCGTGAGTATTTCAGGCAAGAAAATGCAGATCAGCGGCTGAGGCCAGCGGGAAGGGAGGGCTGATCGAGTGCGGCGAAGCCATAGTGGCGCAGCCAGCGCAGGTCGCTCTCGAAGAAGGCGCGCAGGTCGGGGATTCCGTATTTCAGCATCGCGATGCGGTCGATTCCCATTCCGAAGGCAAAGCCCTGCCATTGGTCGGGGTCGATCCCGCCCGAGCGCAGCACATGCGGGTGCACCATACCGGAGCCGAGGATCTCCAACCAGTCATTGCCTTCGCCGATCTTCAATTGGCCACCCTCCCACGAGCAGCGGATATCGACCTCGGCGGAGGGTTCGGTGAAGGGGAAATGCGAGGCGCGGAAGCGCAATTCCACCTCATCGACCTCGAAGAAGGCGCGGCAGAATTCCTCGAGCGTCCATTTCAGCTGAGCCATGTTGATATTGCGGTCGATGGCGAGCCCTTCGACCTGATGGAACATGGGCGTATGGGTCTGGTCCATGTCCATGCGGTAGACGCGGCCCGGCGCGATGACGCGGATCGGTGCGCCCTCGTCCTGCATGGCGCGGATCTGGACTGGGCTGGTATGGGTGCGCAGCACATGCGGCGGGCGGTTGTCGCCCGGTGCGCGATGCATGAAAAAGGTATCATGCTCCTGCCGCGCGGGGTGTTCGGGCGCGATGTTGAGCGCGTCGAAATTATACCAGTCGGATTCGATCTGTGGACCCTCGGCAACGGAAAAGCCCATATCGGCGAAGATCGCGGTCAACTCGTCCATGACCTGGGAAATCGGATGGATCGTGCCTGCGGGGCGGTGGCGGGCAGGCAGGGTCACGTCGAGCCATTCGGTCTGCAGCCGCGCGTCGAGCGCGGCATCCTCGAGTGCGGCGCGGCGCGCCTTGAGCGCCGCGTCGATCTCGGATTTCAGCCCGTTGAGCGCAGGCCCCGCGCTCTGGCGTTCCTCGGGGCTCATTTGGCCGAGGCCGCGCATCAGCGCGCTGATCTCGCCCTTCTTGCCCAGCGCGGCCAGCCGAACGGCCTCGAGTGCCTCGGCATCGGGGGCTTGGGCGATCCGGTCGAGAAACCTGCCGCGCAGCTCTGCGATTGCGTCCATGGGTCTGCCTTTCGCTGTCTGGCGCGGAGGTAGCCAATCGCCCTGTCGAATGCAAGCCGTGCTCAGAGTCCCAGAAGCTGCGTGGCGATGGTGAAATAGATCAGTACGCCCAGCACATCGGCGATGGAGGTGACAAGCGGGCCGGAGGCGGCGGCCGGGTCGCGGTTGAATTTCGCAAAAATAAAGGGCAGGCACATGCCGATCAGCGCGCCCATCAGCACGATCGAGATCATCGCCAGCGCCACCACCCACGCGATTTCCGGCCCGCCGCGCCATACGCCGATGGTCGACACTGCCACCGCCATCGTAACCCCCAGCGTGAGCGCCACCACAGCCTCGCGCGACAGCAGCTTGCCGAAATCTGCCGGGCGCACATCGCCCGTCGCCAGCGCGCGCACCATCAGCGTCGCGGATTGCGTACCGGCATTGCCGCCCGAGGCGATCAGCAGCGGCAGGAAGAACAGCAGCGCCAGATGCGCGGCGATGGTGTCTTCGAAATAGGCGATGCCCGCGCCCGAGAAGATATTGCCGAAAACCAGCAGCACCAGCCAGAAGATGCGCGCCTTGTAGAGGGTCGCGATGGTCGCCTCGGCAACAGACATCTCGATGGGCTGCACGATCGAGCCCTTGTAGAAGTCCTCGGTCACCTCTTCCTCGGTCACGTCCATGGCGTCATCGGCGGTCACGATGCCAACGAGGCGGTCATTGTTGTCGAGCACCGGCAGCGCCAGAAGGTCATAGCGTGCGACCAGCTTGGCGGCCTCTTCCTGTTCGGCATCGGCGCGCACCCAGACCGGCTCGGTATCCATGATCTCGGAAACGCGCTGACGGGGCCGGGCCGTCAGCAGGTCGCGCAGGCTGACCACGCCCAGAAGCCTGCGCTCGGCGTCGATGATATAGGCGTAATAGATCGTCTCGGCCTCGATCGCCTGGCTGCGCAGCGCCTCGATGGCTTGGGTCGAGGTCAGGTCAGGCGCCAGCGTGGCGTAATCCGAGGTCATGACCGAGCCGACGGTCCATTCCTCATAGGCGGCGAGACGGCGCAGATCCTCGCGCTCGGCCTTGGCGAAGGCGGGCAGGATGGCTTCCTGTGCTTCCGCATCGAGCTGCTTGTAGAGGTCGGCGCGTTCATCATGGCTCATCGCGCTCATCAGTGCGACGAGGTCGCGGCGCCGGATACAAGTGGCAATGGCGACTTGCGAGCTGGGCCGCAAATAGCCCAGAAGCTCGGCCTGATCATGCAGCGATAGCAGGCGCATCACCTCGAGATCGTCGTTTTCGGGCAATTCTTCGATGATCGCGGCCACATCGGCGAGTTCCTGCGATTCGATGAATTCGCGCACCGCCTGCGATTGCCCTTCGCCCATGAGGCGCTGGATCTCGACCGCGATGAAGCCAGCGTCGATTCCGGTATCCTCGGAATCGCGGTCGAAACGGAACTCGCTGAGCGGTGTCTGAACTGTCATTTCGGCCCCCTTATGCCCTGTCGGCATCGGGGCGTCGGGCAGGGTCAGCCCCTGGGAACGGCCCGCGATGCATGCGGTATCTCTGTTTCTCTGATGATCGGGCGCAGACTCTGTGCCCGCCTGGAACCACCGTCCATTTGTTTCCCGTTGCATTGCCCGGCGTCACGCGCCGCCGTGTGGGTGATAGGTGTGGTCGCGCGAGATGTCAAACTGCAGGGCAGGTTTTCGTGGTGGTACAAGCCCTGTGGGCAGTATTTGTTGTGGCCGGGCTGGGCAGTAAGAAACCGGCGGCGCGGTATCGTGCTGGGCCGTTCTGGCAGGTGGCCGGCATGACTGTCCCTAGGCCCGTAGACGGGATATTTGATGCCTGTCGGCTGAGTGATTAACGGCACCTACAAAGCACCCTCGGATCGTGCCCACCCAACCCGCACAAGCGCGCTTTGCCGAGGCGT
The DNA here is from genome assembly GCA_007116575.1 of Paracoccaceae bacterium. Lineage (GTDB taxonomy): Bacteria > Pseudomonadota > Alphaproteobacteria > Rhodobacterales > Rhodobacteraceae > Roseinatronobacter. Next base: position 27,827 of record SKIF01000055.1, read on the forward strand.
TCAGCGAGGCCCTGCATGAGTCCGAGGGGATCAAACGGCGATGGTATCAGATGTGACGGGCCGGACCTGCGCCGTGCGTGCAGGCGTCATCCCTGCTCTTGCGCGACCGGCGCGGCAGTCGGGCGGGGTGGAGCGCTGACCACGCGATTGCGGCCCTGGGCCTTGGCACCGTAGAGCGCCAGATCGGCGGCTTTCATCACCTGCGCAAGCTCTGTGCCGTCGCGCCCCAACAGGCCCAGCCCGGCCGAGACGGTCACCTGCGGCAGCGACTGGCCAGCGGTGCTGACCGACAGCGCCGCGATGGCCTCGCGCAGTGTTTCGGCCTGTGCGAGTGCCGCGCTTTCGTCGTGATCGAGGCAGAGCAGCACGAATTCCTCACCGCCCACGCGGCAGGCGTGCACCAGGCTGCCCGCGGTGCCCTGCAGCACCTGCCCGACCCCGCGCAGCACGGCGTCGCCGGCCTCATGGCCGAAGCGGTCATTGAAGGACTTGAAGTGATCGACATCCAGCGAAATCAGGGCAAGCGGTCGGTTTTCATGCGCGGCGAGGCTACATTCACGGTTGGCGCGTTCCATGAACCAACGGCGGTTCCAAAGGCCCGTCAGGGCGTCGCGCACCGAGCGGTCCTGCAATTCCTGCCGCAGGCGGACATTGGCAATCGCAAGGCTGATCTGCTCTCCGCAGATCAGCGAGATGTCCCAGCGGTTGCGGAGCACCTCATCGCGCATGTGGCGCATGATGCCGCCTTCCTCGAACCCTTCGAAGACGACATGCATCAGGCCAATGGTCTGCCCATGCGCGATGACGGGCAGGCAGAAATAGGGTGCGCCCCGCTTGCCGACATGATCGCAGGTGAACTGGATCGGCTTGAGCCCATAGGCATAGGCTCGCCCGCGCCGCAATGCCCAGCAGTCATCGGGCAGGATATGGCGTGCGAAATCGGGCATGGTGCCCCAGCTTGTCGCCAGATTCAGCGCCGAGCGGGACTCATCATAGATATAAAGCGCGCCGTCAGCCTCGGGGATGAGCGTGTGCATGGCACGCTGGATCACCATGAGCAACTCCTCCAGGGATTTGGCGGAATAGAGCCATTCACTGGTCAGGGCGAGCAACTGGCGCTCGGACTGGCGCAACTCTTCGGAATGGCGCATCGCCTCGTTCTGTTCTTCCAGCGCCTTGCGTTCGGTGATGTCGCGCATGGTCGAGATGAAATGCGTATGCCGCCCATTGGGGTCATAGACCGGCGTGACCTTGAGATCGATCCAGAAGCTCTCTCCGGTCTTGGTGTAGTTCAGGATATCGACACGGATTTCGCGCCGCTGGGCGCAGGCCTGCTCGATCCTGCGCGCGGTCTCTGTGTCGGTCTCGGGGCCCTGCAGCACCGAGCCCGGCTCTTTTCCGGCAATATCGCAGAGCGCGAAGCCGGTCTGTGCGGTGAAGGCCGGATTGACCCAGAGCGCGCGGCGTTCCGGGTCTGATATGACGACGGCATCCGAGGAATGCCGCGTAACGAGATCCGCGTAAAAGGCTTCGGTATCCGCAGTCCGTCTGGTTGCCGTTTGTCTGGCGCGCATCACCTGTCCCTGATTGACCTGCGCCAGATTGCATCAGATAGTTTAACATTTGCTTTCACCGCCCGCGCGGCTCACGGTCGCGTGCGTGCCCGTGACACTGCCGGACAAAGCCGCTAGTGTCTCGCCTTGCCCAGCCTACGGCCCTCATGGCCAATGGCGACAGGGAAATCGACATCGAAGGAGGACACATGCTCGATACGACAACCGATCTCAAATCCATGCTCAGCGATCCGTCGCTGCTGGAAACGCGTGCCTTTGTCGCGGGCGAATGGGTGTCCGCTGATGATGGCGCGACTTTCGCGGTCCGCAACCCGGCGCGCGGTGACGTTATCGCCGAGGTCGCCGATCTGGGTCGCACCGAGACCGCCCGCGCCATCGCCGCCGCTGAAGAGGCCCGCCACGCCTGGGCGGCGCGCACCGGCAAGGAGCGCGCGGCAGTGCTGCGTAAATGGTTCGACCTGATGACCGAGAACGCCGAGGATCTGGCGCTGATCCTGACCGCCGAGATGGGCAAACCACTGCCCGAGGCGCGCGGTGAAGTCGCCTATGGTGCCGGGTTCATCGAGTGGTTCGGCGAGGAAGCCAAGCGCGTTTATGGCGAGACCATCCCCGGCCACCAGCCCGACAAGCGCATCACCGTGTTGCGCCAACCGATCGGGGTGGCGGCCTCGATCACGCCGTGGAACTTTCCCAATGCGATGATCGCGCGCAAGGTGGGTCCCGCGCTGGCTGTGGGGTGCGGCTTTGTCGCGCGCCCGGCGGCGGAAACACCGCTTTCGGCGCTGGCCATGGCTGTGCTCGCCGAGCGCGCGGGTGTGCCCAAAGGCGTGCTCTCGGTCGTGACTTCGTCGCGCGCTTCGGATATCGGCAAGGAATTCTGCGAAAACCCGACGGTGCGCAAGCTGACCTTCACCGGCTCGACCGAGGTGGGACGCATTCTGCTGCGGCAGGCCGCCGATCAGGTGATGAAATGCTCGATGGAGTTGGGCGGCAATGCGCCCTTCATCGTGTTCGATGACGCCGATCTCGACAAGGCCGTCGAGGGCGCGATGATGTCCAAGTTCCGCAACAATGGCCAGACCTGCGTCTGCGCCAACCGCATTTATGTGCAGGCTGGCGTCTATGACGCCTTTGCAGAGAAGCTGGGCAAAGCGGTGGCAGCACTCCGGGTCGGGGACGGGCTCGATGATGGTGTGCAGACCGGACCGCTGATCAATTCCGAGGCCGTGGAGAAGGTCGAGGAGCATATCCGAGATGTGCTCGATCATGGTGGACAGCTTGTCACCGGCGGGCAGCGCCATGCGCTGGGCGGCACCTTCTTTGAACCAACGGTTGTTACTGGTGTCACGCAGTCGATGAAGGTTGCACAGGAAGAGACATTCGGGCCCCTGGCACCGCTGTTCCGTTTCGAGACCGAGGAAGAGGTCATCGCCCACGCCAATGACACGATCTTCGGACTGGCCTGTTATTTCTATGCTCGCGATGTGGGGCGCATCACGCGCGTGCAGGAGGCGCTCGATTACGGGATCGTCGGGGTGAACACCGGCATTATCTCGACCGAGGTTGCGCCCTTTGGCGGCGTCAAGCAGTCGGGCCTGGGGCGCGAGGGCTCGCGTCACGGGATCGAGGATTATCTCGAGATGAAATATGTCTGCCTGAGCATCTGAGCGATGCCCTCCCTGCCTGCCGGAAAGACCGGTGGGCAGGGGGTGGACGCTCGACCGGGCAGAAAAGGTGTATCTTCGGCAAACTTTATGGTTGCCGCACCCAGTTTGCAGTTCTACGTCCAGCACGCAGGCAGGAAAAGGCCATGTACCGGAAGACTTACTCCTCGTTCCCTCCTTTCGGTGGGCCCTTTCCTGTCTGCACCCTCACCCAAGCACCGCAACAGGCCCTTGCGTGAGGCGCAGTTTTTGTCGATAACGTGCCAGAGCTATCAGAGGTCCTGTCATGCGCGCCCGCATCTATCGTCCTGCCCGCACTGCCATGCAATCCGGCACGGCCAAGACGCAACACTGGCTGCTGGAGTTCTCGCCCGAACAGGCGCGGCGGATCGACCCGCTGATGGGCTGGACCTCGTCGGGCGACATGAATTCGCAGGTGCGCTTGAGGTTCGAGGACCGCGAGGCCGCCGAATCCTACGCGCGCGCGCACGGGATCGACGCCATCGTGATCGAGCCCAAGACCCGCCGCCCCAATCTGCGACCCGGTGGCTACGGCGACAATTTCGCAACCAGCCGCCGACAAGTCTGGACGCACTGAGCCCGGCCAGAACTCACGCGCCCCGGTTGCTGCCACAAGCCCGCTGTCACACACCCTTCATCGCACAGATTGTGCCGGGATTAGCTGTTGCCGCGCAACGCCTCGGGATGCTCGGCCAGAAAACCTTTCAGCGCCTTGTAGAGACCACGGGCCTTGGGCAGGTCGTCCATATGCAGGGCTTCGGCGATATCCTCGCAGATCATCTGCTGCACTTTCTGCGGCCCATGATGGATATGCATCAGGTATTCGCCCATCTCGGCGGCGGTGACCTTATCGACATGTTCGTGCTGCGCAATCGCCGCGATCTGTTCGCGGCTCAGACAGGTCATGTCGAGAATGTCGTTCTCATTGATCATGGTGCAGTCCTCCTCCAGACGCGCAGGATAGCACGCCATTGCCACGTTGTGCTTTGCGTTGCATCAACTGCGCGGAGCCGCGTGGCCCGTGGAGTGCTGGCTTTGAATTCGCATCTCGCCTAGACTGGGCACATTGATCGGATTTCTTGCTGAAAGTGATACCATGAAACGTGCGTGCATCGTCTTCGCCATGCTGCTGCTGGCTCACGCGTCCTCCCTGCAGGCTCACGACGAAAGCAGCGGCTGGAGCTTCAATCTCTTCACTCTCGAAGGTCTGACCCTGTCGGATACCGTCACTTTCGACGCCGAAATCGCAGAGCGCAACGGTCTGGACCTGCCAGCCTATTTCCGTATCCGCATACCGCGAGACCCGCGCATCGAGCGCAGAATAATCCCCAACCCCTCCGGCGGTGCGCTGGTCGGCATCGTGTTCTCACGCGGAGAAGATCAGACCGGCACCGATGCCGATCTGCTGGAGCTTGTCCAGATCACAGGGGCGCGGGTGCCGATGCAGCCCGAACATGACGGGCAGGAGCTTTCGCGCGTACAGGCGGCGGGGCTGTTGGCGCGGGACATTGTCCTGCCGCGCATGATTGCGGACAAGGAAGGGGCCGAACTGATCGACGTTTCCCAATTCAGCGTCGGCGAGATGCAGGCCGCGCAGGTACTGGCGACGCATCTGGAGCCCGAGATCGGGCCTGTTCTGTTGCGGATCGTCATCCTGCCGCATCCTGAACAGGCCGACGGTCTGATGGTCGTGGCCAAGATCAATCTGGGGCTGGTACCGGTCGAGGATAACGAGATGCTGACATCCACGCTGAGCGGGCGCATCATTTCCAGTTGGGAATATCAGTGAGCGGCGCTCAGCACTCTTCCTGAAACCCGTCGATGATCGCAATCGCCTCCTCGGCGGTTTCGGCGAAATGGAACAGGTCCAGATCCTCGGGGCTGATCGTGCCCGCCTCGGCCAAGGCTTCCCAGTTGATGACCTTGGTCCAGAAGTCGCGACCGAACAGGATGAAGGGCATCTTGCGCATCCGGTCGGTCTGGATCAGCGTCAGCGTCTCGAACAATTCGTCCAGCGTGCCGAACCCGCCCGGAAACACCGTGATCGCCTTCGCCCGCATCAGGAAATGCATCTTGCGGATGGCGAAATAGTGGAAGTTGAAGCACAGATCGGGCGTGACATAGTCATTCGGAGCCTGTTCATGCGGCAGGACGATATTCAACCCGATGGACACGCCGCCCGCTTCCTTGGCACCCAGATTGCCCGCCTCCATCACGCCAGGCCCTCCGCCCGTGACGATCACATCCTCGCGCCCGTAGCTTTGCACCGAGCGCAGCGTCATCGCATGGGCAAACTCGCGGGCGACTTGATAGAAGCGAGACAGGTCCTGCATCTTGGGCGTGCGCGGGGCGCTGGGGTCATCGGGGCGGCGTATGCGCGCGCCACCGAACATGACAATTGTAGAGTCGATTCCGCGCTCATTCATCAGCAAGTCGGGCTTGAGGAGTTCCAGCTGCAGGCGCACCGGGCGCAACTCGTCGCGCAGCATGAAATCGGCATCGGCAAAGGCCAGCCGATAGGCCGGGTGGCGCGTCTGGGCCGTGTCGGGGGCCTCGTCCCAGTGGCGGATATCTTCCTGCGCATCGGGGAAGGGGCGGGCCTTGATCTGGTCTTTCATCTGAACTCTCCGTTGCGCGAATTGCAGTCGCTCGCGTGCGAGGCTATAGCGATGCCTGACAGATGACCAGAGCCATGGAGCCCGGAAATGACCGACAGAGCCGCATTGGAGACCGCTATCGAGGCCGCATGGGAGGCGCGCGATACGATCACGCCCTCAACAGGCGGCGCGACGCGCGAGGCGATCGAGGCCACGCTCGAGGCGCTCGACGCGGGCGCGCTGCGTGTGGCCGAGCGGCACGAAGACGGGCAGTGGCATGTCAATCAATGGGCCAAGAAGGCCGTGCTGCTGGGCTTTCGGATCAAGGATATGGAACCTCAGAGCGGCGGTCCGCAGGGCGGCGGCTGGTGGGACAAGGTCGACAGCAAGTTCAAGGGCTGGGGCGAAGATCGCTGGAAGTCTGCCGGTTTTCGCGCCGTGCCCCATGCCGTGGTGCGCAAATCCGCTTATATCGCGCCCGGCGTGGTGCTGATGCCCTCTTTCGTCAATCTCGGAGCCTATGTCGACAGCGGCACCATGGTGGACACATGGGCCACGGTCGGCTCCTGCGCGCAGATCGGCAAGAATGTGCACCTGTCTGGTGGTGTCGGGATCGGCGGCGTGCTGGAACCCATGCAGGCCGGACCCACGATCATCGAGGATAACTGCTTCATCGGCGCGCGCTCGGAAGTGGTCGAAGGCTGCATCGTGCGCGAGGGCTCGGTGCTGGGCATGGGCGTCTTCATCGGCAAATCTACCAAGATCGTGGACCGCAAGACCGGGGCAGTGACATATGGCGAGGTCCCGCCCTATTCGGTGGTGGTGGCAGGCTCGATGCCCTCGAAAGGCGGCATCAACCTCTATTGCGCGGTGATCGTCAAACGCGTGGACGCGCAGACCCGCTCCAAGACCGGTATCAACGAACTTCTGCGCGACTGATCCTGTTTTTTCCCGGCGAGCACTCAGTGAGGTTTTCGAGGGGCGTAAGTGCAGCGCCATCGGTCCGGGAGGCAGTTGCGACGTAGCCCTTTGCGGCCGCGAGGTCGCTATGGTCGTGATGTTGGTTCAGGCCCTCTCACAAGGGCCTGGGCGCTGCGGCGCGGCGCAGCCGGTCATTGATTGCCAAACCCAGCCCGGTTTCGGGCACCGGGGCCACGGCAATGGGGCGCCCCGTTTCATCCGCCTGATGCAGCACGGCAAACAGCCGCATTGCCGCCTCGGCCAGGTCCCCACGCTCTGACAGGGTCAGCGCGGCCCCGGTGCAATCGGGTCCGAAGCCGATCCAGATCTCGCCAGGCTCGGGCTGCGTCACACCCAACCGCAAGGGCGCGCGGGGCGCGTAATGCGCGGCAAGCTGGCCGGGGGCCGTGATCTTGCTGCCTGCGTCGCGCATCGCGGGCATTTCGCCCAGCACCTCGGCCAGCGCCGCGACGTCCACGCCGCCCGCGCGCAGCAGCACCGGGCGGCCCGCATCGAACCCCAGGATTGTCGATTCCAGCCCCACCGGACAGTCGCCGCCATCAAGCACAGCTGCGATTCGGCCTGAGAGCCCCGCCATCACATGCGCCGCCCGCGTCGGGCTGATCCGCCCCGACGGATTGGCTGAGGGCGCGGCCAGCGGCCCGCCGAAGCCCGCCAGCACTTGCTGTGCCAACGGATGCGCCGGCACGCGCAGCGCCACGCTTGGCAGCCCGGCGGTGACGGCTTCGGCCAACCCGTGACCTGCGCGCAAGGGGACGACGAGCGTCAGCGGTCCCGGACAGAAGGCGCGGGCGCATGTCCGCGCGCCATCGCAGAACAGCGCCAGAGCTTCGGCGTCTTCCAGCGTAGCGACATGCACGATCAGCGGGTTCAGCGCAGGCCGCCCCTTGGCGGCGTAGATCGCGGCAATCGCGCGCGCGTTGCGTGCGTCGCCCGCCAGCCCGTAGACGGTTTCGGTCGGGAGTGCGACCAACGCGCCCGCACGCAACAGCGCGCAAGCGCGCGCCACGCCTTGCGCATCGGGGTGCAGGATTTCGGTGTCAGGGGCGCGGGCTGGCATCAGGTGACGTGGCGTTTTGGTTCAGATATGCGCCCCGAGCAGGTAATGAAGAGGGCAGAAACCGGCATAGGCGCTGCGGCGATCCTTGCCAAGCCCTGCCCGCCACTCTCTTACGGAGTCCCGCCCATGTCCTACCGCGCGCCCCTCGGGGATTTCAGCTTTCTTCTGGATCAGATTGTCGGATTCGACCAGGTCCGCCAGACTGAGCGTTTCGCGGATGCCTCATCCGAGACGACCGAGGCCATCCTGACCGAGGCGGCCAAGCTTTGCGAAGAAGTTCTTGCTCCGCTCAACCGCGGCGGTGATCTGAACCCGGCGCGGCTGGAAAACGGGACGGTACGGACCTCGCCCGGTTTCGCCGAAGCCTTCCGCACCATGGCCGAGGGCGGCTGGCTGGGGATCGCCGCCTCACCCGATCATGGCGGCATGGGCCTGCCCCTGACCCTGGCCAGCGCGGTCAATGACATGATGTCAGCGGCCTGCCTGTCGCTGCAACTCAACCCGCTGTTGAGCTTCGGCCAGATCGAGGCGCTGGAGCATCATGCCAGCGATGAGATCAAGGCGCTCTATCTGCCCCGGCTGATCTCGGGCGAGTGGACCGGCACGATGAACCTGACCGAGCCGCAGGCGGGCTCGGATGTGGGTGCGCTGCGCAGCAAGGCCGAGCCCAATGGCGATGGCACATATGCCATCTCAGGGCAGAAGATCTACATCTCCTGGGGGGATCATGATTTCGGTGGCAATGTCTGCCATCTGGTGCTCGCACGCCTGCCCGACGGGGCGCCGGGAACCAAGGGCATCAGCCTGTTCATGGTGCCGAAGTTCCTGCCCGAGCCCGATGGCAGCCTGGGCGCGCGCAACACGCTGCGGGTGGTCTCGCTCGAGCACAAGATGGGGCTCCATGGCTCGCCCACGGCAGTGATGGAATATGACCGCGCGACGGGCTGGCTGGTCGGCGCGCCGCATCAGGGCATGGCCGCCATGTTCACCATGATGAACAACGCCCGTGTCGGTGTCGGCATTCAGGGCATCGGCGTGGCCGAGGGGGCCTATCAGCACGCGCTGCATTATGCGCAAGAGCGTCGGCAGGGGCGCACGCCGCTTTCGGGGTCAGGGCCGATCCTTGAACATGCCGATGTGCGCCGGATGCTGGCCGTGATGAAGGCCGAGATCTTCGCCATCCGTGCAATCGCGCTGGCCAATACTGTGGCCATCGACATGGCAGCGGCGACAGGATCGGATGACTGGGCCGCGCGCGCGGCGCTGCTGACCCCGATCACCAAGGCGCATGGCACCGATATCGGCATCGAGGTGGCGAATCTCGGCATCCAGGTGCATGGCGGCATGGGCTTTGTAGAGGAAACCGGCGCCGCGCAATTTCTGCGCGATGTTCGTGTGACGGCCATCTATGAGGGCACCAATGGCATTCAGGCAATGGATCTGGTTGCGCGCAAGATGAGCGATGGCGGCGAGGCTGCCTTTCGCCTGCTGCAGGAGGTCGAGGATTGCGCCGAGTCCGCGCGTGGTCCGCTGCCCGATCTGGCCGAAGAGGTCTGGCAGGCCGCCGAATCGCTGCGAGAGGCGACCGAATGGCTGCTGGCACAGGACCTCAACACGCGGTTCGCCGGGGCAACCGCCTATCTGCGCGCCTTTGCGCGTGTGCTGGGCGCGCATTATCACCTCAAGGCCGCGCTGGCCGACGAAGGGGCACACCGTGGCCTTGCGCGTGTCTTCATAACGCGTATCCTGCCAGAGCATGTCGGATTGCTGGCGCAAGTGCGCGCCGGGGCTGACAGTCTTTACGCGCTCACGGATGATGACCTCGCAATATGATGGACGGTTCTGACGCAGCAGGCATTCGCCATCCCTTCGCGGACCCCCCGGAGGAAGACTGTGTCACGCAAATCGCCGAGGGCGTTTTCTGGGCGCGGTTGCCGCTGCCGATGGCGCTCGATCATGTCAATGTCTATATCCTCGACGAGGGCGATAGCTGGACCGTCTTCGACAGCGGTTTCGACACTGCCCGCGCGCGCGGCATCTGGGTCAAGCTGCTGGCCGGTCCGCTGCGCGGCAAGCAGGTCGGACGTGTGATCGTCAGCCACCACCATCCCGACCATATCGGACTGGCTGGCTGGTTTCAGGCGAGGGGATCGGAGCTATGGACCACGCAAACCGCATGGCTGTTTGCGCGGATGCTCACGCTCGACATACAGGACAGCCCGCCGCCTGAGATGCTGGCTTTTTGGCGCCGTGCGGCCATGCCCCCCGAGATGCTTGCTGTGCGCGCACTGGAACGCCCGTTCAATTTCTGCGATACGGTCGCTCCGTTGCCGCTCGGATACCGCAATGTCCGCGAAGGCGATGTGATCCGCGCGGGTGGGCGCGACTGGGACGTGCGGCTGGGGCAGGGGCACGCGCCCGATCAGATCACACTATGGAGCCGCGACTGCAATCTGGTGCTCGGTGCAGATCAGCTGTTGCCGGGTATCTCGCCTGTCCTGGGCGTCTATGCCACAGAGCCCGAGGCTGATCCGGTTGCCGACTGGCTGGCAAGCTGCGCGCGGTTGCAGGAATTCGCCCGCCCCGACCATCTGGTTCTACCCGGTCACAAACTGCCCTTCACCGGGCTGCCACTGCGTCTGCGCCAGAAAACCGACAATCATCTGGGCGCGCTTCGGCGCCTTGAGGCACATCTGGCCACGCCGCGCGTGGCGACCGATTGCTTCGAAATGCTGTTCAAGCGGCGCGTCACCGAAGCGACATTCGGAATGGCGCTGGTTGAGACCGTGGCGCATCTCAACCACCTGTATGCCAAGGGTCGCGTCCGGCGATGGCTGCGCGACGACGGTGCATGGCTTTGGCAGGCGCACTGAGACGGTCGACTCGTGCGGTCACGGTATGGCTGCTGGTCGCCACCATGTCGGTTTCAGGTTGCGCCGCGCTGCTGTTCGGCGGTTTCGGCAGCGAAGGGCCAGGATATGCGGGGTCAGGCCCGTCAAAACTGCGCATCGCCATCTACGAACCACGCCGCGCCTTTCTGGTGCCGCATGTCTCGATCATCATCCACTCGCCGGATGAGCACCTTATCTATGACCCGGCCGGCTGGACGCCCGACCCGCGTGGTCACCGGATCGCAGACGTGACCTATTCGATCACGCCAGATGTCGAGCGCGCCTTTGTGCTGCGCGCACCACCGGAATCGCGCCAGATTGGTGTCGGGTCTCGGGCCAGACCGGGAAGCTGGGAGCTCTTCCTGTTCGACATCACCGTCAGCGACGACGTGGCCCGTGCGGCGGCGCGACTCGCGCGTGACCGTCCCGCAGCGCCTGTCTCGGGTTGTGCGTTTGGCGCCTCGGGGTTGTTGCGTCAGCTTCCGGGCTTCGAGGACGTGCGGACCTGCCTGTTGCCCTCGCAGTTGCGCAAGCAGCTTGAGGCGCGTGACGATACGATATTGTACCGTTCGCTTGTCCCACCTGTGCAAGGGGGGTGACAGGGTCACCGGGATCGGCTATCGACTATCGACAGATGAAGACCCCCTTCAGGAGCAGAACATGGCCGAGCATCAACACGGAAAGATGGACATCTCCGAGCAAGAGAAGACCTTTGTCGGGTTCATCCGACTGGTGAGCTGGGGGGCTGCGATCAGTATCGCAACTCTGATCTTCCTGGCGCTGGTGAATGCCTGAGCCGTACTGCCCTGACCTGCCCGGAGGGCCGACATGATCAGATTGTTTCAGCGCCTGTTGGTGGCGCTGACACTCGCACTTACGCTGGCGGCCTGCGCTCAGCTTCAAGCCGAATGGTCCAGCGATGAGGCCGTCGCAGCGGCGCGGCACGTTCATGGCGGCGCGCCTGAACTGACGTTGGTCACGATCCTGCATCGTGACAGTGGTCGGGGCGAACATACGAGCCTGTTCATCAATGGCCGTGAGCGGGTGCTGTTCGACCCGGCAGGCAGTTGGCGACCAGAGGGACTCGCGAAGCGTGGCGATGTGATCTACGGCATGAGCAAGGGCGTGGGCCTGTCCTATTACCTCAGCCACGTTCGCGAGACCCATTACGCAGTCGTCCAACGTCTCGCTGTCAGTGAGGACGTCGCCGACCAGGCCAAGGCGCTGGCGCTGGCCAATGGCGCAGTCGCGGCGGGGCGTTGCGCCTCTTCGACCTCGAAGGTGCTGCGGCAATTGCCCGGTTTCGAGACGGTGCGCAGCACATTCTTTCCGCAGAACTTGATGCGCAGTTTTGCCGAAATCCCCGGCGTCCAGACCTATGAGTTGCACCATGACGACTCAGATGTGCGACTCAAGGCTTGGCGCGTGCAGGAACCGCTGTCCGTTGTGGCGCTTTCTGACGGTTAAGCAAGAGATCACGGCTTGCCTTTGACCGCGCAGTGGCGCAAGGGCCGGGCATGAGTGATTTCGTTTATGCTCCGCCCGACGCGGCCCCGGTGATCCTGCATGAGGACCATGAGCTTGTCTTTGTGGACAAACCGGCGGGGCTCTTGTCAGTGCCGGGCAAGGGGGCCCATCTGGCCGATTGTATGCTCGCACGGCTGCGCGCGGTATTTCCCGAGATCCTGTTGGTCCACCGGCTGGATCTGGACACCTCGGGCGTGATGGTCTTCGCCCGCACGCCCCATGCGCAGCGTCATCTGGGTCTGCAATTCGAGAAACGCCAGACCCGAAAGATCTATATTGCTCGTGTCCACGGTTGTCCCGAGGCCGAAGAGGGCGTGGTCGATTTGCCCCTGACCGTGGACTGGCCCAACCGCCCGCGCCAGATGGTCTGCCACAAGACCGGGCGCGCGGCGCAGACCGAGTGGAAGGTGATCCGCACGGAGGAGACAGGCGCAAGGATGCGCCTGAAGCCGCTCACCGGGCGAAGCCACCAGTTGCGGGTGCATATGCTGGCGCTGGGCCATCCGATCCTGGGCGATCCGTTCTATGCCACTGACGCGGCGCGCGCTCATCCCCGGCTGATGCTGCACGCCCAGTCACTGCGGCTGCGTCACCCCGATGGTGGACGCGGGCTGACTGTGTCGGCCCCGGTTCCGTTCTGAGCAATGGCGAAGGGCCAAACGCCCCCTATTGCAGCGCAACGCACCCCAGCGCGCGCTTTCGGAACAAAGATTTCGATAGCCAAAATCTATAGCTTGACGAGATATTGATATTGATTGCGCGTCAAGCCTCTGGCAGCAGGGGCGCAGCGGGGCAAGGGAGTGCAGCATGGCGCTGGATCATGAAAACGGGGTCGGGGTCTGGAAATCAGGCCGGGGCAAGGGACGCGCCATGCCCAAGGGCCGACAGTTGGACGAGGGCGCGCTGGCAGAGGTGCGAGAGCTTCTCGGTAACCGCCCGCGCCGGCGTGATCTGCTGATCGAGCATCTGCATCTGCTGCAAGACCATTTCGGTCATCTTTCGGCCCGACATATGCGCGCGCTGGGCGAAGAGATGCGCCTGCCCATGGCCGAGATCTGGGAAGTGGCGAGTTTCTATGCGCATTTCGATCTGGTGAAGGAGGGCGAGACCCCACCGCCAGCCCTGACCATCCGGGTCTGCGATTCGCTGTCCTGCGAACTCGCCGGGGCCGAGGCGCTGCTGGCGGCCTTGTCCGACGGGATGGACCCGGCACAAGTGCGGGTGCTGCGCGCGCCCTGCATGGGGCGCTGCGACACGGCCCCTGTGCTGGAGTTGGGCCATAACCATATCGACCGCGCGACGCCGCAAAAGGTGGCTGCCGCAATTTCAGCGGGCGACACACATGCGCATCTGCCAGACTATCAGGCGCTTGACTCGTACCGCGCCGGGGGCGGGTATGGCACGCTCCTGAACCTGCGCGAGAGTGGCGATTGGGAAAAGGTGCAGGCGCAGGTCCTCGACTCGGGGCTGCGGGGCCTGGGCGGTGCTGGATTTCCCTCGGGCAAGAAATGGGGCTTCGTGCGCGCCAATCCGGGGCCGCGCTATCTGGCCGTGAATGGCGACGAGGGCGAGCCGGGGACGTTCAAGGATCGGTATTATCTGGAGTGCACCCCCCATCTGATGCTGGAGGGTATGCTGATCGCGGCCTGGGCGGTCGAGGCCGCGCGTTGCTATATCTACATGCGCGACGAATACCCGGCGGTGCTGCAGATCCTGCGCCGCGAGATCGCCGCGCTTGAAGCGGTCGACATCATCGCGCCGGGATACGTGGAACTGCGCCGGGGTGCCGGGGCCTATATCTGCGGCGAGGAATCGGCGATGATCGAGTCGATCGAGGGCAAGCGCGGCCTGCCGCGCCACCGCCCTCCTTATGTCGCGCAAGTGGGGATCTTTGGCCAGCCGACACTGGTGCACAATGTCGAAACCCTGCATTGGGTGGCGCGGATCTGCCGGGAAGGGCCGCAAATCCTGTCAGATATCGAACATAATGGCCGCAAGGGGCTGCGCTCCTATTCGGTCTCGGGGCGGGTGGCGCAGCCGGGGGTGTATCTGCTGCCCGCAGGCTCGACCATCCGCGAGGTGATCGCGGCGGCAGGTGGCATGGCCGAAGGGCATGGCTTCAAGGCCTATCAGCCGGGGGGGCCATCCTCGGGGATCCTGCCCGCGCATCTGGATGACGTGCCGCTCGATTTCGACACGCTGCAGGCGCATGGCAGTTTCATCGGCTCGGCGGCCGTGGTGGTGCTGTCGGACCAGGACAGCGCGCGGGCGGCGGCGTTGAACATGTTGCGGTTTTTTGAGGATGAGTCCTGCGGGCAATGCACGCCCTGCCGCGCGGGCTGCGAGAAGGCGGTCAAGCTGATGCAGGCCGAGCACTGGGACCAGCCGCTTCTGGAGGAGTTATGTACCGTGATGCAGGACGCCTCGATCTGCGGGCTGGGGCAGGCCGCGCCGAACCCGATCCGGCTGGTCATGAAACATTTTGCAGATGAGGTCTGAGCCATGAGCCGCACAGTTACATTCACGCTCGACGGTCGCGAAATCACTGCCGAGGC
>SKIF01000129.1 GCA_007116575.1 Paracoccaceae bacterium
GGCTCAGGCTCAGGCTCAGGCTCAGGCTCAGGCTCAGGCTCAGGCTCAGGCTCAGGCTCAGGCTCAGGCTCAGGCTCAGGCTCAGGCTCAGGCTCAGGCTCAGGCTCAGGTGTGTGATCGACGGGTTCGGGCTCTTCAGCCCCCTGCGTCGGTGTTACCTCGGCGTCTTCGGTGTCCTCACCATGCCAGACGCTCTGCCTGTCTTCCGGGTCCGGCACCGATTCCTCCGCCAGCGCCCCCTCGATCACCTCGCCCTGATTCACCACCGGCGCGAGCGCTGCGACATGGCGAATGCCCCGTTCGGAGATCAGTTTCTGCACGCCGCGAATGGTCATGCCCTGATCGTGCAGCAGCAACTTGATGCCTGCCAGCAGGTCGATATCCATGGGCCGGTAATACCGCCGTCCGCCAGCGCGCTTGACCGGTTTGACCTGTGGAAACTTGCTTTCCCAGAAGCGCAACACATGAGCCGGGGTCTCTAACGCCTCTGACGCCTCGCTGATGGTGCGAAACGCGTCGGGTGCCTTGCGCATGGCGGCGTCCTACCTGCGATTGCCTTCGGCGACCCGGGCTTTCATCAGATGCGAGGGGCGGAAGGTCAGCACACGGCGCGGCGAGATCGGCACTTCCTCGCCGGTCTTGGGGTTGCGCCCGATGCGGGCGTTCTTTTCGCGCGACGAAAATGTGCCGAAGGACGAGATCTTGACCTGCTCACCGCGGGCCAGAGCATCCGAAATATGGTTGAGCACCGAATCGACCAAAGCGGCAGATTCGTTACGCGACAGGCCGACTTCGCGAAACACCGCTTCGGTCAGATCCATTCGCGTCAGGGTTCCGTTCGACATGCGCCTCTCTCCCGATGCAGGACATAACAATGCGTCATGGTGTTTTTCGAGTCAATATCAGGGGTTTGCAGCCGGGCGTTAAACCGCCTGCGTGGCGCCTACCACCGCAGCAGCACCGCGCCCCAGCTCAAGCCGCCGCCAATGGCCTCGGTCAGGACCAGATCGCCGGGGCGGAAACGGCCTTGTGTATTGGCGACAGAGAGCGCCAGCGGGATCGAGGCGGCCGAAGTATTGCCGTGGTCCTGCACGGTCACGACCACCTTCTCCAGCGGCAGGCCCAGCTTCTGCGCTGTGCCGCGGATGATACGCAGATTGGCCTGATGCGGCACCACCCAATCCACCTGATCGGCGGAGAGCCCCGCCTTGTCCAGCGCGGCATGGGCCGTTGCGGCGAGTTTCTCGACTGCGTGGCGGAAGACCTCGCGCCCCTGCATCCGCAGCACACCGGCCTGACCGGTGCGCGACACGCCACCATCGACATAAAGTAATTCGCGATACTGCCCGTCCGAGTTCAGGTCGCTGGCCAGAACGCCGCGGTCAGTATTGGCCCCGCTGCCGGGCTGCGCCTCAAGCACGACGGCACCCGCACCGTCCCCGAACAGCACACAGGTCGAGCGGTCGGTCCAGTCCATGATCCGAGAAAAGGTTTCCGCCCCGATCACCAGCACGCGGCTGGCCTGTCCGGCAGAGATCAGCCCGGTCGCATTGGCCAGCGCAAAGACGAAGCCCGCGCAGACCGCCTGAATGTCGAAGGCGAATCCCTTGGTGATGCCCAGCCCCGCCTGCACCTGCGTTGCCACCGCGGGAAAGGTGTAATCGGGTGTCGAGGTGGCGACGATCACGGCGTCGATATCCTGCGCAGTGACACCGGCATTTTCCAGCGCCGCGCGGGCCGCATTGATGGCCAGATGCGAGGTGAACTCGCCCTCGGCTGCGAAATGCCGCCGCTCGATGCCGGAACGCGACACGATCCAGTCGTCACTGGTGTCCAGCGTGGCCGCGAATTCGGCATTTGGCACGATGCGCGTCGGCAGGTAATGGCCGGTTCCCCGGATCACGGATCGGATCATGGTTTTGGCGTCCCTGTTTGCGAGCCTCGCTCAGCCCGTTCCGGCGCTTCGGCCGGAGTCTCCCGGTCAAGGATCTGTTCATGCAATGCATCGGCAACCGATACAAGACGTGCCGAAATCCGGTCCTGAAACCCCGATTCGGCCAGCCGGAAGGCCAGTTTGATTGCAGCCGAAACGCCTGTGGCATCGGCAGAGCCATGCGATTTGACGACCGTTCCGTTCAATCCCAGGAACACCCCGCCATTCATGCGCCGCGGGTCCATCCGGCGCTTGAGGCGGCGCAGCGGGCTGCTGGCGACCAGCGCTGCCGCCTTTGACCACAGACTCGCCGTCAGCTCCTCGCGCAGCGACTCCGAGACCAGCCTTGCAGTGCCTTCGCCGGTCTTGAGCGCGATATTGCCGGTAAAGCCGTCGGTCACGATCACATCGACATCGGCCGAGGCCAGATCCGTGCCCTCGACAAAGCCCACGAAGTCGTATCGCCCGATCCCCGCAGCTTCGGCGATCAGCCGCGCGGCCTCCTTGATCTCGCCGCGGCCCTTATGCTCTTCGGTGCCGACATTCAGCAGGCCGACGCGCGGGCGGGGTGCGTCAAAGGCGTTGCGGTAATAGGCCGCGCCCATCAGCGCGTATTGCAGCAAAGACTCCTCGTCAGCGCGCACATCGGCCCCGACATCCAGCAGCGTGTTATAGCCGCTCTCGCCATGTGAGGGCCAGAGGCAGGCGATCGCCGGGCGGTGCACCCCTTCGAGTCTGCGCAGCCGCAGCATCGCCACGGCCATCAGTGCGCCAGTATTGCCGCAGGACACAGCGGCCTGCGCCTCGCCTTCGCGCACCGAGGTCAGCGCTGACCACATCGAGGTCTCGCGCCCATGCCGCATCACCTGGCTGGGCTTGTCGTCCATCCGCACCACACCGGGGGAATGGGCGATGCGCGTGATCGGGCCAAGCAGTTTGTGCCGCGCGACCAGCGGGGTCAGCGCGGCTTCGTCGCCATGGAGGATGAAACCGATCCGGGGATTGCGGGCGGCCGAGACAGCACAGCCTGCGACAACCGCCGCAGGCCCTTCGTCACCGCCCATCGCATCGACGGAAATCGTGATCCTGTCGTCTGGTGAATGCGTCTGTCCCTGCGGCGCGTCTGACATGGATCACCCTTGTCCGGGCGCGTGCTCAGGCCGCGTCGTCATCCAGGTCGATATCGCCCGATTGTGCAACCACTTCGCGGTCATTGTAGAAACCGCAAGAGGGGCAGACATGATGCGGGCGCTTGAGTTCGCCGCAATTGGGGCATTCATTGGGGTTGGCCGCGACCAGTGCATCATGCGCGCGGCGCATGTTGCGGCGGGAACGGGTGACGCGGTTCTGTTGAACAGCCATATCGGACCTCGGTTGTCATGGCATCCCCAGTGTCTCCCTGCGCAGGGCCATGCGGATGCGAAAAGCGGAAAAAAGCGATTTGGGGGCCAATACACGGATTGCGCCATGCTTCCAAGCCCCCAATGCATGGAGTGCGCAAAATAGTGACTTTCACCGGGCAGGCAAGCCCTGTTGCGCAGGAGGCGCGTCCAGTCAGTCCTCGGGTCTGAGCTTGTCGCGCAGCTTGGCCAGGCTGGCAAAGGGCTTGGGGCGGTCCTCGTCGATGGGGGCGGCACCCGGCGGGGCCTTGTGCAATACAGCCTCTGACAGGTCTGCCCCTTTGGCACGCGGGAAGGCGGGCAGCGCCAGCGCGAGCGCCTCGAGCGCAAGGGCGCTCAGGTCAATCTCGGGGCCAAGCTTTTCGACTGTGTCATCTTCCGGCATTTCGACCTCAAGCCCCTCTGGTTCAGTCATTTCGGCCAGGAAGCGGCGTGTCACCGGTTCGTCGATCCGGGTTATAACAGGAGCCAGGGTCACCGCGCAGGGCTGCTCGACAGTTGCGCCAAGTTCGGCGCGTAATTCCCAGTCGCGCTTGCCCAGCGGCTGCAAGCTGCCCTGAAAGCGCAGCTTGCGCAGCCCGTCCAGCCCCAGCAGTGCGGCGATGCGCGCGCGAATGTCGGGTTCGGGGCGCAGGTCAAACTCCATCGGCTTGCGGGCATCCAGCCGTGCCACGCGAATGGGCGCGGCAAGGGCAATCTGGGTGATGTCCTGTGGCGTGTCGGTCACGATATCTGGCTCCCCGGTGCGATCCGTTCAGCACCGGGATATAGGCACTCTCGTTCCATTCTTGAAGTGTGGCGCGTCCTTCTGTATCCCTTTGCCCAGAGCGGCGCCCCCACTCGGCACCGCGCGCAGTCGATGACCGGCGTGAAGGGGCAGTCCCGTGCCGGATGGGATGCACAAGGACAGGACAGTTTCATGACGAAAGCAGCGCATTGGCTTGTTATCCCGATTCTCGTCCTTGCCCTACTGGGCTGCAGTCCGATCCAGCGGTTCCACGGCTATGCGCCCGATGACACACAACTTGCCGAGATCGAGGTCGGTCGCGACACGCGTGAGAGCGTAGCCGAGAAAATCGGGCGTCCGGGTGTGCACGGGGTGATGCAGGGCTCGGCCTGGTATTATGTGCAGAGCGACTGGGTCGAAGGGGGCTGGCGCGCACCGGTCGAGGTGAATCGCGAAGTAGTCGCGATTTCCTTTGATGGATCGGACCGGGTCAGCAATGTAGAGAGATTCGGTCTGGAAGATGGCGAGGTCGTGCCGCTGTCGCGCCGCGTGACCTCACCCGGGCCGACGGCGACTGTGCTTCTGCGCCAGCTTCTGGGGAGTATCGGCCAGTTCAGTCCCGCACAGATGCTGGGTGGAAACTAGGCGCGGGACCATAGAGAAGCCAGCAAGAGGCAGGGAGGCGTCCGCAAGACATGCCGCAGTCTGCACCGGGCGACATCACCGCGCCTTTCGAGGCGCAACTCGGCTTCGCGATGGGTCGGCTGCAGGTCGATCTGGTGCAGGGGGCGTCAGATTTGGATGCGGTGCAGCGCCTGCGCGCGGCGCGGTTTCGCGGCGGGCAAGGCAGTGACCTGGACCGGTTCGACCCGCATTGCCAGCACCTGCTGATCCGAGACCTCTACGATGGCACCCCCTGCGCAGCGGCGCGGTTTCGCCTGCTGGCTGATCCTGCAAGCATCGCGGCGAGCTATACCGCGCAGTTCTACGACCTCGGGACCTTGGCCTCGACGGGGCTGCGGATGTTGGAAATCGGTCGTATCTGCATTGCCGGGCAGCGCCGCGGGGACCCGGATATCCCGCGCGCACTACTGGCCGGGCTTACGCAGCGGGCGATGGCGTTGCGCGTGCAGATGCTGGTTGGCTGCGCGTCCTTCGCTGGTGCATCCGTGGCGCGCCATGCTGGTGCGCTACGCCATCTTGCCGCGAATCACATCGGCCCCGAGCCGCTGCGCCCCCGCCGTCGCGACGCATGTGCAACAGTTGATCTGGCACGAGTCGCATCGACTGACCCGCCCG
This sequence comes from Paracoccaceae bacterium, assembly GCA_007116575.1. Lineage (GTDB taxonomy): Bacteria > Pseudomonadota > Alphaproteobacteria > Rhodobacterales > Rhodobacteraceae > Roseinatronobacter. Next base: position 5,360 of record SKIF01000129.1, read on the forward strand.
GGCCGGGTGGGATACCGCCGCTATTGCGCATGTATCTGGGCATGGGCGGCTGGGTGTCGGATCATGCCGTTCGTGACCCGGATCTCGACACTCTGCATGTTTTCACTGCGGTCGAAACCGGTCGAATCCCGCCCGCGCGGCGGCGGATGTTGCAGGCGCTGGCCCGCGGACCGTTGCCTTCACAGCATGAGAGACTATCTTGAGGCTATGGCGGATCGCCCGCGCAGTACAGGAGTCGGGCTCATGCCCACACATCCGAACCCTTCGGGACAACTCGCCCTGCTAGACCCGGTCTGGAGCCGCATTCGCGAGGAAGTGACCGAGGCCGTCGCGCGCGAACCGCTGCTGGGCGGCATGTTCCATTCTTCGGTGCTGCATCATCAGACGCTAGAGCAGGCGCTGGCCTTCCGACTTTCGCAGAAGCTGGCTTCGGCGGAGCTGTCAGAGCAGATCCTGCGCGAAATGATGGATGCCGCACATGCCGATGACCCGAGCCTAGGCGAAGCTGCGCGTGCCGATATCGTTGCAATCTACGAGCGCGACCCGGCCTGCAACCGTTTCATGAAGCCGCTTTTGTATTTCAAGGGGTTTCAGGCCGTGCAGGCCTACCGGATCGCGCATTGGCTGTGCCTGCAGGGGCGGTCGGATTTCGCCAGCCTGATCCAGATGCGGGTCTCCGAGGTGTTCGGGGTCGATATCCACCCCGGCGCGCGGATCGGCAAGGGGATCATGATCGACCACGCGCATTCCATTGTCATCGGCGAGACGGCGGTGGTGGGCGACAATGTCTCGATGCTGCATTCGGTGACGCTGGGCGGCACCGGCAAGGAAGACGGCGACCGCCACCCCAAGATCGGGACCGGCGTGCTGATCGGGGCCGGGGCCAAGGTGCTGGGCAATATCCGCGTTGGTGATTGCGCGCGGATTGCGGCAGGCTCGGTGGTGCTGGAGGATGTGCCCACGCGCAAGACCGTGGCCGGGGTCCCGGCGCGGATCGTCGGCGAGGCGGGCTGCGCGCAGCCCTCTATGACCATGGATCAACTGTTCCGCGGCGAGATCTGATTGCACAACGGTGGTCTTTCCAGATTGCGCGCGGCCCTGCGGGCCGCGCAAGATCTTGTCTGGATGGTCCGTCGGTGGGGCGCAGCGACGCGTTGACTGGGCGCTCAAAACCGTTCTGGCTTGCGTGCCTTAATCCTGCATGCGGGTGCGTGGACCCGCGTATCTGGCCGGCCTCGGCCTTCGCGCCCTCTCACAGCAGCACGGTCGGGTCGCCAAAGCCCTGCGGCACATAGAGGTTATGCGGCCCGAGATTGTTGACATCGGTCTCACCGCACAGCGCCATGGTGGTATCCAGTTCCTTGTGGATCACCTCTAGCGCCTTGGTCACTCCGGCCTCGCCCATAGCGCCCAGCCCATAGGTGAAGGCGCGGCCGATATAGGTGCCCTTCGCCCCCAGCGCCAAGGCCTTGAGCACATCCTGCCCCGAACGGATACCGCTGTCGAAATGCACCTCGACCTGATCCCCCACTGCGTCGATGATCGAGGGCAGCATACGGATAGAAGAGACGGCACCATCAAGTTGTCGCCCGCCATGGTTTGACACCACGATGGCATCTGCGCCGACTTCGGCGGCGCGGCGCGCGTCCTCGGGCTCCAGGATACCCTTGACGATCATCTTGCCGCCCCACCATTCCTTGAACTGCGCGATCCGATTCCAGTCGAGCGCCGGGTCAAACGCCTCCGCCGTCCAGACCGAGAGCGAGCCCGGATCGGTCACGCCCTTGGCATGGCCCACCACATTGCGGAAGGTGCGGCGGTTGGTGCGCAGCATCTCGAGCCCCCATGGCACCTTGGTCATCAGGTTGAGCATGGATTTCACGGTCAGTTTGGGCGGCGCGGAGAGGCCGTTCTTGAGATCCTTGTGGCGCTGGCCCAGCACCTGCAGATCGACGGTCACCACGATGGCCGAGCACCCGGCCGCCTTCGCGCGCTCGAACAGGCGGCGCATGAAGTCGTCATCCTTGAGCGTATAGACCTGAAACCAGAAGGGTTTCGTCGTATGCTGCGCAACATCCTCTATCGAACAGATCGACAGCGTCGAGAGGGTGAAGGGCACGCCGAACCTCTCGGCGGCGCGGGCAGCCTTGATCTCGCCATCGGCGGATTGCATGCCAGTCAGGCCCACCGGCGCGAGGCCCACAGGCATGGCCACATCCTCGCCGATCATCTGCGCGCGCGTGCTGCGCCCGCTCATATCTACCGCGACGCGTTGTTTCAGGCGGATATGGCCGAAATCGCTGCTGTTCTCGCGGAAGGTCTGCTCGGACCAGCTGCCCGACTCGGCGTAGTCATAGAACATACGAGGCGTGCGCCGCTCATAGATCCGGCGCAGATCCTCGATATTGGTGATGACCGGCATGGGCTCCCCCTCCAAATTGGTAAGAAAAGTTTACCGGAATGGCAGCGGGCGCGCAAGTCTTGCGTCGCTATGACAGCATGCGCCGGATCCAGCCTTTCTTTGCGGGCGCTTCGCCTTCATTGCCATCCTCGGGAGAGGTGGCTGGCTCGGGCTCCGGGGCTTCAAGCTGTTGCTGGAAGCGGTTGAAGAACTCATTGGCCATGCGCTTCGCGAACCCGTCCACGATCCGGCTGCCAAGCTGCGCGAGTTTGCCGCCGACCTTGGCATCGACCTCGTAGTGCAATTCGGTCTGCCCGTCCCCGGTCGGGCTGAGCCGCACATGTGCAGCACCCTTGGCAAAGCCCGCCGCGCCGCCCTTGCCCTCGCCGACCAGCCGACAGCTTTCGCCTTCGACCACATCCTGCATGGTGACAACCCCCTTGAAAGTGGCCTTTACCGGGCCGACCTTCTGGGTGACAATGGCCTCGAACCCGTCCTCGGCCGATCCGGTCAGTGACTCGCAGCCGGGAACGCTGGCCTGCAAGACTGCGGGGTCAAACAGCGCGGCCCAGACCGTTTCCGGCGGCGCGGCGATGGTGCGGGTGTCGGACATCTGCATTGGCGTCTTCCCTTCGCTTGGCACGTTTTCCAGCCACGATAGCCAATCCGCGATGCGATTCAAACTGTGCTTTGGTCTCGTATGGTGCTGCCCGAAGATTGACCTGGCCTCGCATGTGTGATCACAATCCGGTATGCAACCCATCCTCGCCCGTTCCGCCTTGCCCGATGCGCCTGCGCAATCGGCGCATGACCGGGTCTATCGCGGGTTGCGCCAGCAGGTGATGCATGGCGAACTCACACCGGGCACGGCACTGACCCTGCGCGGCATCGGCAAGAGTTTCGGTGTCAGCATGACGCCCGCGCGCGAGGCCGTACGCCGCCTGACCGCCGAGGGGGCGCTGACCTTTTCGGCTTCGGGCCGGGTGGCGACGCCGGAGTTGAACAATGAGCGGATCGAAGAACTGGCCTCGATCCGCGCGCTGCTGGAGCCTGAACTGGGCAGCCGCGCATTGCGGCGCGCGCATCTGGCGCTGATCGACCGTATGGAGAGTATCAACGAGGCCAATGCCCGCGCGATCCGCGCCCAGAACCCGGTCGATTACATTCGCACCAATCTCGAGTTTCACCGCACGCTCTATCTGCGCGCGCAGAGCCCGGCCATGCTGGGTCTGCTGGAAACCGTGTGGCTGCAGCTTGGCCCGACCATGCGCGCGCTCTACACGCGGCTGCGCCGGACAGCGGCCCCGCCGCATCACCGGCTGATCCTCGAGGCGCTGCGCGCGGGCGATGATGCCGCGCTGCGGCTGGCGCTACGCACGGATGTTACGCAGGGCTTGCGGCATTTGCAGGTCTGACAGGAGAGGAGGGGACCGGATGCGATGGGTCAGCACAGGCGTTTCGGCGCTATTCGTGGCGCAGGGCATTGCGCAGGCGGCGGCTGCGCAGAATTTCACCACGCAGGCGGAAGTCCAGCCGATTCTCGAGATGACGCGCGCCAACTGGATCGCCCTTGCCGCGCCGGGGACTGAAGACCTGCTTTATTTCACCCATCTGATGGCATGGCGCTGCGGGATCGAGGCGATCTATATGGGGGTGAACGGAAACGAGCCGATCATCAAGGTGATGATGGAGCCCTGCCACCGCGACAGCAATCAGCCCAACGCAATCCGCGTGCCGCCGATTCTGGGCTTTGCCGCCGATGCGTTGCAGAGTGTCAGCATCCGCGTCACCTTTGCCGACGGTCAGGAATTGCGTGAAGATTTCGACCGTGCGGCTATTTTGATGGACTGAACGCCCATTGCGGCTGATCGGGGATGAAGAGGCGCAGCGTATCGCCGCGCGCAACGCTGCCTTCTGCTTCGACCCAGGCCGTGACACCGCGCCTTCCCCTCGCAGCACGCTTGAAGCGTGCGCCATGGCCGGGATGCGCGGTCTCGATGGGGCGCGCAGTAAGGGTGCAGGGGCGGTTTTCCATATCCACCACCAGCGCTGCCCCGCTCGGGGCCAGCAGTCGCGAGGACGGTGGCAGATGGCTGAAATCGGGCAAGCCGCGCAGCACCATACCTGCGCCCACAAGCGAGGGGTCCAGTGCGGGCAGGTCCATCTCGCGGGCAATCGTGTCTAGCTCTTCTTCTGAGACGATGCTGATCTGGCGAGTGTTACGGATCTCGGTGCCGCGCGGATAAAGATTGGCGACGCGCGAGCAGGCGGGGCGGGTCAGCCCGCCATGCGCCTCGCCCACTGGCCCGGCAAAACACAGCTGCAAGCGGTCGCATTCGCGGCTTTCAAGCTGGGCGTCACGGTCGGGCACATGGCCCAGCCAGACGATCTCGGCGGACAGATCGACAGGTTTCAGAACCGGCATGGCAGATGGGTCCGTGCTTGGTTGTGGCGTGCTGAACGCGCCTGGTGGGCCAGAAAAAGCCCCGGACCCTTGCGGGACCGGGGCGGTCGTTGTCTCAGGTGCTGGGTTCCGGCTCCAGCCCGCCATCACCCTCGGACCCGCGCTTGCGTCCGCGCGTCTTGGGAATGGACGCGACCGAAGGTGTCGATGCGCTCTGTCCGTCCTCGTCATCATCACCATGATCGAGCGGTTCGCCGCGCATGACGCGCTTGATGTCGGGGCCGGTCAGGGTCTCGTATTCCAACAGGCCCTGCGCGAGGTTTTCCAACTCGTCGCGATGCTCGGTCAGGATGCGTTTGGCCGTATCATAGCCTTCCTGAACCAGATCGCGCACCTTGTCGTCAATCTGCTTCTGGGTCAGTTCGGCATGGTTGCGCCCGCCACCGTAATTTCCAAGGAAGCTTTGCTGCTCATTGGCGTAATCAACATAGCCCAGTTCCTCGTCAAAGCCGAATTGCGTGACCATGGCGCGTGCGATCTTGGAGACCTGCTGGATGTCGCTGGCCGCGCCCGAGGTAACGGCATCTTCACCGAAGACCAGTTCCTCGGCCACGCGCCCGCCCATCGCCATCGCGATCTTGGACTTGTATTTGCGATAGCTGACCGACAACTGGTCGCGCTCGGGCAGCGACAACACCAGCCCCAGCGCACGTCCGCGCGGGATGATCGTGGCCTTGTGGATCGGGTCGTGCTCGGGCACATGCATCCCAACGACCGCGTGTCCGGCCTCGTGATAGGCGGTCAGCTTCTTCTCGTCCTCGGTCATCACCATCGAGCGCCGCTCGGCCCCCATCATGACCTTGTCCTTGGCGTTCTCGAAATCATCCATGGTCACGAAACGCCGGTTCGAGCGCGCGGCCATCAGCGCCGCCTCGTTGACAAGGTTCGCCAGATCCGCGCCCGAGAAGCCCGGCGTGCCGCGCGCGATGATGCGCAGATCGACATTCGGCCCCAGCGGCACCTTGCGGGCATGCACGCCCAGGATACGTTCGCGGCCCTTGATGTCGGGGTTGGGCACCTGCACCTGACGGTCGAACCGGCCAGGGCGCAGCAGCGCGGGGTCGAGCACATCGGGGCGGTTGGTGGCCGCGACGATGATGATGCCTTCATTGGCCTCGAACCCGTCCATCTCGACCAGCAACTGGTTCAGCGTCTGTTCGCGCTCGTCATTGCCGCCGCCATAGCCGACACCACGCGACCGGCCGACAGCGTCGATCTCGTCGATGAAGACGATGCAGGGGGCGTTCTTCTTGGCCTGCTCGAACATGTCGCGCACGCGTGATGCGCCCACGCCCACGAACATCTCGACAAAGTCGGAGCCGGAAATGGTGAAGAAGGGCACGCCCGCCTCGCCCGCAATGGCGCGTGCGAGCAGCGTCTTACCTGTGCCCGGAGGGCCGACCAGCAGCGCACCTTTCGGGATCTTGCCGCCCAGGCGCGAGAATTTCTGCGGGTTGCGCAGGAATTCGACGATCTCTTCCAGCTCATCCTTGGCCTCGTCAATCCCGGCCACATCATCAAAGGTCACGCGACCATGCTTTTCGGTCAGCAGTTTTGCCTTGGACTTGCCAAAGCCCATCGCGCCGCCGCGCCCGCCACCCTGCATGCGGTTCATGAAATAGATCCAGACCCCGATCAGCAGCAGGAAGGGCAGCCAGAGCATCAGCGTGGACAGGAAACCGGATTGCTGTTGCGGGCGGGCCTCGACCGGCACTTCGGCGGCCAGCAGGCGCTCGGTCAGGCCAGTATCATCCGGACGGATGGTAGTATATTGCTGCCCGTCGCTGCCCACAAAGACAATGCGCTCGCCATCAATCGTGACGCGGCTGACCTGATTGTTGTCAACCCGGTCGATAAACTCGGAATAGCTGACGCTGCGCGCCGAATTGGTGGACTGCCCTGTGCTGAACATGTTGAAAAGCATGATCATCAGCAGGAAGAGCACGATCCAGAAAGCGAAATTGCGTGCGTTGCCCAAGGGCCTCTCCTTCTGTCACTCGGATCAGGGGGGGCAAGCCCGCCTGAGATGTTGTCTCCTAGATAGCGATTATGGGCCGGTATTCAATGCGAATGCGCCCGTCTCACTGTGCCTGAGCGGCGAAAGCGTCGCGATTGCACGCCAATCCGGGGCCAGACCGGCCAGCGGCGCGGCAATCAGCCGCGCACCCGACCAGACCGCCGGGCTTGCCAGAAGCGAGCGGCGCGGCAGGTGCCAGGCGCTGCGGTCCGGGCAATGGGCCAGCCCCTGCGCCCCCAGCGCGGCGATCTCCAGCCCTTCGGTCTCAGTGCCCTCGGGCGCGACGATTCGCCAGCGCCGGTCCCAGAGCGCGCCGAGCGGCGCGCGCGCATCCCGCACGGCCTGCGCCTCGCGGGTGATGCGCAGTTGACGGGCGCTGCGCGTCAGCAGGCAGCCATGCAGCGTGGCAACCGGGCTCTCCAGCGCGGATTTCAGCGCGTCAAGGCGCGGGCGGTAGGGGGTCGAGGCGATCTCGCAAAGCGCGCGCGCGGCCAGCCTGTGGCGCGTCTCGGGGGCGAGCGCGTCAAGCGCCGGGGCATCGAAGACGATGTCGCCATGCTCGCGCTGCATGATTCGGCTGGCCTCCACGTCAGCGGCCGCGTCGAGCACTGCGCGCGCCGCCTGCATCTGCGTTGCGGTGCGGGCAAGCCGCGCGCGCGTCAGGCCGAGCGTGTCGAGATGCCCCAGTATCTGGCGTGCCTTGACCCGGTCGAAGCCCGCATCGTCATTGCTCGGGTCTTCGATCCAGTCCACGCCGCGCGCGTGTAGCCAGTCGCGCAATTCCGCGCGGGTAAAGGCCAGCAGCGGGCGCAGCCACAGCACCCCCTGCGCCTCACTTGCCTGGGCCATGCCCGCAAGCCCGTCCACGCCCGAGCCGCGCGCCAGCCGCATCAGCACGGTTTCGGCCTGATCATCGAGGCTGTGGCCCAGCATCACTGCGCCCAGACCCTCTGCACGCGCCCAGTCGGCCAGCAGGCGGCGGCGCGCATCGCGCGCGGCGTCCTGCAGATTGCCGCGCCTGTCCCAGCCCTGCCAGCGCAATACCGTGTGCGGCAGGCCAAGCGCGCGCGCAGCGCGTGCCACCGCGAGGGCTTCATCATGTGACCCGGCGCGCAAGCCATGGTCGACGCTCGCCACGCGCAGCCCGCGCCCCTGCGCCCAGCCTGCCGCCAGATGCATCAGCGCCGTGGAGTCGCTGCCGCCCGACACGGCCAGCCCCAGACCCGCGCCAGCCATGTCAGGGCGCAGCCCCGACATGGCTTCGGCAAAGCGGGCCTCAACCGTCATGGGCAGGCGATACGCGCGCGGGCCTCTTCGGCTTCGCTGGCCGCGTCGCTGGCCGGAAAGCGTTCCAGCAGCTCGTCGAACATCACGCAGGCTTCCTCGCGCTGCTCGAGCCGGGCCAGACTGTCGCCAAGCGCAAGCAGGGCGCGTGGCGCATCCGGGCCGTCAGTGTCGGCGAGGTAGAGGTTGAGATAGGCGCGCGCGGCCTCGGATTCCGCCCCGCGCTCACGGTGCGCGGATGCAAGCATGAAACTGGCCTCCGCGCTCAGCGGGCTGCCGGGGTAGAATTCGAGGAATTGCTCCAGCGCCGCGGCTGCGGCCTCATGATCGCCTGCATCCACCAGCGCGCTGGCGTCATCAAACGCCGCGCGTTCGCCTGCCGCCAGTTGCGGTGTCTCGGCGGCTTGGGCCGCATCGCCGCCCAGCGGGCGCGGCGGGGGCAGGGCCGAGGTGTCGCCGCCTTCCAGTTCGGTCAGCCGGAATTCCAGATCGCCGAGCCGGTTGCTGGCCTCGTCAATCGCCCGGCGGATACGGAATTCCAGCTCTTCCGTGCGCCCCGTCAGCCGCGCCAGTTCGGCGCGGATCCGGTCCACCCGGTCAATCAGGTTGCCATCGAAATCGGGCTGCTCCGCTGCCTCGCCCGAGGATAGCTCGCGCGCCAGATCGGCCACAGCGGCGCTCAGCGCCGAAAGCTCCGAGCGCAACTCGGCCACGCTGTCGGCTTGCGCCACAGGCGCGGCCAGCAGGGCCGCGCCGAGGAGTGCTGCGCGCACAAGCCGCATCAGCTTGTCCGCCCGCCCGAGACAACCGTGACCGCGCGGCGATTCACGTCCCAGCAGCGCTGTTCGGGGCAGGCCTCGACGGGGCGTTCCTTGCCATAGCTGACTGTGCGCATCCGGTCGGCGCTGATTCCTTGCGAGATCAGGTACTGCATCGCGGCATTGGCGCGGCGCTCGCCAAGGCTCACGTTGTATTCACGCGTGCCGCGCTCATCGGCGTGACCCTCGATCACGATCGCGAATTGCGGGTTGGCACTCAGCCAGCGGGCCTGCCCTTCCAGCGTTCGCCGACCTTCCTCGGTCAGCGAGGAACTGTCAGTGGTGAAGAACACCCGATCACCGATCCGCTGCTGGAAATGCGCGACCGAGTTGGGGTCATTGGGGTCGCCCAGCATCCCGGCCTGAATGCCGCCATCGTTGAAGCCGCCGCCAAACCCGTCGGTGCCGCCACCGCCGAAGGGTCCGCCAGTGCGCGGGTTGTTGCAGGCGGCAAGGGCCAGCGCGGCCAGTACCAGAAGCGTCTTGGAAGTCAGGGTCATGGGTCTATCCCTCAGGAAGTGATGTTGTTTCAGATTGTTATGAGTGGTTCTTCACGGCAGAAGCGGTCCCCAGGCCGGGTCCGAGGCGGGCCCCGGTGTCGGCATCCGGCGCAGGTTGCGCCCCGAAATGTCGACCGAGAAAAGGGCCGGGTCGCCGCCCGCCGTTTCGCGGGTGAACATGATGACGCGCCCATTTGGGGCCCAGGTCGGGCCCTCGTCAAGAAACGAGGCCGTGAGCAGCCGCTCTTCCGAGCCATCGGTGCGCATCACGCCGATATGAAAGCGCCCGGCATGGGATTTGGTAAAGGCGATCAGATCGCCCCTCGGCGACCAGACCGGGGTCGAGTAGCGCCCCTGTCCGAAGCTGATCCGCCGCGCCTCGCCCCCGGTGGCGGGCATGACATAGATCTGCGACGTGCCCGAGCGGTCGGATTCAAAGGTGATGAAGCGGCCATCGGGCGAGAAGCTGGGCGAGGTCGCGATCGAGGGCGAGGCGGTCAATTGCTGCATCTGCCCGCTGCTGAGGTTCAGGCGATAGAGGTCCGTATTGCCGCCGCGCGCTGCAGAAAAGACCAGCGATTGCCCGTCAGGCGAGAAACGTGGCGAAAAGGTCATCGCGCCGGGGATGTCGCCGACAAGCTGGCGCTGGCCGCTGGAGAGGTTCATCAGCGCGATGCGCGGGCTGCCGGTCTCGTAGGTGGTATAGACCGCACGCGTCCCGCCTGGCGCCACGCGCGGCGCGATGACCAGCGCGCGCCCGTCGGTCAGCATCTGCACATTCTCGCCATCCTGATCCATGATCGCCACCCGCTTGGTGCGATTGCCGCGCGGCCCGCTTTCCGAGATGAATACCACCCGACTGTCGAAATAGCCGCCCTCACCCGTGATCCGGCTATAGACAGCATCCGAGACCTTGTGCGCCATGCGCCGCCAATTGTCAGTGGAGCCCGAGAATTGCATACCCTGACCCATCTGCTGTCCCGAAAGCACATCGAAGAGGCGGAATTTCACGGTCAGCCGGTTGCCCGAGACCTCGACCGCGCCAGTGATCAGCGCCTGCACATTGATCGCACGCCAGTCGCTGAAGCTGATGCTCGCGTCAAAGCTGGACACGCGCGCGATATGCGCCTCGCGCGGGACTTCGCGGAACAGGCCCGTATTGGTCAGATTGGCGGCCACCACGCGGGCCAGCGCCTCGGAATACTGGCTGCCTGCGCTGTTTTCCGGCACGAAGGCGGGCATGGCGAAGGGCATCGGCTCGATCACGCCTTCGGTGATCTGCAGCCGCAGCGGTTGCGCCTGCGCCGGGGTCAGGGTGGCCAGCAGGGCCACAAGCGCGGTCAGGAACAGGAATAGCCGGATCATCTGAGCCTCATGCCTTCGGGGTTGAATGTAATCTCGATATCACGCCAGGCCTCGTATCTGTCCAGAGGAAGTCCGTAGCCTTCGCCCTCGCAGCGGATAATCGCGCGCCGTGCCGCGTCGAATGCCTGTTGCACAGCCGTCTCGGACCCGCCAGTGGCCGAGACGATACGGATCGAGCCCTGTTCATGCCGCGCCGAGGGCGTCATCGAGAAGCCGACAGTGACGGTCACTTGCTGCGCATCGGTCGAAAGCACGCCGATATTCCAGCATTGCTGTATGGCCAGACGCAGCGCATCGGCTTCAGAAGACGAGAGGGCGGCGGAACTTGCAGCGCCACCGCTGCCCGATCCGGTTTCCTCGGCCAGCGCGGCGGCGAGCGCTTCGGCAATGGCATCGCCTTGCGGTTCGGAGGGGCCTGGCTCTGGCGCGGGGTCCGGCTCTGGCGCGGGGGGTGGTGCCGGGGTCGGA
>SKIF01000039.1 GCA_007116575.1 Paracoccaceae bacterium
AATTGTTTCGAATCAGGCGAACAGGGGCCGGTTTTCGGCCTCTTTGGCGGCGCAGCGCGAACTCTTGTCACAGATGCAAAGCGGGTCACCCGCATTGATCCCGGCATGGGCGCAGCAGGCGCATTACTGGCACTGGCCGCCACTGCCCGTCACGCTGTGGCGGGCGCTCACGCCACCATGCCCGACCTTGTGGTCGGGCATGGTGTGCTGGGCCGCCTGATCGCGCGGATCGTGATTGCCAGCGGTGCCCCTGCGCCGCAGGTCTGGGAAGTGAACGCGGCCCGTCAGGGGGGCGCAGAAGGCTACACGGTCTGCCACCCCGATGACGACCCGCGCCGCGATTACACCTGCATCATGGATGCCTCGGGTGCCGAGGGGCTGATCGATCAGCTTGTCGGGCGGCTGGCGCGCAATGGCGAGCTTGTGCTGGCGGGGTTCTACACCAAGCCGCTGCAATTTGCTTTTGTGCCCGCCTTCATGCGCGAGGCTCGGCTGCGCATCGCTGCCGAATGGCAGCCTGACGACCTGACTGCCACGCGCGATCTGATCGACGAGGGCAAGCTCTCGCTCGACGGGCTGATTACGCATCGCGCCCGGCCCTCTGATGCACAGACCGCCTACGAGACAGCCTTCAGCGACCCTGACTGCCTGAAGATGATACTGGACTGGGAGACCCCTCAATGACCCTCGATATCCCCAATCTCAAGGATTTCGACCAGCGATTGCGTGATGAGGCCTCGACCGAGCCGACATTGGAAGTGCCACAATCCGAACCGACCAAGCACACCCAGATCATCGCGATCTACGGCAAGGGCGGGATCGGCAAGAGCTTCACGCTGGCCAACCTGTCCTGCATGATGGCCGAACAGGGCAAGCGCGTGCTTCTGATCGGCTGTGACCCCAAATCGGATACGACCTCGCTTTTGTTCGCAGGCAAGGCGTGCCCGACGATCATCGAGACCTCGACCCGCAAGAAGCTCGCTGGCGAAGAGGTCGCCATCGGCGATGTCTGCTTCAAGCGCAATGGTGTTTTCGCGATGGAGCTCGGCGGCCCCGAAGTTGGCCGCGGCTGCGGCGGGCGCGGGATCATCCACGGGTTTGAACTGCTGGAGAAGCTTGGCTTCCACGACTGGGATTTCGACTATGTGCTGCTCGACTTTCTGGGCGATGTGGTCTGCGGCGGCTTTGGCCTGCCAATAGCGCGGGACATGGCGCAGAAGGTGATCCTTGTGGGGTCCAATGACCTCCAGAGCCTCTATGTCGCCAACAATGTCTGCTCGGCGGTCGAGTATTTCCGTAAGATGGGCGGCAATGTCGGTGTCGCAGGGCTGGTGATCAACAAGGATGACGGCACCGGCGAGGCGCAGGCCTTTGCCAGTGCGGTGGATATCCCGATCCTGGCCGAGATCCCGGCAGATGAAGATCTGCGCAAGAAATCCGCCAATTACCAGATCGTCGGCACCTCTCAAAGCCAGTGGGGCGCGCTGTTCGCGGGACTGGCCGAGCAGGTCTCCGACGCGCCTCCGGTCCATCCGCAACCGCTCGATCAGGACGGGTTGCTGGGGCTTTTCGACAGCAAGGATACCGGCGGCGACGTGGTGCTGGAACCGGCCACCGATGCCGATATGCGCGGCAAGAACGCCAAGCCCAAGGAAAGCCTCGAAGTGGTCTATGACGATGCCTGAGGATTCTGGATCTTCCAAGCCGGGGGGCGCTGCCCCCCGTAGCCAATCGGTTCTCGAACCGATGGCGAACCAATCGGCTACCCCCCGGGATATTTCTGCAAGGATGAAAGGGGAGGCGGTTTATGACGCCGCTGCCGATGTGCCGGTTGAGGCTGTGATCGAACGCGATGTTCCGGCAGGTGATGTCAAGGCCGACGGCTTTGGCTGTCATGCCCCCAGTGAACAGATGGAAGCGCAGGCGCGGGCATCCGGCAATGGCGCAGTGCTGGACAAGTTCGCCAAGGATTATCCGACCGGGCCGCATGACAAACCCGAATCCATGTGCCCGGCCTTTGGGTCCTTGCGTGTAGGGCTGCGGATGCGGCGCGTGGCGACCGTGCTGAGCGGGTCGGCCTGTTGCGTCTATGGCCTGACTTTCGTGAGCCATTTCTACGGGGCGCGGCGCTCGGTGGGCTATGTACCGTTCAACTCCGAGACGCTGGTCACAGGCAAGCTATTCGAGGATATCCGTGACTCGGTTCACGAGATGGCCGATCCCGAACGCTATGACGCTATCGTGGTGACCAATCTGTGCGTGCCGACGGCTTCGGGTGTGCCGTTGCGGCTCTTGCCCAAGGAAATCAACGGCGTGCGGATCGTGGGTATCGACGTGCCGGGATTCGGCGTGCCGACCCATGCCGAGGCGAAGGACGTGCTGGCCGGCGCGATGTTGAACTATGCCCGGCAGGAAGCTGCGGCGGGGCCGGTGCCTGCACCGGCGGCAGGCCGTGCGGACCGTCCGACTGTGACGCTGCTGGGCGAGATGTTCCCGGCTGACCCGATGATGATCGGCGCGATGCTGGCGCCCATGGGGCTGGCGGCCGGGCCGGTTGTGCCCACGCGCGAATGGCGCGAGCTGTACGCGGCGCTGGATTGCTCAGTCGTCGCCGCGATCCATCCCTTCTATGCGAGCGCGGTGCGCGAGTTCGAGGCAGCGGGGCGGCCTGTTATCGGTTCGGCCCCTGTGGGTGTGGACGGCACGCATGAATGGCTGGCCGCGATTGGCGCGGCGCATGGTGTTCCGGCGACGCAGATCGGGGCGGCGCAAAACGCCTTTGTCCCGGCGGTCAAGGATGCACTGGCCAAGGCCCCCATCAATGGGCGGATCACGCTGTCGGGTTATGAGGGCTCGGAGCTGCTGGTGGCGCGGCTCTTAATCGAGAGCGGTGCAGATGTTGCCTATGTCGGCACCGCTTGCGCGGGCTCGCGTTGGAATGCGGTGGACCGCGACTGGTTGGAAGCGCGCGGCGTGGCCGTGAAGTTCCGCGCCTCGCTGGCCGATGATCTGGCCGCTTGTGACGGGCTGGACCCTGACCTCGTGATCGGCACGACACCGGTCGTGCAGCACGCCAAGGAACGCGCCATCCCCTCGCTGTACTTCACCAATCTGATCAGCGCACGGCCCCTGATGGGTCCGGCAGGCGCGGGGTCCTTGGGCGAGGTGGTCAATGCCGCCATCGCGGGCAAGTCGCGCATGGACAAGATGAAGGCGTTCTTCGACGGCGTGGGCGCGGGCGACACGGCAGGGATCTGGGAAGGTGATCCCAACCTTCGCCCCGATTTCCGCGCCAGCCATCAGAAGAAACTCGACAAGCAGGCGCGCGCCGCCAAAGCGCAGGAGATGATCTGATGCTGGTTCAGGATCATGACAGGGCCGGGGGCTATTGGGGGGCCGTCTATGCCTTCTGTGCCGTCAAGGGCTTGCAGGTGGTGATTGACGGACCGGTCGGATGCGAAAATCTGCCAGTGACCTCGGTGCTTCACTACACTGACGCATTGCCGCCGCATGAATTGCCCATCGTGGTAACGGGCCTGGGCGAGGAAGAGCTGGGCCGCGATGGCACCGAGGGTGCCATGAAACGGGCCTGGAAGACGCTTGATCCAGCGCTGCCCGCAGTCGTCGTCACAGGCTCGATTGCCGAGATGATCGGCGGCGGCGTGACCCCGCAAGGCACGAATATTCAACGCTTTCTGCCGCGTACGATCGACGAAGATCAATGGGAAGCCGCCGACCGGGCGATGACCTGGATCTTTACCGAATACGGCATGACCAAGGGCCGCATGCCGCCCGAGAAGAAGCGCGAGGAGGGTGCGCGCCCGCGCGTGAACATCCTCGGGCCGATGTATGGCACGTTCAACATGCCCTCGGATCTGGCCGAAATCCGGCGTCTGGTCGAAGGGATCGGGGCCGAAGTCAATATGGTCATGCCGCTTGGCGCGCATCTGGCCGAGATGCGCAATCTGGTCAATGCCGACGTGAACATCGTGATGTATCGCGAATTCGGCCGGGGCCTGGCGGAAGCCTTGCGCAAACCATACCTGCAAGCGCCCATCGGAATGGAGTCCACGACACTGTTCCTGCGCAAGCTGGGCGAGATGCTGGGGCTGGACCCCGAGCCCTTCATCACGCGCGAGAAGCACTCGACGCTCAAGCCGATGTGGGATCTGTGGCGCTCGGTGACGCAGGACTTCTTCGCCACGGCCAGTTTCGCTGTGGTCGCGAACGAGACCTATGCGCGCGGGTTGCGGAACTATCTGGAAAACGACCTGGGCATGCCCTGCGCCTTTGCGGTCGCCCGCGTGCGCGGGGCCAAGACAGACAATGACCGCGTCCGCGCGCTGATGGGTGAAAAGCGGCCGCTGATCGTGTTCGGGTCCATCAATGAGAAGATGTATCTGGCCGAGCAGAAAGCGGGGCACGGGCCCGCACCTGCCTTTATCCCGGCCAGTTTTCCGGGAGCGGCGATCCGGCGCCATACCGGAACGCCGATGATGGGCTATGCGGGCGCAACCTATGTGCTGCAGGAGGTCTGCAACGGGCTGTTCGACGCGCTGTTCCATATCCTGCCGCTGGGCGCGCAGATGGATGCTGCCGAGGCCACGCCCGCGTCGCTCAAACGCGACCTGCCGTGGTCCGAGGCGGCCAAGCGCGAGCTTGACCGGATTGTCGCCCAGCACCCGATCCTGACCCGCATTTCGGCCGCGCGCTCCTTGCGCGATGCGGTCGAGAAGGCCGCGCTGGAACGCGGGGCCGAGACAGTTGACACCGATCTGGTCGCTGCCCTGCGCCCCGATCTGACCCGCGCCTGAACCGAGGAGGACCATCATGGCAGACTATACGGTCAATGCCCCCCGTCACCGCCACGAGCGTGCACGGACATGGGAATACAGGCTCTATTTCAGCGTGATCTTTGTGCTCGCGCTCGCGACCGGTCTGCTGACCTGGTCCTGGCGAGTGTTGAGCACAGGCCGACTGCCAGCAACCGGGCCGGTCGGACGCGCGCTGAAAGATGCGCATGTGATCGCGCCGATCATCTTCCGCAGCTGAGCGGCCGCGGAGACCAGTTTCCCGTGGGCATGGGCCTGCGGGAGCGGTGCGACCCATGACGGGACGCATCATCCCGGCCGCAGGGTGTGCGGCGTCAGTCTTATGATCCGGAGGATACTATGGCTGAAAATACCGACCTGTCGTTTACAGGTCTCACTGATGAGCAGGCCCAGGAACTGCACTCGGTGTACATGAGCGGTCTAACGCTCTTTGTCGCCGTGGCAGTGGTGGCGCATATCGCCACCTATATCTGGCGTCCGTGGTTCTGAGGAGACAAGTCACATGTCAAAGTTCTACAAGATCTGGCTCATCTTCGACCCTCGCCGCGTTTTCGTGGCGCAGGGTGTCTTCCTCTTCCTGCTGGCTGCAATGATTCACCTGGTGGTGCTGTCCAACGGCATCAACTGGTTCGCTGCAGCAGCCGAACGCGCTGCGGGCGGCTGAGCAGGGCCGAGGCTCTCAAATGTCGCGGGCGGTCAGCGCACTCGCAGGTCGCCCGCGACGATCCCGGAAAAGGGTATTTCCCAACGCGGCAGGCCGCCAAACGGGCCTGACGCCATAATCTGGAGAGGGAAGCATGGCACTGCTCAGCTTCGAACGAAAATACCGCGTGCCAGGGGGCACGCTCGTCGGCGGGAACCTGTTCGACTTTTGGGTTGGGCCATTCTACGTCGGCTTCTTCGGTGTGACGACGGTCTTTTTCGCCCTGCTCGGAACACTTCTGATCTTCTGGGGCGCTGTGCTGCAAGGCACATGGAACCCTTGGCTGATTTCGATTAACCCACCGCCCTTGTCCTACGGGTTGGGACCGGCCCCTCTGCTGGAAGGCGGTCTGTGGCAGATCGTGACGATCTGCGCCATAGGGGCCTTTGTCTCATGGGCGCTGCGCGAAGTAGAGATCGCGCGCAAGCTCGGCATGGGGCTGCATGTACCTTTTGCTTTCGGGGTGGCGATCTTTGCCTATGTCACGCTGGTCGTCATTCGTCCGGTGCTGATGGGTGCCTGGGGACATGCCTTCCCTTATGGCATCTGGACCCATCTCGATTGGGTGTCCAACGTTGGCTACACCTATGGCAATTTCCACTACAACCCGGCGCATATGATCGCGGTGAGCTTCTTCTTCACCACGACACTGGCGCTGGCGTTGCATGGCGCGCTGGTTCTTTCGGCAGCCAATCCGGCAAAGAAGGGCGACACGATGAAGACGCCCGACCATGAGGACACGTTCTTTCGCGACCTGATCGGCTATTCGGTCGGCACGCTGGGTATTCACCGCCTCGGCCTGTTGCTGGCGCTGAATGCGGGCTTCTGGTCGGCGGTCTGTATCGTGATCTCCGGCACGATCTGGTTCGACCAGTGGGTGTTCTGGTGGGATTGGTGGCTCGATCTGCCCTGGTGGCGCGATATCGCAGGAGGCGTCAATGGCTGAGTATCAGAACATCTTTACCCAGGTTCAGGTGCGCGCCGCTCCTGAAATGGGGATGGTCGAAGGCGTCGAGATGGAGAACCGCACCAAATCCGCGAGTTTCTCCAACCTGCTCGGGTGGTTCGGCAACGCGCAACTCGGGCCGATCTATCTTGGCACCATGGGCGTTATCAGCCTCGCCACGGGAACGATCTGGTTTGTCATGGTCGGACTGTGGTTCTGGGATCAGGCGGGCTACAATCCGGCGGTGTTCCTGCGCGACCTTTTCTGGCTGTCGCTGGATCCGCCGAGTCCCGAATACGGGCTCTCGATCCCGCCGATGCGGGAGGGGGGGTACTTTCTGATTGCCTCGTTCTTCCTGCTGATCTCGGTGATGACCTGGTGGGTGCGTACATGGCTGCGCGCGGAAGCGCTGGGCATGGGCAAGCATGTTGCCTGGGCCTTCCTTTCGGCAATCTGGCTGTTCCTTGTCCTGGGCCTCTTTCGCCCGATCCTGATGGGGTCGTGGTCCGAGGCGGTGCCCTATGGCATCTTCACCCATCTGGACTGGACCAACCTGTTCAGCCTGCAATACGGAAACCTCTTCTATAATCCGTTCCACGCGCTCTCGATCGTGTTCCTTTATGGCTCGGCCCTGCTGTTTGCCATGCACGGGGCGACCATCCTTGCAGTGTCGCGCTTCGGCGGGGACCGCGAACTGGAGCAGATCGTCGATCGGGGCACGGCCTCGGAACGCGCGGCCCTGTTCTGGCGCTGGACGATGGGATTCAACGCGACAATGGAAGGGATTCACCGTTGGGCCTGGTGGTTCGCCGTGCTGACCACGTTGACGGGCGGTATCGGTATCCTTCTGACGGGCACGGTTGTCGATAACTGGGCTGTCTGGGCCGAGGAACGCGGCTTCCGTCCCATCTATGATTAAGGAGCGACCTGCCATGGTTGAACACGATTACATCCAGGAGACCCGGACGCAGCGTCTGCGCAACTGGGTCTTGTCCGAGATGATGCGCGGAGCGGGCTATGCCCTTGCCTTCCTGCTTTTCATCGGGGCGATCTTCCTGATCATCTGGGGCATCGGCCAGTTCCTGCCCGACGAGAGCAAGAACGCACCGCCACCCATGCCGTACAGCGCGCTCGAGGCGCCGCTGGTCACAGACACGGCATGACGCCATCGGGGCAGGGCGCGTGTGCGCGCCCTGCCCCCACCAGGGTTCGGACCATATAGCCGGTTCGGACACGGGCTTGTGACGCCCGGTTCCCTTTCCTGTTGGCAACAGGAAACTGGTGCCGTGCGGGGCAGCCCCACGGCACCTTTTTTCATTCCTGAGAAAAGGTTTTCAAAACGAAAGGGAACCCGATGGAACCGTCACAGACCCCGATGCTAGACCGTGTTGCCGGCCCCGCCGATCTGCGCGATCTCAGCGATCCGGAACTCGATGAACTTGCCCGTGAATTACGCGCCGAGACGATCGAGACTGTCAGCCGCACTGGCGGGCATCTGGGTTCCTCGCTTGGTGTGGTGGAGCTCACCGTCGCGCTGCACGCGGTGTTCCGAACCCCGTTCGACAAGCTGATCTGGGATGTCTCGCATCAGTGCTACCCCCACAAGATCCTTACGGGACGCCGTCACCGGATGCATACGCTGCGCCAGGAAGGTGGCCTGTCGGGCTTCACCAAGCGCACTGAGTCGGTGTTCGATCCGTTCGGCGCCGCCCATAGCTCGACCTCCATATCCGCAGCCCTCGGTTTCACCATCGGTCGCGACATGGGCCAACCCACGGGCGACGCCATCGCCGTGATCGGTGATGGCTCGATCACTGCCGGCATGGCCTATGAGGCGCTGAACAACGCCGGCTCCGAGGGGCGGCGGCTGTTTGTGATCCTGAACGACAATGACATGTCCATCGCTCCACCCGTGGGTGCAATGAACTCCTATCTCAACCGTCTCAACGCGCCCCTGGCCTCGCTGTCCGAGGTTGCACAGGGCTTCATTGCAGCCCTGCCGCAAAGCTTGCGCGAGCAGGCGCTGGCCGCACGCAGCCGCGCCTGTGGCGGCCCGCCCGATGCGACCATGTTCGAGCATCTGGGCTTCACCTATATCGGCCCTATCGACGGCCATTCCATGCCCGATCTGCTGTCCACGTTGTGCATGGCGCGTGACCGGGCTGAAGGACCGGTGCTCATCCACCTTCGTACGGTCAAGGGCAAGGGCTATGCGCCCGCCGAGGCATCGGAATGCTGTTATCATGGCGTGTCGAAATTCGATGTCGCCTCGGGCGCGCAGTCCAAAGGCTGCGCAAATGCGCCCAGTTACACGAGTGTTTTCGGAAAGGCCCTGACCGAAGAGGCTGCGCGCGATCCGCTGATTGTGGCGGTGAACGCCGCCATGCCCAATGGGACCGGCGTCGATATCATGGCCAAGCGCTTCCCGCGCCGCGTGTTTGACGTGGGTATCGCCGAGCAGCACGCGGTCACATTCGCCGCCGGGATGTCCGCAAGCGGCCTCAAACCCTTCTGTGCGATCTACTCGACCTTCCTGCAGCGCGGCTATGACCAGATCGTGCACGATGTGGCGCTGCAGCGGTTGCCAGTGCGCTTTGCCATAGACCGTGCGGGGCTTGTCGGCGCGGATGGAGCGACCCATGCCGGCAGCTTCGACGTCGCCTATCTTGCCAACCTGCCCGGCATGGTCGTCATGGCCGCGGGCGACGAGGCCGAACTTGTCGATATGGTCGCCACTGCGGCGGCCTATGACGCGGGCCCCATTGCCTTCCGCTATCCGCGCGGCGAGGGGGTCGGAGTCGAGATGCCCGAGCGCGGGCGCGTGCTGGAGATCGGCAGGGGTCGTATCGTTGCCGAAGGCGATACGCTGGCCTTCCTGTCCTTCGGTGCGCATCTGGCCGAGGTCCGGCTGGCGGCCGAGGCGCTGGCCGCGCGCGGCATCACCTGCACCATCGCCGATGCACGCTTCGCCAAGCCGCTGGATCTGGACCTGATCGACCAGTTGGCGCGCAACCATGCGGCGCTGATTACGGTCGAGCAGGGCGCACAGGGTGGCTTCGGGGCGCATGTGCTACATCATCTGGCCAATTCCGGCATGCTGGACCGAGGGCTTTGCCTGCGCACTGTTACTCTTCCCGACCGTTTCATAGAACAGGCGAGCCCTGCCGCCATGTATCGCGACGCCGCCATGACCGCCGATGACATCGCAGCGACGGCCTTGCAGGCGCTTGGTATCGAATCCTTGACCCGACGTGGTGTTGCCGCAACAGTTGCATGACAGCGCGACCCGATCCATCATACGCACAAATGCGCTACTAGGAGAACGTCCATGTCCAGATCTGAAATGAAGAACGCTCCCCCACTCTATGGCTGGGTGATCGCGATCGCGGCGGGGGTCGTGGCTTTTGGCGTGTCACTGTTGCTGCTCGGGATCGGTGCGATCGGGTCTGTCTTTATCGGTATCGTGGTAGCGATTGTGGTCGGCATCATATTCACGATAGCTGAAAGCAGCACAGAACCTTCGAAACCGGAGCGACCATCAGCGTCCTCTGCCGAGAGCAGCGGTGCTGATACAGCGCCGGGAACCCTGGCCCCTGCAGCGTCGGCGCCTACTGCTCCGGCGCCCGAGGCCGCGCCTTCTCCGTCTGTCCCGGCCTCGGGGGCGGCAGAGCCCGCTGATATGGCACAAGCAGCAGAATCCGACGCGGCGGCAGAATCCGACGCGGCGGCAGAGTCCGAGGCTCCCGCCGCTATGGCTGCCACCGACCCTGCAGTGTCCCCGGCGGCCCCCGGGGCGCGCGCATCGGCAGCGGCCAGCGCCTCGGTCGCGGCGGCACCAGAGGCAGCCGCGGCTGCGGCAGCGCCCCCCGAGGTTGGCGGCAGTTCGGACTCTGCCCCGGCAACTCAGCCCAAGGGGCTGGATGCGCCCGCGGGGGCCAAGGACGACCTCAAGCAGATCAACGGGGTCGGCCCGGTGCTGGAACGCAAGTTGAATGATCTGGGTATCTATCATTTCTGGCAGATCGCCCGATGGAGCCGCGACGAGGTCAACTGGGTAGACGGGTTCCTGAATTTCAAGGGCCGGATCGACCGCGACAACTGGATATCCCAAGCCGCCAAACTGGCCGAAAGCTCTCCGTCCAAACCGCCCGCCTGAGAAGGCTTGGCGACAGCCCTGTGCGCGCTAAGCTGTCCTGAGCAATGTGCAGGACAGCCTTGCCATGAAGCGCACCGAGACACCGCTGATCCCGAGGCCCGAGGGCCTTTATTGCCCCGAGGGCGATTTCCATATCGACCCGGTGCGCCCGGTTGCCCGCGCGCTGATCACCCATGGTCATGCCGACCACGCCCGCGCGGGCCATGGCGCAGTGCTGGCGACGCGCCAGACGCTCGATATCATGGCGCTGCGCTACGGGGCCGATTTCGCTGGCGCGTGGCAGGTGGCCGAGGGCGTGACAGTGATTGGCGGGGTGCGGGCGCAGTTCCACCCTGCCGGACATGTTCTGGGTTCGGCGCAGATCGCGCTGCATACGCGCGGGGGGCGGATCACCGTCACGGGCGATTACACCCGCAGCCCGAACCCCGCCTGCGCGCCCTGGGAACCCGTCCCCTGCGACATTCTCGTGACCGAGGCGACCTTTGCGCTGCCGGTCTTTCGCCACCCCGACCCGACCACGGAAATCGCCCGCCTGCTGGCCTCGCTCAAAGCCTTCCCCGAGCGCGCGCATCTGGTGGGTGCCTATGCGCTGGGCAAGGCGCAGCGGGTGATCATGTTGTTGCGCGAGGCTGGCTATGACGCGCCGATCTATATTCACGGCGCTTTGCAGAAACTGTGCGACTACCACATCGCGGAAGGTGTGGCGCTGGGCGATTTGCGGCCCGCGACCGTTGCGCGGGGTAAAAAAGGCGATTTCGCGGGCGCGATTGTGCTTGCCCCGCCATCGGCCTTCGCCGCGACTTGGGCACAGCGCTTTCCCGACCCTGTCATCTGTTTCGCCAGCGGCTGGATGATGGTGCGCGCGCGGGCACGGCAGCGCGGGGTCGAATTGCCGTTGGTGATCTCGGATCATGTCGACTGGCCGCAACTGACGCAGACCATCACCGAACTGGACCCTGCCGAGACCTGGGTGACGCATGGCCGCGAAGAAGCGATCCTGCGCTGGTGCGCGCTCGAAGGGCGCGCGGCGCGGCCCCTGCGGCTGGTCGGTTATGAGGATGAACCCGAATGATCAGCGCCTTCGCGCATTTGCTGGAGCGGCTGGCTTTTTCCCCGCAGCGCAATGCCAAGCGCGCGCATCTGGCGGGCTATTTCCGCGCCCGCCCTGACCCCGAGCGCGGGCTGGCGCTGGCCGCGCTGACCGGGGATCTGGATTTGCGCGCGGTTACGGCCTCGCTGTTGAAGGGGCTGGTGGCCGAACGCGTGGATGCGGAGTTGTTCGCGCTCAGTTACGACTTTGTCGGTGATCTGGCCGAAACCATCGCACTGATCTGGCCGGGGGAGGGCACAGCGCGGGAGGTAGCGCTGGCCGATCTCGTCGCCGAGTTGCAGGAGACGCGCAAGGCCGATCTGCCCGCGCGCATCGCCGCGCGGCTGGACCAGATGGACCCGTCCGAACGCTATGCCTATCTCAAACTCGCCACCGGGGGGCTGCGTGTGGGAGTCTCGGCCCGGCTGGCGCGGCAGGCCGTGGCGGATCTCAGTGGGCTGGATCTGGCCGAGATCGAGGAAATCTGGCACGGCCTGTCCCCGCCCTATAGCGAATTGTTCGCCTGGGCCGAAGGCGGCGCTAAGCCGGTCTCGGCGGCCCGCGCGCCTTTTCGCCCGGTCATGCTCGCGACGCTGATGGACCGCGAGGGGCTGCGCGCGCTCGCGCCGGGGGAGTTTCTCGCGGAATGGAAATGGGACGGCATCCGCGTGCAGGCCGTGGCCGAGAGTGGCACGTGCAGGCTATATTCGCGCACGGGCGATGACATCTCGGCAGCTTTCCCCGATGTCATCGCCGCGATGGAGTTCGAAGGCGCCGTGGATGGTGAATTGCTGGTCCGACGCGGGGCCGAGGTCGCGCCTTTCAACGATTTGCAGACGCGGTTGGGGCGCAAGGCGGTCAGCCGCAAGTTGCTGGACAGCCACCCGGCGGCGCTGCGGCTCTATGATGTGCTGATCTGGAACGGGAAGGATCAACGCGCGCGCCCACTTGCAGAGCGCCGCGCCGTGCTGGAGCGGTTTGTGGAACTGCTGGACCCGAACCGCGTGGATATCTCGCCACTCTTGCCCTTCGAGGATTGGGACGCATTGGCCGCGCTGCGCGCTGACCCGCCCGAGGCCGTGATCGAAGGGGTGATGATCAAGCACCGCGCCAGCCCCTATCTGGGTGGGCGGATCAAGGGGCACTGGTTCAAGTGGAAACGCGATCCGATGCTGGTCGATGCGGTGCTGCTCTATGCGCAGCGCGGGCATGGCAAGCGGTCGGGCTATTACTCGGATTTCACCTTCGGGATGTGGGACGGCGATCAGCTTGTGCCTGTGGGCAAGGCCTATTTCGGCTTTACCGATGCCGAGTTGCGTGATCTCGACCGCTTCGTGCGCAACAACACGGTCGAGCGTTTCGGCCCGGTTCGTGCGGTCGCGCCGACCCGCGTGGTGGAAGTGGCGTTCGAGGGGCTGAACCGCTCGACGCGGCATAAATCCGGCGTCGCGATGCGCTTTCCGCGCATCTCGCGGCTGCGCGATGACAAGCCCGCTGCCGAGGCGGACCATCTGAGCGCGCTGCTGGCGCTGCTGCCCGACGGGTGAGCGCGCGCATCCGTGCTGCGATGCGCGCAGCCGTTGAAAAGCGCCCGCTCAGGGCGCCCGCCACCCGCCCATGGCCCTTCGCGGGCACTGCCCGGCTGTGCCGGGCGGGTGCTGTAGCGGTGCTCCCGCGCCGCTCTGATGGCTTGTCAGGGCAGAAAACGGGGCGATCCGGCCTGATCAGGCGGAAAAAATGCGCAGGGTTTGTTTCCCTTCGCGTGAGGCGATGATAGACGAAAGCCGAATGAGTCGTGTGAGCGCTATCAGGTTCCCGTCCCACGCCGGGAACCGCCCGCGCTCTTCCGGGCCGCGTGTCAGATACGGGGTGCGGTTGATCACGACCTGCAAGCTGCGCTGTGAGAGAGGTATCGCAGATGAACGTCCAAAGCCCGACCAGTGATGAAACCCAGATGGCGAACGCGATCCGCGCGCTGGCGATGGATGCGGTGCAGGCCGCGAAATCGGGCCATCCGGGGATGCCGATGGGCATGGCAGATGTGGCGACGGTGCTGTTCAACCGTTTCATCACGCTTGACCCGAGTGCGGACCGCTGGGCCAATCGCGACCGCTTCGTGCTTTCGGCGGGACATGGCTCGATGCTGCTTTATGCGATCAACCATCTGCTGGGCTATGACGACATGGATATGGACCAGTTGCGCAATTTCCGCCAGCTGGGCTATCGCACAGCCGGACACCCGGAATACGGTCATGCCAAGGGGATCGAGGTCACGACCGGACCGCTGGGGCAGGGGCTGGCTGCGGCAGTCGGCATGGCTTTGTCAGAGCGACTGGGGCAGGCGCGCTTTCCCGACCTGATCGACCATTTCACCTATGTCATTGCCGGGGATGGCTGCCTGATGGAGGGCGTGAGCCACGAGGCCATCGACATGGCAGGCCATCTGGGGCTGTCGCATCTGGTCGTGCTGTGGGATGACAACCGTATCACCATCGATGGTGACACGGATCTCGCCACCTCGACCGACCAGATGGCGCGGTTTGCCGCCGCGGGCTGGCATGTGCAGGCCTGCGACGGACACAACCCCGAAGAGGTGGCCAAGGCCATCGCCCAGGCGCAGGCCGACCCGCGCCCTTCCATGATCGCCTGTCGTACCATCATCGGTTTTGGTGCGCCGAACAAACAGGGCGGGCATGATGTGCATGGCGCACCGCTTGGGCCCGAAGAAGTGGCTGCGGCGCGCGCGCATCTGGGCTGGGAGCACGCGCCTTTCGAGGTGCCAGAGGTTGTCTATGCCGCCTGGCGCAAGGTCGCCGCGCGCGGGGCCGAGGCGCGGGCGGAATGGGAGGCGCGGCTGGCGGCCTCGCCCGACCGCGCGGCGCTCGAGGCGCATCTGGCGCAGGACCTGGCCCCGCTGGCGCAGGCCATGGCCGATTACAAGGCGCAGCTTTTGGCCGACAAGCCGAAAGTGGCCACGCGCAAGGCGTCAGAGATGGCGCTGAATGTGGTCAATGCCGCGCTGCCCTTCACCATCGGCGGCTCGGCCGACCTGACCGGGTCGAATCTGACGCGCTCCAAGGGGCAGGCAGCGGTGACCTCGGCTGATTTCAGCGGTTCCTACATACATTACGGCGTGCGCGAATTCGGCATGGCGGCGGCAATGAACGGCATCGCGCTGTCGGGGCTGTTCCGGCCCTATGGCGGCACTTTCCTGGTCTTTGCCGATTATGCGCGCCCCGCGATCCGGCTGGCCGCACTCATGGGGCTGCCGGTGGTCTATGTGATGACGCATGACTCGATCGGGCTGGGCGAGGATGGCCCCACGCACCAGCCAGTCGAGACGCTGGCGAGCCTGCGCGCAATCCCGAACCTGACCGTGCTGCGCCCCTGCGACGCGGTCGAGACCGCCGAAGCCTGGGAGATTGCCATGGCCGCCACAGATGGGCCGGTGCTGCTGGCTCTGTCGCGCCAGAACCTGCCCACGCTACGTGGTGAGGCGCGCGAGAACCTTTGCGCAAAGGGGTGCTATACGCTGCGCGCCGCGCGTGACCGGCAGGTGACGCTGATCGCGACGGGCTCAGAGGTCGAGATTGCCATGGCAGCGGCGGACAGGTTGGCGGATGAGGGCATCAATGCCTCGGTCGTCTCGGCGCCGAGTTTCGAGCTGTTTGCGGCGCAACCGGCTGAATATCGCGACGCGGTACTGGGAAAGGCGCCCCGTATCGGGCTGGAAGCGGCAATCCGTCAGGGCTGGGACACGGTGCTGCGCCCCGAGGACGGGTTTGTCGGCATGACGGGTTTCGGCGGCTCGGCCCCGGCCCCGGCACTCTATCAGCATTTCGGGATCACGGCAAAGGCTGTGGTCGCACAGGCCAAGGCATTGATCTGAGGAGGGTTTGAAATGACCGTGAAGGTAGCGATCAACGGGTTTGGGCGGATCGGGCGATTGGTGCTGCGCGCGCTGATTGAGGAAGCGCGTGAGGATGTCGAAATCGTGGCGATCAACGATCTTGGCTCGGTCGAGTTCAACGCCCATCTGCTGGAATTCGACTCGGTGCATGGGCGGTTTCCCGGCACGGTGACGACCGGCGAGGACTGGATCGACGCCGGACGCGGGCCGATCAAGGTGACAGCCATCCGCGACCCCAAGGACCTGCCCTGGGGCGATGTCGATATCGCGCTGGACTGCACCGGCATCTTTACTGCGCGCGACAAGGCGGCGTTGCACTTGAAGAACGGGTCGAAACGGGTTCTGGTTTCGGCCCCTTCGGCAGGGGCTGACAACACGGTGGTCTATGGCGTGAACCATGACACGCTTTCGGCCGAACAGCTTGTCGTCTCGAACGCGTCCTGCACGACGAATTGTCTTGCGCCTGTGGCCAAGGTGCTGAGTGATGCAGTGGGTATCTCACGCGGCTTCATGACCACGATCCACAGCTACACCGGCGACCAACCGACGCTGGACACAATGCACAAGGATCTCTACCGCGCCCGCGCCGCGGCGCTGAGCATGATCCCGACCTCGACCGGGGCGGCCAAGGCAGTGGGGCTGGTGCTGCCCGAGCTTGCGGGCAAGCTCGACGGGGTGGCGATCCGTGTTCCGACGCCCAATGTCTCGGTCGTGGACCTGACCTTCGAGGCCGCGCGCGACACTTCTGTCGAAGAGATCAACGCAGCCATCCGCGCGGCGGCGGACGGGCCGATGAAGGGCATTCTGGGCTACACTGACCGCAAGCTGGTCTCGTCGGACTTCAACCACGACCCGCATTCCTCGGTGTTCCATATGGATCAGACAAAGGTGCTCGAAGGTCGCATGGTGCGGGTCCTGTCATGGTATGACAATGAATGGGGGTTCTCGTGCCGGATGCTGGATACGGCTGCAGCGATGGGAAAGCTCGTCTGATCGGGTGATGTTGGCGCAATCAGCGCCTTGCCTGTCTGGTGCAGGCCGTCAGTTTCTGGGATGTCTTGGGGGCGCACTCGGACGCCTGCAGCCGTGATCTGCGGGCAAGATGAAAGGGACTGACCCATGGCACTGATCACACTTCGCCAACTGCTCGACCATGCTGCAGAACATGACTATGGCGTGCCCGCCTTCAACATCAACAACATGGAGCAGGGTATCGCGATCATGGAGGCCGCGAAAGCGGTCGATGCGCCGGTGATCATTCAGGCGTCACGCGGCGCACGGGCCTACGCCAATGACATCATGCTGGCCAAGATGATCGAGGCGCTGGCGGTGATCTACCCCGAGATCCCGCTCTGCATGCATCAGGACCACGGCAATAACGAGGCCACCTGCCTGTCGGCCATCAGGCACGGCTTTACCAGTGTGATGATGGATGGCTCGCTGGAAGCCGATGGCAAGACCCCTGCCGATTACGATTACAATGTCGAAATCACTGCGCGGGTCTCGGAGATGGCGCATATGGTGGGCGCTTCGGTCGAGGGGGAGCTGGGCGTGCTTGGTTCGCTGGAAACCGGCGAGGGAGAGGCCGAGGACGGGCATGGCGCGACCGGCAAGCTCGATCACAGCCAGCTTCTGACAGACCCCGATCAGGCCGTTGATTTCGTCGCCCGCACGAAGGTCGATGCGCTTGCGATTGCCTGCGGTACCAGTCACGGGGCGTACAAGTTCTCGCGCCAGCCCGACGGCGATATTCTGGCGATGGGTGTGATCGAAGAGATCCACAAGCGCCTGCCGAATACGCATCTGGTGATGCATGGCTCGTCTTCGGTGCCGCAGGATCTTCAGGATATCATCAACGAATTCGGCGGCGAAATGCCCCAGACCTTCGGGGTGCCGGTCGATGAGATCGTGCGCGGTATCAAGCATGGCGTGCGCAAGGTGAATATCGACACTGATTGCCGCATGGCCATGACGGGCCAGATCCGGCGCGTATTGTCGGAAAACCGCGCCGAGTTCGACCCGCGTAAATACCTCAAGCCCGCGATGGAGGCGATGCGCGAGGTCTGCAAGGCGCGGCTGGAGGCCTTCGGCACGGCAGGCAATGCTGGCAAGATAAAGGTCATCCCCATGGGTGAGATGGCGAAACGCTACGCGAGTGGTGCGCTCTGATGGAGATTGACCGGCGTATCAAGATCGCGCCTTCGATCCTCTCGGCTGATTTCGCCGATTTCGGACGCGAGATTCAGGCCATAGAGGCGCAGGGCGCGGACTGGGTGCATGTCGATGTGATGGACGGGCATTTCGTGCCCAACCTGACCTTTGGCCCGCCTGCGGTCGCGGCGTTCCGGCGGCATGTCAAGACGGTCATGGATGTGCATCTGATGATCGCGCCGGTGGACCCCTATATCGACGCCTATGCGCAGGCCGGAGCCGACATCCTGACCGCGCATGTCGAGGCTGGACCGCATATCCACCGCACGCTGCAGGCCATTCGCGGGGCTGGTATGAAAGCGGGCGTGGCGCTGAACCCCGGCACCCCGGCTGAGGCGGTGGCGCATCTGCTGGATCTGGCGGATCTGGTTTGCGTGATGACCGTGAACCCCGGCTTCGGCGGGCAGAGCTTCATCGACATGACAGACAAGATCAGGGCGCTGCGCGCGATGATAGGGGATCGGCCCATCCATATCGAGATCGACGGCGGCGTGACGCCGCAGACCGCGCCGCTGGTGGCACGTGCCGGGGCGGATGTGCTCGTGGCGGGCTCGGCTGTGTTCAAGGGTGGCTCGGTCGAAAACCCGGCTCCCTATGGTATGAATATCCACGCGATCCGGGTGGCGGCCGAGAGCATCGAGGTCTGAGATTCTGGTGTCATGCGGTCCGGGAGCATGACAGGCACGGCGGCGCCATCCTTTGGCCTTGGCAGGGTGCTCGCGCAACAGACAGTTGGCAGCATCAGCGGAGTCGCGCGTGGGTCATATTCTCGCCCGATTCATCCCCTATGAGTTTCTTGCGAACTCATTGTTGGAACACACATGCAATACCCGGACAACATCGCCAGACACCGTGCTGCAGTGACGACGGGGCGGCCATCACAATTGCTGCGCGGGCTCGCGCTCCTCTGTGCCGGAGTTTCGGTCATGCTTGTCCTTGGGGCGCAAGGCCAAGGCGCCGCGCGCATGAACGGCGCAGGTTCGCCGCTCTTGCTCGGTAGCGGGGAAGCGGGTGTTTGTGTGCCAAAGGCTGTGGCATTGGCGGAACGGCAGCAGCGTATGCGGCAATGGCAGCGTGCGCTGGTCGCGATGCAGCCGACCATCCTTCCGCTGGGAATGGTGCTGTCGGTCTCTGAACCCCTCGGCTCGGGCAAAGTGGTGCGATAATGACGCGCCATGATGTTCCAAGCGCTTCTGGTCGTCCCTTTCCCGCCCTTGGATGCCGTTCACCCCTGGACGCTGCAGATGAAAACGGGTCCGCTGCAATGACCGGTGCCGTGTTTGCCCTGCATGCAATTCGGCCATGTCTGGCGGCGCAGTGCGAGTCCGGTTCCAGTGGGGCCATCAGGCTTAGTCACGGCGGTAGGCATTCGGACACACCCAAGGGCCTCAAGCCGGTACATGTATAGCGCAGTCCGAGCGATGGCCGCGCCGAGGGTGCATAGCGCGGCAGTCAGGTCTGCTGCGGCCACGGGTGCTGATGCTCCGCCATATGCGGCGACTCGGTAGCTCAGAATGACGGAGAGCAGGCCGGGCACCAACAGGATGCCACCACCTTGCACCAAGGCGCGGTGTGGGGCGCTGCCGGTGATCTGAGGCAGATCTGTCATCGTGATCAGCAAAGACCGAGTTTTGTTCAGTCAAACTCTCTTTGCATGACCAAGGCGCGACGCGCGGAATATTGGTTAGTGAATACCTCGAATATCCCCAAGTGACGCGGTTGCTGCATTGGGTGGTGGGCCTCGTGGTTAAGGCGACGAGTCCCATCGGGTCATCATGCATTAACAGGGACGAGCGCGCCCGATGCAGGAACCTTTGTTCATCCTGCGCAAAAAGGTGGTGTGATCATCCTGCTTCTGGTCGTGCTGCGCATCTTGTGGCGGCTGGCAACCCGCACCCGTCTTGCCGCGATTCCGGCATGGCAGCAGCGGCTTGCGCGGTCCGTGCAGGCGGTACCTTATACGCCGCTGATCCTCGACGGGCGGGACTTCGGTTCCATGGACACGGATTCGCTGGCCCGCCTGCCGCGCTTGCCGGAAACAGCGGCCATCATGCGCAATGCAGTGCACAGGGTCGTGGGCTGGACTGTCGCGAGGTAACGCGGTCAGGCGAGCAGCATCGCCAGCGCGATCAGCCCCAGAATCTCGGCGCAGACCTGCGCCGCCCCCAGCACATCGCCGCTCTGCCCGCCCAGTCTGCGCCGCGCGAGCGTGCCGATGGCCAGCGCCGCGAATGCACTGGCCAGCAACACGGCCAGCCCGGCCAGCCCCGCCCAGACCAGAAGTGCGAGCGCGCAGGCGAGCCCCGGTAGCAGGGCGCGGGTTGAGAGGCCCGCGCCCTGCTGGCCCAGACCATCCGCGCGCGCCGGTGGCAGCGCCCAGAGCAGCGCCAGCATCCCCAGCCTGCTCGACACACCCAGCGCAAGTGCAACCGCAAGCGGCAGCGGGCCGCCCTGCTGCGCCAGTGCGCTGGCCCCGAGCGCGAGGGCCAGAACAATGGCCAGCACACCGAAACTGCCGATCCGGCTGTCGCGCATGATCTCGAGCGCGCGGGCGCGGTCATGGCCCCCGCCCAGGCCATCGGCCATGTCGGCCAGCCCGTCCCAATGCAGCGCCCCGGTCAGCCAGATCGTGGCGGCAAGCGCGATCAGTGCAGCGGGAAGCACACCCAGCCCCAGTGTCAGGGCCAGCCAATGCGCGGCCCAGAACGCCGCTCCGACAACCAGCCCCACCAGTGGAAAGGCCCAGGCTGCGCGTGCAATCTCAGGGGCCGGATCAGGTAGCCGCCCCGCAGGTAGCCGCGTGAGCAGGATCAGCGCCAGTTGCGCCTCGCGCAGACGCGCCGCCATTCTCACGCCCCGGCGATCCCGGCCTCGGCAAAGGTGGCCATGTCATTATGACAGGCCAGCGCGCCGCGCAGCACCGACAGCGCCAGTGCCGCGCCGGTGCCTTCGCCCAATGCCATGCCCAGATCGAGCAGCGGTTTCTTGTCGAGCCTTGCGCAGAGCCGGGCATGGCCCGGTTCTGCGCTGCGATGGCCGATAAGGCAGTGATCGAGCAGATTGGCGGAGGCGACATGCAGCGGCGTCACGGCGGCCGTGCAGATATAGCCATCCAGCAGAACCGGAATCCGCGCCATACGTGCGGCCAGCACTGCCCCGCAGAGCGCGGCCTGTTCGCGCCCGCCGAGCGCTGCCAGCAACTGCAGCGGGCCTGCGCCCCGGTGCTGTGCGACGGCCTTTGCCACCACGGCGCGCTTGCGTGCGAGCCCGCCTTCGGTGCTGCCCGTGCCGGGGCCGACCCAGGCCTCGGGGGTGGAGCCGAATAGCCCATGCGCCAGCGCCGCCGAGACGGTGGAATTGCCGATCCCCATCTCGCCCAGGATGACGATATCCGCTGTGCTGTCCACCGCGGCCGCGCCGGTATTGAGCGCGGCAAGGCACTCGTCCTCGCTCATGGCGGGGCTTTCGGTGAAATCGGCGGTCGGGCGGTCAAGATCGAGTGGCACGACGCGCAATTCGGCCCCGGCCAGATTGCAGAGCTGGTTGATGGCCGCACCACCGCCCTCGAAATTGGCGACCATCAGAGCGGTCACTTCTTGCGGGAAGGGGTTGACGCCCTGGGCGCAGACCCCGTGATTGCCAGCAAAGACAAGCGCCTGCGCGCGGTTGATCCGGGGGCGGTCATTGCCCTGCCATCCGGCCATGAATGCCGCCAGATCTTCCAGCCGCCCAAGCGAGCCGGGTGGCTTGGTCAACTGTCCCTGCCGCGCCTGTGCTGCGGCAATCGCGTCCGGGTCCGGCGTGGGAAGGTCGAGGCGCAGGATTTCGTCAAGGGCGGAAAGGGGGAAAGGGTTGGTCATTGTGGCTTGATCCTCAGTGGTTGGCCTGCAACGCAGAGCCAGACCTCGTTGCAGACCCCGGCGAGGGTCTGGTTGCTCCATCCTGCTGCGTCGCGAAACTCGCGCGCCAGCCGGTTTTCTGGCACGATGCCGCTGCCGACTTCATTGGTCACCATCACCACCGGGGCGGAAAGCTGCGGCACAAGCTCTGCCAACTCATGCAGCGCGGCCTCCCAATCCTGCCCCGAGAGCATCAGGTTCGACAGCCATAGCGTGATGCAGTCCACCAGCCGCGGCGGGCCAGTGTCGCTGTCGCGCAAGGCTTGCGCCAGCGCCAGCGGTGCATTGACCGTCTGCCACTCGGCCCCGCGCCGCGCCTGGTGACGCGCGATGCGGGTGGCCATCTCGTCGTCATGCGCCTCGGCAGTGGCGATGTAGATCGCGGGTTGCCCGAGGCCCAGCGCGATGCGCTCGGCCAATGCGCTCTTGCCCGAACGCGCGCCCCCCGTGATCAGAATCGACTCTCGCATGAGAACGTGACAAAGCACATCGACCTGCCAAAGAAAAGCCAGATGCCCCAGCTTTCCAACTCCGAGATTATCCTGATCCGCCATGCGCCATCGGCAGCGCAGGGGCGGCTCTGCGGGCGCAGCGATGTCGCGGCGAACCTGCCGCCCGAGACCGCGCTGCGGCCCTTGCGCGCGACCTTGGGCGCGGTCGCGCAGGTGGTTTCCAGCCCCGCGCTGCGCTGCCGCCAGACCGCAAGGGCGCTCTGGCCGCGGCGCACGCCGCGCCTTGATGACCGGCTGTGGGAGCAGGATTTCGGAGCCCATGACGGTTTGGCCTATGCTGACCTGCCGGATCTGGGCGAACTGTCGCGCGCGGATCTGGCCGCGCATACCCCGCCCGGTGGTGAAAGTTTCGCTGCCATGGTGGCGCGGGTGACGCCTGCCTTGCGCGCACTGGCTGCAGAGGCCGAGACGGCAGGGCCGGTGGCTGTGGTCGCCCATGCTGGCACGGCGCGCGCCGCACTGGCGCTCGCGCTCGACAATACCCCCGATGCGCTGGCTTTCGAGATCGCCCCTCTGTCGCTGACCCGGCTGCGCTGTCTGGGGGGCGCGTTTTCCGTGGTGCAGGTCAATGCCAGCGTCTGAAAGCCGGGCCCGTGTCGCAGGCCATTTCGGCGAATGGCTGCAGGGGCGCGTCGGGCCCGCAGGCGTGGTGGCACTGGTGACACTGGCCTGCCCGTCGCGCGCGGTTCATGCCACTTGGCGCGATGCGCCCGATCTGACGCTGGACCAGAGTGCCGTACTGCTGGATCTGCCTCGCGCGCGCGCGTTCCTGCGCGCGCTCGGGATGCCCGCGCGGGGTGCCATCCACCTGCGCGCCGATCTGCCGCCGGGGGGCGGGGCAGGCATGTCCACGGCAGCGCTGGTGGCGCTTGCACGGGCGGCGGGGGCCTCAGAGGCGCGCATTGCAAGCGCCTGTCTGGCCACCGAAGGCGCGAGCGACCCGCTGATGCTGGCCGCGCCCGATCAGGTGCTCTGGGCCTCGCGCGCCGCGCGCGTGCTGGCCACGATGCCGCCGCCGCCCGAGGCCGAGATCCTCGGTGGCTTTTTCGGCCCGATGCTGCGGACCGAGGCCAGCGACATGGGGTTTCCGCTGGTCGATGATCTGGTCGCGCGCTGGGTCTCCGGCCCCGATCTGGCGCAGGCGGCCGAGATTGCCAGCCTTTCGGCGGCGCGATGCACTGCGCTGCGCGGCCCATTGGATGACCCGACACCCGGCCTGGCGCGGGCGCTGGGCGCGCTGGGCTGGGCGCGGGCGCATACGGGGCCTGCGCGCGCGCTGATCTACCCGCCCGGTGGCGTGCCCGATGGCGCGGCAGAGGCGCTGGGCCGCGCCGGGCTCGAGGGCGTGTTCCAGTTCCGGACCGGCGCGTTTGAGAGGGCAGGTACATGAGTTTCGCGCTGATGATGGCGCTGGCCATGGCGATTGATGCGGGCATGGGCTGGCCCGCGCGGGTCTATGCGCGCATCGGTCATCCGGTGACATGGCTGGGCGCGCTGATCGCTGCGCTTGAGGCGGGCTGGAACCGGGGTGCGCGTCGGCGTCTGGCGGGCACGCTTGTCAGCCTTGCTGTCATCGCTGCCGCTTTGCTGCCAGCGCTGGCCGTGCAATCGCTGCTGCCCGCCGGTGTCTGGGGAGTAGTGCTTGGCGGGGTGCTGGCCTGGCCGCTTGTCGCGGGGCGCGCGCTGCATGAGCATGTCGCCGCTGTCGCGCGCCCGCTGGCCGATGGGGATCTGGACGGCGCGCGCAATGCGGTGGCGATGATCGTCGGGCGCGATCCGGCGCAACTGGACGGTGCGGCCGTGGGCCGCGCGGCGCTGGAATCGCTGGCCGAGAATGCCTCGGACGGGGTGGTGGCACCGCTCTTCTGGGGCGTGATCGGCGGGCTGCCGGGTATCGCGGCCTACAAGGCGGTCAACACGCTCGATTCGATGATCGGGCATCGCAATGCGCGCTATGAGGAGTTCGGCGCATTCGCCGCGCGGTTGGATGATCTGCTCAACCTCGTGCCCGCGCGGTTGACCGGGTTGCTGATCGCGCTGGTCTCGTTCCGGCCCCGCACGGCCCTGCAGGTCATGCGCCGCGATGCGCGCGCGCACAGATCGCCCAACGCAGGCTGGCCCGAGGCCGCGCTTGCGGGTGCGCTGGGTATTCGCCTCTCCGGCCCGCGCATCTATGCCGACAGGGTTGCGCAGGAACCGTGGCTGAACGCAGATGCACCGGACCCGGCATCGCAGGATCTGGCGCGCGGGCTTGCGCTTTATCTGCGCGCGATGACGCTGTTCGGGGCTGCGCTGGTGGTGCTGGGGCTTGCAGCAGGGATGTGATGCCTGCGCGGTGGGGACCGTGCGCTTCGATTGAGCCGGCGGCTCGGTGAACAGGACATTGCCCCGCAAAGACCCGGCCCGTATGAGCGCGGCGCATAATCATCTTGATGATTATGCATTTCATTTATGAAGCCAGCATCCTTATGACGTACCCCAAGCGAGGGGAGCCCGCAATGCTGCAATCTGTTCAAACCAACCCCGCCCTGACGGCCTTGGCCCGCGAGCGCATTCTCGTGCTTGACGGGGCGATGGGCACGCAGATACAGGCGCTGGGGCTGGCCGAGGAAGACTTCCACGGCGGCTGCGCCTGCCAATTTCACTCTGATCACCCGCAAAAGGGTAATAACGACCTGCTGATCCTGACCCAGCCCGACGCGATCGAGCAGATCCATTACGATTTCGCCATGGCCGGGGCCGATATTGTCGAGACCAACACATTTTCGGCCACAACCATCGCGCAGGCCGATTACGGCATGGAAGACGCCGTGTTCGAGTTGAACCGGGCCGGTGCGGCGCTTGCGCGCCGCGCGATGGATCGCGCCAAGGCACGGGATGGTCGACCGCGTTTCGTGGCCGGGGCCATCGGGCCGACCAACCGCACGGCCTCGATCAGCCCGGATGTCAATGATCCGGGCTTTCGCGCCGTCACTTTCGACGATCTGCGCAATGCTTATGCGACGCAGGTGAAAGGGTTGATCGCCGGGGGGTCCGACATCATCCTGATCGAGACGATTTTCGACACGCTCAACGCCAAGGCCGCAATCTTCGCCTGCCAGCAGGTCTTTGCCGAGACCGGCACCTCGCTGCCGCTGATGATCTCGGGCACGATCACCGATGCCTCAGGGCGCACTCTGTCAGGGCAGACGCCGACTGCGTTCTGGTATTCGGTCATGCACGCGCGGCCCTTCACCGTCGGGCTCAATTGCGCGCTGGGAGCCGAGGCGATGCGCCCGCATCTGGCCGAGCTTTCGGGGGTGGCCGAGTGTTTCACCTGCGCCTATCCCAATGCGGGCCTGCCCAACGCCTTCGGCGAATATGACGAAACGCCCGACCAGACCGCCGCACAGATCGGCGGTTTCGCACGCGATGGGCTGGTCAATGTGGTGGGGGGGTGCTGCGGCACGACGCCCGAGCATATCCGTGCGATTTCCGAGGCGGTCGCGGGCCAGCCACCGAGGGCGCTGCCATGACCCGTTACTTGCGCCTCTCGGGCCTCGAGCCCTTCACCCTGACGCCCGATATTCCTTTCGTGAATATTGGCGAACGGACCAATGTCACCGGCAGCGCCAGGTTCCGCAAACTGATCGTGAATCGCGATTATGCAACGGCGCTGGAGGTCGCGCGCGATCAGGTCGAGAATGGCGCGCAGATCATCGATGTGAACATGGATGAGGGGCTGATCGACTCGAAGGCGGCGATGGTGGAGTTCCTGAACCTCATCGCGTCGGAGCCCGACATCGCCCGCGTGCCGGTGATGATCGACAGCTCGAAATGGGAGGTGATCGAGGCGGGCCTTCACTGCGTGCAGGGCAAGACTGTGGTCAACTCTATTTCCCTCAAGGAAGGAGAAGAGCAATTCCGCGAGCAGGCGGGGCTGTGTCTGGCCTATGGGGCCGCGGTGGTGGTCATGGCCTTTGACGAGGACGGCCAGGCCGACACTTTCGAGCGCAAGACCGAAATTTGCGCGCGGGCTTACCGCATCCTGACCGAAGACGTCGGCTTCCTGCCCGAGGATATCATCTTCGACCCCAATATTTTCGCGGTCGCCACGGGCATCGAGGAGCACAACAACTACGGCGTCGATTTCATCGAGGCCACGCGCTGGATCAGGCAAAACCTGCCCCATGCGCATGTCTCGGGCGGGGTATCGAACCTCTCGTTCAGTTTTCGCGGCAATGATCGAGTGCGCGAGGCAATGCACGCGGTGTTCCTGTTCCACGCCATTCGCGCGGGGATGGATATGGGGATCGTCAATGCAGGCCAGTTGGCGCTCTATGACCAGATCGACCCGGAATTGCGCGAGGCTTGCGAAGACGTGGTCCTGAACCGCCGCGCGGATGCGACCGAACGCCTGCTGGTGATTGCCGAGCGCTTCCGGGGTGGGACGCGCGAGGAAAAGGTGCGCGATCTGGCCTGGCGCGAATGGCCGGTGGAGAAGCGGCTGGAACATGCGCTGGTCAATGGAATCACCGAATTCATCGACGCTGACACCGAAGACGCGCGCCTTGCCGCCGAAAAGCCGCTCGATGTGATCGAGGGGCCGCTGATGGCGGGCATGAACGTGGTGGGGGACCTGTTCGGCGCGGGCAAGATGTTCCTGCCGCAAGTGGTGAAATCCGCGCGGGTGATGAAGCAGGCGGTCGCCGTGCTGCTGCCTCATATGGAGGCCGAGAAGGGCACCGGGCGGCAGAGCGCAGGCAAGGTCCTGCTGGCCACTGTGAAGGGCGATGTGCATGACATCGGCAAGAACATCGTCGGTGTCGTGCTCGCCTGCAACAATTACGAGATCATCGATCTGGGCGTGATGGTGCCGCCGCAGAAGATTCTGCAGGTCGCGCGCGAGGAAAAGGTCGATGTGATCGGGCTGTCAGGGCTGATCACGCCGAGCCTCGACGAAATGGTGCATCTGGCCGCCGAGATGGAGCGCGAGGGCTACGAGCTGCCGCTGCTGATCGGGGGAGCGACGACCTCGAAAGTGCATACGGCTGTCAAGATTGCGCCCCGCTATTCGGGCGCTGCCGTGCATGTGCTGGACGCCAGCCGCGCGGTGGGTGTGGTCGGCGCGCTGCTCAGCCCCGCGCAGCAGTCAGAGTATGTAGCGGGCGTGCGCGCGGAATATGCGGAAGTGACTGCGCGGCACGAGCGTGCGGAGCGCGCGAAAGAGCGGTTGCCGCTGGCCAAGGCGCGGGCCAATGCGATGGTGATCGACTGGCAGGGCTATGCAGTGCCCGCACCGTCCTTCACGGGCGCACGAGTGATCGCGGACTGGAATTTGGCCGAGATCGCGCGCTATATCGACTGGACGCCCTTCTTCCAGACATGGGAGTTGAAGGGGGTTTATCCGAAGATTCTGGAGGATGAGAGGCAGGGCGAGGCCGCGCGCGCACTCTTTGACGATGCTCAGGCAATGCTGGAGAAGATCATCTCCGGGAAATGGTTCAGCCCCCGCGCCGTGGTCGGGTTCTGGCCCGCGAATTCTGTGGGCGATGACATCCGGCTGTATACCGATGAGGCGCGGCGCGAGCGGCTGGCTACGCTGCACACGTTGCGCCAGCAGCACGCCAAGCGCCGGGGACGGCCCAATCTGGCGCTCGCAGATTTCGTGGCGCCCGAGGGGGTTGCGGATTATGTCGGCGGGTTTGTTGTCACGGCAGGACCGGAGGAGTCTTCGATCGCCGAAGAATTTGACCGCGCCAATGACAATTACGCCGCGATCATGGTCAAGGCGCTGGCCGACCGCTATGCCGAGGCCATGGCCGAAATGCTGCATGAGCGGGTGCGGCGCGAGTTCTGGGCCTATGCGCCGGGTGAGGCGTTCGGACCCGAAGAGCTTATCAGTGAGCCGTATCGCGGCATCCGGCCTGCGCCGGGGTACCCTGCCCAGCCTGACCATACCGAAAAGCGCACCCTGTTCCGGCTGCTGGATGCCGAGGCGGCAACGGGGGTTACGCTGACCGAGAGCATGGCGATGTGGCCGGGCTCGTCGGTCTCGGGGCTCTATATCGGGCACCCGGAGAGCTTTTACTTCGGGGTCGCCAGGGTCGAGAGGGATCAGGTCGCCGATTATGCCGCGCGCAAGGGTTGGGAGATGACAGAGGCCGAACGCTGGCTGGCGCCGATCCTGAACTATACCCCCAACGATGCGGCGGCTGTTGCCGCGGAATAGCGCCCGCTCAGCGCCCCACCCACCCTGCCCTATGGCGCTTCGCGGGCGCTGCCTGTCCCTGCGGGACAGGCGGTAGTACGTTCAGGCCAGCCGGAAGTTCTGTTCGACCACCGCCTCCATCGAGACATGGCTCGAGGTGTTGCTGACATGGGGCAGGACCGAGATTTTCTCGGCCATGATACGGCGGTAATCGGCCATGTCGCGCGCGCGCACTTTCATCAGGTAATCGCATCGCCCTGCAATCAGGTAGCACTCTTCGATCTCGGGGATCGCGCGAACGGCGGCATTGAATTGCTGCAACGCCTGTTCGCGGGTGTCGACCAGATTGACCTCGACATAGGTAACATGGGTCAGGCCCAGTTGCAGCGGTGACAGAATCGCGCGGTAGCCGGTGATCAGGCCGATTTCTTCGAGATGCTTGATTCGAAGGGCGACCGGAGTCTTCGACAGGCCGACGCGGCGGGCCAGTTCC
This sequence comes from Paracoccaceae bacterium, assembly GCA_007116575.1. GTDB lineage: Bacteria > Pseudomonadota > Alphaproteobacteria > Rhodobacterales > Rhodobacteraceae > Roseinatronobacter. Next base: position 28,943 of record SKIF01000039.1, read on the forward strand.
GCGATGGGCAGGCGCGCATTGTCGGTCAGCTCGGCAAGGATCTTGAAATCGAGCGCGTCCAGCTTGATCTGCATTCTGAGAATCTCACCTAATTTGGTCTTTTCGACTATCAATTTGCCTTGAGTCAGGCACACGGACCAAAGGCTTTCTGGTACTCTTGCGAAAAGAATAAGGAGGACTGCATGTCTGCTGTCAACCCGACATCGCTCGAAAGCCTGTTCACGACCGAGGCGAAGTTCGCCGATGAGGCTGCCTTGCTGCAGCAACTGGTCTCGCAGGCCGGTCTGAACGCCGAAGCTCGCGCCGCCATGAGCGCGCGCGCCGCCGATCTGGTGCGCAGCATCCGTACAGACTCGCAGCCCAGCTTGATGGAGCATTTTCTGGCGGAATACGGGCTCTCGACCCGCGAGGGGATCGCGCTGATGTGCCTTGCCGAGGCGATGCTGCGCGTGCCTGACCGTATGACCATCGACGCGCTGATCGAGGACAAGATCGCGCCCTCGGACTGGGGCAAGCATCTGGGTGCGGCCTCCTCGTCACTGGTCAATGCCTCGACCTGGGCCTTGATGCTGACGGGCAAGGTGCTGGAGGAAGACCATGCCGGTGTCGCCGGAACGCTGCGCCGCGCGGTCAAGCGGCTGGGCGAGCCGGTGATCCGCACCGCTGTGGGCCGCGCCATGCGCGAGATGGGCCGTCAGTTCGTGCTGGGCCAGACCATCGAGGCTGCATTGTCGAATGCCCGCACGCTCGAGGCAAAGGGCTATACCTACAGCTATGACATGCTGGGCGAGGCGGCGATGACCTTTGCCGATGCCGACCGCTACCGTCAGGCCTATGCGCAGGCCATCGACGCGATTGCAGGATCGTGCAAAGCCCCGAGCGTGGCCGAGAATCCGGGTATCTCTATCAAGCTTTCAGCACTGCACCCGCGCTATGAAGTGGCTCAGGAAGATCGCCTCATGGACGAGCTTGTGCCCGTGGTGCAGACGCTGGCGCGGCAGGCTGCGCGTGCCGGGATGGGGCTGAATATCGATGCCGAGGAACAGGACCGGCTGGCGCTGTCGTTGCAGGTAATCGAGGCGGTGCTGGCCGACCCGGAACTGGCAGGCTGGGACGGGTTCGGCGTGGTGGTGCAGGCTTACGGCAAGCGCGCGGGTCAGGTGATCGACTGGCTGCATGAACTGGCGACGCGGCTGGACCGGCGGATCATGGTGCGGCTGGTGAAGGGCGCCTACTGGGACACCGAAATGAAACACGCGCAAGTCGAGGGTTACCCCGATTTTCCGCTCTTCACGACCAAGCAGGCGACCGATGTGAGCTACATCGCCCATGCACGCAAGCTGATCGGCTATGCCGACCGCATCTATCCGCAATTCGCGACGCATAACGCGCATACGGTCGCGGCGATCCTCGAGATGGCGGGCGACGCGCCGTTCGAATTCCAGCGCCTGCATGGCATGGGTGAGCGGCTGCATGACATCGTGCTGCGCGAAACGCGCGGGCGGTGCCGGATTTACGCGCCGGTGGGGGCGCATCGCGACCTGCTGGCCTATCTTGTGCGGCGGCTGCTGGAGAATGGCGCGAATAGCAGTTTCGTACATCAGATCGTGGATGACGCTGTCGCACCTGAAGAGATCGCGCGGGACCCGTTTGAAAACCTCTCGGAGGCCCGCGCTCCGCGCGGGCTGGTCGCGCCCGAGGCGATTTTCGGTGAGGGACGGACGAATGCGCAGGGCTACGATCTGACCGACGCGCAGACGCTGTCAGGGATCAGCGCTGCGCGGGGCGGCGCGCTGGACGATGTGCTGCCGCTGACCGTGACCCCGGCCACGGGCGAAATGCAGGATGTGATCAACCCGACCACGGGCGCGGCCATCGCACAGGTGATGATGGCCGATGCCGAAACAGCGCGTCGCGCTGTAAAGGAGGCCGCGATCTGGGACGCCCCGCCCCGCGAGCGGGCCGAGGTGTTGCGCCGCGCCGCCGATCTCTATGAGGCGCAAAGCGGGGCGATCTTCGACATTCTGGCGCGCGAGGGGGGCAAGGCCCTGCCCGATTCGGTGGCCGAACTGCGCGAGGCAGTCGATTTCCTGCGCTACTACGCGCTGCAGGATGTGGACAGCGCGCGCGACCCGCGCGGTATCATCGGTGCGATCAGCCCGTGGAACTTTCCGCTGGCGATCTTCACAGGGCAGATTGCCGCCGCGCTGATGGCCGGAAACGCGGTTATCGCCAAACCGGCCGAGGCCACACCGTTGATTGCGGCCTATGCGACGCGGCTGTTGCACGAGGCGGGTGTGCCGAAAACGGCGCTGCAGCTTCTGACCGGCGAGGGCGGGGTGGTCGGCGCTGCGCTGTCCTCGAACAGCGATCTGGCGGGCGTGGTCTTTACCGGCTCAACGGCCACGGCGCAGCGCATCGCGCGCAGCATGGCCGAGCATCTGCGCCCCGGCGCGCCGCTGATTGCCGAAACCGGCGGGCTGAATGCGATGATCGTGGATTCCACAGCCCTGCCCGAACAGGCCGTGCGCGATATCATCAACTCAGCGTTCCGCTCGGCGGGGCAACGCTGCTCGGCGCTGCGCTGCCTCTATATTCAGGAGGATGTGGCAAAGCCGCTGATCGAGATGATTAAGGGGGCAATGGATGCCTTGCGGCTGGGCGACCCGCGCCAGCTGTCCACCGATGTCGGCCCGGTGATCGACCCGCGCGCGCAGAAGGACATACTCGACTACATCGCGGCGCATCGGGATCGGATCCTGCATCAGGTCGATACCCCGGCCGAGGGATATTTCGTGCCGCCGACCATACTGCGCGTCAACGGCATCGCCGATCTGGAGCGCGAGGTTTTCGGGCCGGTGCTGCATGTCGCGACCTACCGGGCCGAAACGATGGAGCAGGTCATCGCCGATATCAACGCGCGCGGTTACGGGCTGACCTTCGGGCTGCACACGCGGATCGATGTGCGCGTGCAGGAGGTGGCCGAGGCGGTGCATGTCGGCAATATCTATGTCAACCGCAACCAGATCGGCGCGGTCGTGGGCAGCCAGCCCTTTGGTGGTGAGGGGCTGTCAGGCACCGGGCCAAAGGCCGGGGGGCCGAGCTATCTGCTGCGCTTCTTTGCGCCGGAGCTTCCCGAGATCAACGCAGGCGCGTGGCCGGGCGAGGCCGATGCGGGGCAGATCCGCGCCGCACTTTCGGACCACAAGGCGCAAAAGCTGGGTGAGGAACTGATGCCGGGACCGACGGGCGAGTTGAACCGTCTGGCGCATTACAGCCGCGCACCGGTGCTCTGCCTTGGTCCCGGCCCCGAGGCCATGGCCGCGCAGGTGGCGGCGATCGAGCGGCTGGGCGGGCAGGCCGTCGGCGCAGACGGCAATGTGGCGCCCGAAACCCTGACCGGGCTGCCCGGACTGTCGGCGGTGCTCTGGTGGGGAGAGGCGACCACGGGGCGCGAGATGGCGCGCGCGCTCGCCGCGCGCGAGGGGGCCATCGTACCGCTGATAACGGCACTGCCGGATCTGGCCCATGTCGCGCATGAGCGTCACCTCTGTGTCGATACCACCGCAGCCGGGGGCAATGCAGCGCTGCTGGCGGGGTGAGCGTGACTTGAAGGGGGTCGCGCGGCTGCGCCCGGCCACCAGAGTCAGCGAGATCAGTTGTTGCAGGGCCGTGCCGCCCCTCCACGTCCCGAAGCGGTGTATGCCAAGCTGCTCATCAGTGGTGGTGTCCAAGGTTCCAGCGCCGCCTGCCTGGCCAGGGCTGGACTCTGCCGACACACGAAGCTTGGGGTAGTGCTGAGCGTGGATGAAACAGTAGCCCTTGATCACTGGGGGCAGAACGCTCAGATTGCCGCTGAATAGTGCGCAAGTGAGGGGGAAGCGAAGGATGGGCAATATTCTGGCTCTCGACCAAGGTACGACATCGAGCCGCGGCATCATCTTCAATACCGAGATGCAGATCACGGCTATCGCGCAGGAGGAATTCACGCAGCATTATCCGGCCTCGGGTTGGGTCGAACATGATCCCTCCGACCTGTGGTCTACCACCGCCTCGACCGCGCGCGCGGTGATCGAGAAGGCGGGCCTCTCAACCCGCGACATCAGCGCGATCGGTATCACCAACCAGCGCGAAACGACCGTTGTCTGGGACCGCAAGACCGGCAAGCCAATTCATAACGCGATTGTCTGGCAGGACCGGCGCACGGCTGATTTCTGCACAGAGCTGCGCGCGGCGCGCCATGAAGAAATGATCACGGCGCGCACCGGACTGCTGGCAGACCCGTATTTCTCGGCCACCAAGTTGAAATGGATCCTCGACCATGTCGACGGCGCGCGCGCGCGCGCGAAGGCGGGCGAGTTGGCCTTCGGTACGGTCGATAGCTGGCTGATCTGGAACCTGACCGGCGGCAAGGTCCATGCCACGGATGCCACCAATGCCGCCCGGACCATGCTCTATGACATCCACAAGGGTCGCTGGAGCCAGACCATCTGCGATCTGTTCGACATTCCGCGCGAGATGCTGCCCGAGGTGCGCGATTGCGCCGCGGATTTCGGCGTTACACGGTCCGATCTTTTCGGGCGCGAGATCCCGATCCTCGGTGTGGCAGGCGATCAGCAGGCGGCGACGATCGGACAGGCCTGTTTCGCGCCGGGCATGTTGAAATCCACCTATGGCACCGGTTGTTTCGCCGTGCTGAACACGGGCGAGACGCCAGTTGCCTCGTCGAACAAGCTTTTGACGACTATCGCTTACCAACTCGACGGCAAGCCAACCTATGCGCTGGAAGGGTCAATCTTCATCGCGGGCGCAGTCGTGCAATGGTTGCGCGACGGGTTGAAAGTGATCCGCGCTGCGCCCGAGACGCAGGGGCTGGCCGACGCGGCTGATCCGGGTCAGGATTTGCTTCTCGTGCCTGCTTTCGTGGGGCTCGGCGCGCCCTATTGGAAGCCAGAGGCGCGCGGCGCGATATTCGGGATGACGCGCAATTCCGGCCCGGCGGAATTCGCCCGGGCGGCGCTTGAGTCAGTGGGCTATCAGACCCGCGACCTGTTAGAGGCGATGCAGGCCGACTGGGTGCGCGAAGGCACGCAGCCGACTCTGCGGGTGGATGGTGGCATGGCCGCGAATGACTACGCTATGCAGTTCCTGTCCAACATCATCGGCGCGCCAGTGGACCGCCCGCAAGTGCTGGAAACCACCGCGTTGGGGGCGGCATGGTTGGCGGGGATGCGCGCGGGCGTCTGGCCGGGGATGGCGGATTTCGCCAAGGGCTGGGCCGTCGAGCGGCAATTCACCGCCAGTATGGATGCCGCTGCGCGCGATGCGCGTTATGCGCGCTGGAAACGCGCGGTGAACGCAGTGCTTGCTGTATGATGCCTCTGTCCGGACACATATGCCCCGATGCACCGCATGGCGTTTTGACAAGATGACCGGGAAAGAGGGCCGCCAGTGCTTGCGGCCCTCGTGCGGGTGCGATCCGGTTGACCAGAACGCTTCGCGAATGAGCCTCGATTGCGAAGGCTGGTGTTTTTGAAGGCAGGTCACTGGCCGCGAGAGTGGCCAGTGACCTGCATCGCTGCTCCGACCCGACCGGCATTCGGATGCCGTGCCGTGATCCGCCCAAATTAGATAAGCCATTGTTTGAAAAGCACGATCAACTTCCGCCGCACCAAGCGATCCTTGCTGAGCTGATCGATTTTTGACTTTGCCGGTCGATGGGGCTACGTCGCCCGCGCTGACACAAGCTCAGCCGTTTTCGTGTATCAACCAGAGAGACCCATGGACAGTTGCTCTAGTAGCGGTCTGGCCTCTGTGTTTTGCAAGATGCTGCGCAGCCGCCAGACCTTCCGGACAAATTCAGACCACCCGGCCTGTCTGCGGCTTTGGGGCGCGCGTATGTAACGCGGCCCTTGTGCTTCCAGACCGGCGCGGCTGGACGGAGGCACAGTAATGACTTTTCACTTCGCCCATATGGCCCCACCCGGCGCAACCGCGCGTCGCACCCCTGTCGCCTGCTGGCTGCGTGACGCGCGCACAGGCAGGCCCGTGCAGCATTGCCAGACCGCCACGCCCATACAGCCCGACGCATTGAACACCCCCCGTTGCGCACTTCTCGCCCAGCAAGCCGAGCTGCGCGCGGGCTGAGGCCTGCACGCATCTGCGTCGGGAGTGCATGTTATGCGCCTGATCATCGCCGGAGGGCGGCATCTGGATGATGTCACCCTTATCCGCCGCGCGCTTTCGCGTGCCCATGCGCTGCGCCCTGTCACTGTGCTGATCCATGGTGGCAGTGGCGCGCTTGGCATCACTGCCGAGGATTGGGCGCGCGAAATGCGGCTCCATGTCGTGTGTTACCCTGTGAATTGGCGGGAATTCGGCAAGCGCGCCGAAGCCATCCGCAATGCCTTCATGCTGTAGGATTCGCGCGCTGATATGGTGCTGGTCCTGCCAGGTGGCACTGACACCGCGGATCTGGTTGCCAACGCATTCGGCGCGCATGTGCCGGTGATTGATGGCGATGGCAGGCCCGTGACATCGACCGGAAAAGGCGCAAAGCCATCTGCCGACAGCGCGGCTTTGTGTGTCATCCCCCAGAACAAACCCTGAAGCGGAGGACTGGTCATGAACATGCGCCATCCCGATACCAGAACCGCCCGTCCCGCCGATCTGTTCGGCCATATGGACCATCTTCTTGCGCAGCTAGAAAAAGCTCCCACTGCGCGCACGGCGCGGCTCAAGATGGTCCTGGCCGAAATGGGACGGTGCTTGGCCGTGCACGGGGGGTCCGAACAGCTGCCAGAGAAAGGCCCGGCGAAGACACTGCTCAGGCAGATCCGTCGGCCCTGCGCACTCTACCGCAAAGACAGCCAGATCGGCCCGGTCGCCCTCTCTTCCGCCTTGCGCTGACGCGCAAAGGCAGGGCTGGCCAATGCCAGCCACTGAAAATCAAACCCTGCTCAACTTTCCTCAAGCCAATGGAGAAATCACATGGCAAGCACTACTATCGAAACACTCGGCAGCGCGGTGGCCGCAACCAAAGTCAGCGGCGGCCCCATCTCTGCCCGGATTCGCGATGCCTTTGTCTATGTCAATGACACTGTAAAAGTCAGCGAAGCGCTGGAAGCTGTCCGCCGCTCGCGTATGCCTGCAGGACAGGCCGCTGTCGTCTTTGTCGTGGACGGGCGAGGCCGCTACAAGGGATATGCGCGGCTCTCAGCGCTGCTGCGCGCCGACCCGGTCAGCACAATCATGCCTTCGGTCGAAGGCGCGGATCTGGCCGTGGCCCATGATATGGATCAGGAAGCTGCCGCCCGCCGCCTGCAACTGAAGGATGTGCCACTTCTTCCGGTCGTCAACTCGAAGCGCGAGATGATCGGCGTGCTGACCTTTGACGATGCGATGGATATTCTCGAGGCCGAGACCTCGGATGATATCTATTTCAAGGCCGGCGTGGGGGACATGTTCCACACCGAAGACCATGTGCGCTCGGAAAAGCTGACCCAGGGGCCGATCTGGTACACAGTGCGCGTGCGTATCCTGTTCCTGATGGTGACGCTGGCAGGCGGTCTGATCGTCGGCGGGTTGATCGACCAGTTCGAGGATGTGCTGGGCGCGGTTCTGGCGCTTGCGATCTTCATCCCGCTGGTGATGGATATGGGCGGCAATGTCGGCACGCAATCCTCGACCATCTTTGCGCGCGGCTATGCGCTGGGGCATGTCACGATCAAGGATTTCTGGCGCAAGAACTTCGCCCGCGAGGCGCTGGTTGGCCTGACCATGGCTGTCGGCATAGCGCTGGTGGCCGGGGTAGTGGCCTATTTCTGGCAAGGCGTGCCGAATGACATCCCGCAACTGGGGATTGTCGTTGGCGTGGCGCTCTTCACCTCGGTCTTTCTGGCCTCGATGCTGGGCTTCCTGCTGCCCTATATCATGATCAAGATCGGTGTGGACCATGCGCCGGGGGCTGACCCGTTCATCACAACCATCAAGGATTTTTCCGGCCTGCTGGTTTATTTCCTGATGGCGTCCTGGCTACTGGGGATTCAGATCTAAACTACTGACACTCTGACCGGGCAGCGCCTTTGGCGCTGCCCGGTTTCCCTCAATGTGGAGCAAACACTTCTGCCTGACGCTCACTTATCGCAACTTTCCTGCCTCTTCGCATAATGCGTTGCCCCGACACCGCGCGGGCCAATGCGCGGGGCAAAGCCAACAGGAGGCGGTCATGACCTGTATGAGCCCGCACACACCCAAGACGCAAAGCAACCTCACCACCGCCCATCTGCGCGCCTTCATCTATGGCGACAGCATGAAAGCGGAGCGTCCCGCGCTGCTTCGGCACACGCCGGATGCCATCGCCCGCGCGCTCGTGCGCCTGCCATCCGAGGAGGCCGCGCGTTGTCTCGCGCTCTTGCCTGCGGGCGCGCAGATCGCGATTGTCACGCGGCTTGACCGGGACACCCGCGCGCGGCTTGGGCGCGACTGTCAGGACTGGGCCTGCGCGATCCCGATCCTGCGCGGCTTTCAGCTATCGGTGGCGCGACATGGCATGCTAGGTCAGATGACACCTCTGGGCCGGACTGAAAGCCAAGCAACATGACCCATTTGCACACGACCATCGACAGTGATGCCCTGCGCGACAAGCGCCGCGCGGCCTGGGCCGGGGTGGTACTGAACGGCCCGCTTTCGGTGGCCAAGATCATTGCCGGTTTGGTGGCCAATAGTCAGGCGCTGGTGGCGGACGGGGTGCATTCGCTCTCTGATCTGGCCTCTGACGCGGCAGTGATCTGGGCGCTGAAGCATTCGCACCGCCCGCCCGACAGCGAACATCCCTTCGGGCATGGCCGCTTTGAAACTTTGGCCACGCTGGCCATTGCCGCCATGTTGGCGCTGGCGGCTTTCGGCATCTTGATCGATGCGGGGGCGCGGCTGATCGACCCGCCGGACACAGCGCCGGGGGCGCTGGCGCTGTGGGTCGCGGCGCTGTCCATCGCGCTGAAAGAGGGGCTGTACCATTACACCAAGGCGGTGGCGAAACGCACCGGATCGGCGATGATGGCCGCCAATGCCTGGCATCACCGCTCGGACGCCGTGACATCGGTGGTGGCGCTGGCAGGGATTGGCGCGGCGATGCTGGGCGCGCCCTGGGCCGATGCGCTTGGGGCAGGCATCATCGCGCTGATGCTGGGGCGCGTGGCGTGGCATTACGGCCTCCCGGCGATCAGCGAGTTGGTTGATACTGCCCCGCCCGAGGAAATGGCGCAACAGATCATGACTGCGCTGATGGCAACGCCGGGGGTGCGCGACGCCCATGAGCTGCGCCTGCGCCAGTTGGGCGGCAGCATTCAGGCCGATGTGCATATCACGCTCGACCCGGCGATGACATTGTCAGAGGCCCACCGGCTGTGCGAGGCGGCACGCGCCCATGTGCTGGAGACGCTGCCCGATATGGCCGAGATCATCATCCACCCCGAACCCGACGGCCATGCAGACGGGCCAGCCGCCCATGACGCCGCGCTGCGCCCGGAACTGGCGCAGGTGGTGCGCGAGTGCCTTGACGGGGTGGTGGCGGCGGACACGATCCGCCATTTACGGTTGGATTACCGCGATGACGGGGTGATTGCGGTGGTGGAACTGCGCGCCGCCCCGTCCGAGGGCGCGCAGCGTAGCGTGGCAAAGCGCGTGCAGAGGACGGGCAGCGATCTGGCAGAGATTCGCCTGCTCTGGGCCGCGCCGTCATGAGCGTGTTACGCGCGGGCGTCATGCCTGCCCATTATGGAAAGCCAGCCACATGCCTGATCTGATCTAACTGCAACCGATCCTGAACCTCTCTGCCGCGCTTCTGTTCGGGGCAGTGATCGGCATGGAACGGCAATGGCGCCAGCGACTGGCGGGGTTGCGCACGAACACGCTGGTGTCGCTCGGTGCGGCCAGCTTCGTGCTGTTTTCCGCTGCCTTCCCCGAAGAGATCAGCCCCACCCGGGTTGCCGCGCAGATCGTATCGGGGATCGGGTTTCTGGGCGCGGGTATCATCTTTCGCGAAGGCTTCAATGTGCGCGGGTTGAACACAGCCGCAACGCTGTGGTGCGCGGCGGCCATCGGGATGCTTGCGGGCGCAGGAGAATTCATGTTGGCGGCGTCGGTCACGGGCGCAGTGGTCTTTGTCAACCTGGGCCTGCGACCGCTCGCGCGGGTGCTCGACCGCCAGCCGATCCAGACAACGGAACTGACGCGCTACTACGCGGTCGAGATTATCTGCAGGGGCGCGCAAGAGGCTCATGTTCGCGCGCTGATGTTGCAGGGCTTTTCCGAGAATGGGTTGCACCTGACCGGGCTGGAATCGGAGAATATTGAGGATACGGACCGCGTCGAGGTCATGGCCGAGGTCAATGCCGACACCACATCCGACTCGGCGCTGGAACAGATCGTCGGTCGTCTGAGCCTCGAGCCTGCGGTGACGGCCGCGCGCTGGACGATCCGGGAAACCGGACTTTCCTGACCAGTCCAAATTTCTGCCAGTTTTCACTGATATCCACGCGTGCAAGACATGGAGATTGCATGACTGATTTCAGCATCAATTTCCGATTGCCGCGCGGGTTCGGAACAATTCTGGGCATGGGCAACGACGCCTATAAGCTGATGGTGGCCATCGGGTCCCTGATCACGACCATTGTCCTTACCATCGGCAAGCTGCTTGTCGGTATCCTGTCGGGTTCGCTCGCGCTGGTTGCCGACGCGTTGCAGGGCCTGATCGACATCATCGTGACGGGTGTCACTGTCGCCGTGGTCAGCCTGTCGGGTCGTGGGTCAGATCCGGGCTGGACCTGCGGGCGCGAGAAACTTGAAGCCTTTGCCGCGCTGGCCGAGGCCGTGCTTTTGGGTATCATCGCGGTCTTCATCTGGCATCTGGCGGCGCTCAAGCTGTTCGAGGGCACAGCGCCGATGCAACTGGAGGCATGGTATCTGGGTGCTGTCGCGCTTGCCGCAATGGCCGATTTCATCCGACATCTGATCGTCAAACGTGCCGCGCGCGCGACGGGCAGCATGGCGCTGGAAGCGAATGCCGCGCATTTCCTCACGGACTCGCTGGGCACGGTGTTGGTGACCCTGGGGTTCGTTGGCGCATGGTACGGAATGCCTGTTGCCGACACGATTGCGGCAATCGGAGTTGCTGGCCTTCTCAGCTATACGTCCTACACGGTCGGCCGCCGCGCGCTGGGTATGCTGCTGGACCGGGTCGATCCGCAGCTGTCACTGGCGGTCCTGGAGGTGATCGAGTCCTTCCCGGAAGTCTCCGACGTCACAAAACTGCGCATCCGCTGTTTGCCGGATCATCATACCGTAGACGTGACGATCGAGGCCAGACTGCATGATCTGCAGGATATCATACGGCTTGAATCGGACTTGCGGGACAGAATTGAACATGTGATTGGCAAGACCGATCTTTGCGCGGCTCTTCGCCCTGTGTGACAGTTGTTTCCCGAGCCAAGAGGCAAAGAAACACCCAGCGCCGGCTATCAGAAGGCCGCAAAGATGCCGCGGGCACATGACTTGCCTCGGGCGATAGCGACTTCAGCATCCCGCTGAGAAGAAGGGTGTTCGGGCAGGCGGTGGCCGGGAATTGCCGGATATCAGGCGCGCTGTTCCTCGACTCGGCCCTCTCCCGGTTCACAGGGGGCATGTTCAGTTGTATGGATGGTGAAACAGCCGACGTTCCATTCAGGACCAGACGGAGACCTCTGCCATACTTGAACCTGGACGCATAACGCGCAGGCTGGAAGGCGTTGCACCTTTGCAGGCACTGCTGGTCATCGCTGTTGCTCTGGCGCTGGGCTATGCGACCACGCTGCTGCCATGGCGCGACATTCTGACGGCGCTGCGGTCCACCGACCCCTTGTTGCTGGGGCTTGCGGCAGCGCTTCAGTTGGGCGTGATTCCGTTCTGGGTCTGGCAGTGGGGTCTCATCGCCTCGGCTCTGACCTCAGTCCGGTGGCGCGGAATCATGGCGGCGGTTGCTTTGTCTATTGGTGCCAAGGTCTCTATGTCGGGGCTTGCAGGCGTGTCCGCAGGTGTGCTGGCGCTGAAATCGCATGGCGGGCTGACATATTCCCAGGCAGGCGCACTCATGTCGCTGGACCAGTTCTTCGCGCTGGCCACCAAGCTTCTGGTCCTGCTACTCGCGCTGATGCTCGCGCCGCTGCCCCGCGCGATTCATCTTGTCGCGTTGTCGCTGCTCGTGCTTGGGGTTGTCATGGTGGTGGCCCTTGTCTTTGCACGGCACACGCAGGGGCATCTGGACGCTTTGGCGTCGCGCTACGCGGGGATGATGTCGCGTCTGATATCACAGGTTGCGATCTTCCTGCGGGATGCGGCCAGGGTCGGCACGGCTCGTGTCGTTCTTGGCGGGCTGGGACTTGCTGTCGTGAAGCGCGCGTTCGAGATTGCGGCGGCACTTGCCGTGCTTGTTGCCTGCGGTCTCGCGCCCGATCCGGTCGCGGCCTTGCTCGTGGTGGCGGCTGTGAGTGTGACAACGCTCGTCCCGGTCATGCCCGCAAATCTCGGAACACACCCTGCCGGCGTTTTCGCGGCACTGGTGCTTGTCGGGGCACCCGCCGACCTCGCGCTCGCGGCCGGGTTGCTGCATCATGCGGTCGTGTTGGCAACCTCGATCGCCGTAGCTCTACTCGGGATCGTGGCAACCGGTGCGCGAAGCCGCGCGCCATCGCGATAGGCAGGCCAATGGACTCTCTCGCTTCCCGCGCAGTGACAGGTTTGCAGGTGACGGACATGTCCAAGCGTTTCGACGGGCGGGAGGCATTGAGCCGGGTGTCTTTCACCCTTGCCCGGGGCGAGATCGCGGCACTGATAGGGCCCAACGGATCAGGCAAGACGACGCTCTACAACATACTCACCGCGCTGGAGCAGCCCGACTCGGGTGTGATCGTGCTTGACGGACAGGATATCACCCGGCTGCCTGGCTTCGGGCGGGGGCGGCTGGGACTGGGCTACCTGCCTCAGGCACCCTCGGTGTTTCGTGGCCTGAATGTGCGTGACAATCTCGCACTGGTGCTCGAGCCCAGACTGCCTGGCCGGAGGCAGCGCGCCGCGCGACTGCGGACACTTCTGGAGCAGTTCGAGTTGACCGAGCTGTCCGAGGCCATGCCGTCGGCCCTTTCAGGGGGGCAGGTCCGGCGGTGCGAGATCGCCCGCGCGCTCGCCTCGGAGCCGCGCTATCTGTTGCTCGACGAGCCTTTCGTCGGGCTTGATCCGATAAGGATCGCGGATCTTTCTCGGATGCTTGTCAGGCTCGCGCGCAGTGGTATCGGCATTCTGTTGACCGACCATAATATCCGGGCGGCGCTTGCGATTGCGGATCGAGTCATCGTGCTTTCAAACGGGACGATCCTCGGTCATGGATCCCCCGAAAGCGTGCTTGCCGATGCCGGGTTACGCAGCGCGTTCCTCGCTCCGGATTTTGCTCTGTGAACGGGGTAACGCAGATGCGGCACTGGCATTTCCCCCGGATCTACCTGCACAGTGTGCTTCGCCAGATTGGGGCGCTTCTGTTGCTGGTCGTCATCGGAATCGAAGCGCTGTTCATCTCGGACAAGATCCTGACCAACCTTTTGTTCGTCGCTCTGGAAAACGGACTTGGGCCAGGGTTTCTGGCAAGAAGTTCGCTGCTGGCGTTACCCGAGATCCTGTTTCTCGGGCTGCCGCTGGGTGTTGCGATTGCCGTCTATGTTGTGCTGCTTCAGCGGCGCGAGGCCGGTGATTTCGTGATCCTTGCACAGGTGGGGCTATCGCCGGTGCAGATTGTGACGTTATGTGTGGCTCTTGGCGCAATCAGCTTTCTGCTTGCGATGGCAAGCAGCGGTTTCATCCGCCCCCATGCCGAGCACCAGTTGCACAAGAGCTTGCACGAGGCGCGGTATGTCGCTTTTGCCACGGGTCAGACCGGTGCCCGGAACGTCATTCAGCTCAACGAAACGACCTTTGTCTTTCACCAGACACCGGGCAAGGACACCGATGTGCGGGTGTTCATCCACCGCCCTGCTGCCGATGGAGAGGAACAGGTTGTCACTGCGCGCGATTCCCGGGTTCTGTTCCGCACGGAACAGACCGATGGCATCGTGACTCTGTCCGATGCCGAGATTCATGATTTCTTGGTTGGCGACCAAATCGAAATGCAGCGCAAAATCCTGTCCGGAGCGGTCAACTTCAGCGCTGAGACATTAATCATTCCCGCCTTTCGCGACCGATTGTCACATCTTCCGTCCATGACCCTTACCGAGTTATTGGGCCCCCAAGGCCGCGACAGCCCTGCCGCGCGGGAAGCCGTGCTACGTATCTTGATGGCCGCCGTGGTCGCATTTCTTGCGCCCGCCCTTGCCGCCCTCGCAATGGCTCTGACCCGTGGTGCCTTTGTCCTGCTGGCCGGGCCAGGCGCTGTCGCCGCGATTTTCGCGGCCGGTTTCTCGGTCGAACCGCTTGCCCGTCTGTTGTCCCGAATGGACATCGTTCAAGCTGTTGCGGTTGGGCTTGCAGGCGGTCTGCTGATCTGCTTTGCAGTGGTGGTCTTGACTTTGCGTGCGGGCAATTCCCTAATGATACCGGCACAGTTGCGGGTCTGAACAGGGGAGCCGGCTCTGGCGATACTCGGTCTCGAAACCCGCTATGTCGGGCGGCTGTATCTGATACGCAGCCTGATCATGGTGTTTGTGCTGTCTGCAGGCGTTCTGGCCATCGACATCGCAGTGAATTTCGACACGGTGACGGCGGCGGCGGGGCCGGATGTCCTGGGCCAAACAGGGGGCCGGATCGCCTTTTATCTGATGCTGCGCTTCACCTACAACCTGCCTGCGATCATCCCGCTTGCAGGCGGGATCGGCATTATCTGGTCCGAATGGACGCTGGCGCGTGGGTATGAACGCGCCATGATCACCAGTACCGGTCGTGCGACTCTGGTTTCCCTGTTTCCGGCGTTGCTTTTGGGACTGGTGCTCGGGGCGGTTCAGGTTGCTTCGCTGGCGTTCCTGCGCCCGCTCTCGGTCGAGGCGCAGTCGGTGCACAAGTTTCGGACATGGTATGGACCAAGACTGAGCGGGCTGGAGGCGCAGCAACACTGGATCGCGCTTGACGGGGCTATTGTCCGGGCGCAGGTCGATTTCGGCAGTGACCCTCCTGCCATGAGCGAGATTACGGTTTTCCGACTGGGGCGGGACAATCGGTTGAAAGAGGTATTCACTGCAGAGCGCGCGGCATTTGATGGCGCTGTTTTGCGTCTGGAAGCGCCCGAGATATGGCGTTCCGAACCCGCAAACGGTGCGCATCAAGACACGGCAATCGCGCTGCACCCGATCTGGCTGCGCAATTTCGAGCTGGAACCACGTTTCTGGACGCAGTCTGACCTTGCACAGGTGGCGTCGGCCAACTTGGGTGTGCCGCAACAGCATTTGTACCGGTCGATCCTGCAAAGCCGGTTTGCCGGGCTGGTGCGGCTGGTCGCGATCTGTGTGTTCATCGCGGCGCTGTGTTTCGCGCTGATCCGGCCACGTCCGAATATCAGCGTAGGTCTGTGGCTGGGTGGGGCCCTTTACACCCTTCATTTCCTGACCCAGACCCTGACCACATTGGGAAAATATGGCCATCTTGCCCCGATCCCGGCGTTCTGGATGCTGCCCGGCATTCTGGTCTGTGGTGTCTTCATCTGGCACGCGCGGGCCTTGATCCTGGTCAACCGGATCGTCGCGTCAAAACCTGATTGACAGATTTTGCGTGGCGGCAGCGCGCGCATGTCGTTTGCTGCGATGGACAATCCGCGTGCTTAGTGTGCGCGGTCTCTATAGCGGGGCCAGAGGGTCCACAGGACCACATGGAAAACCGCAATCAGCAGGATCGACACCATTCCGTCGATCAGCCAGTGATGATCAAGATAGACCGAGGCCAGCACCATCCAGCCCGACAGGGCCAGCAGCACAGCGCGCCCCGGTAGGGCGGTGCTGCTCCAGGCGGCGAAAAGCGCGGCGACCGGAAAGGCCACATGCAGCGAGGGTAGCGCCCCAAAGGCCGTTGGCGCGCGGCTGTAGAACTCGGCAAAATAGGTAATCCCGAAGCGTTCATCCAGGCGCGCCAGCCCGGCAGCCGATGGCAGCGCCTCGGGGTTGATCATGCATCCATGGTCGCGCACATACCAGGGCGGGGCAGACGGCAGGGCCAGCCATAGGACCATGGCCGCCAAGTGTATCAGCGCCAGCAGCCATAGAAAGCGCCGCATCGTCGGCAGATCGCGAAAATAGAGCAGGACGGCATAGATGACGACAACCGCCCAGAACAGTGTATAGGGCAGGGCAAAGAACAGATCCGCCGCCGGGCTGTGATGTGGACTGAGCAGATCGGGCGGAGCCAGACCTGTTCCAAAGCTGAAAAGGGTTGCGTCCAGCCGTTGCAATTCGCATCCCCAAATCCGCCCCTCGACCACGAAGTAGGGGCGCAGCCAGGGCACAACCTCATGTGCGGCGAGCGCTGCAATCCCCGGTGCACAGGCCAGGAGCAGATCTCGGCTGCGATTGGAATGGAGTGCAAGAAAGGTCAGGATCAGAACGATCGGGTAGTGCTCGGCTCGCACCTTGCCGATGACGATCATGGCCAGAAGGAACCATAGCGGGGCGAGGGCGACGGGCCACCAATGGCCCCAATAGCCCCTGAAATCGCGCCATAGGTTGTTCGGGGCATTCACCGCGATAGACCCTCCGCGCCGCGATCAGAGTGTGGTTCCGGCCAGATAGGCTTCAAGCGCGGCACGCGCGACGGCATCCTCACGCGGCACGGGGGGCGATTTCATGTAGTACCCGCAAGCCGGATCAATCGGCCCCGCATCGCCGCGGTCGAGTGCGAGACGCGCGCAGCGGATGGCATCGAGAACCACACCGGCAGAATTGGGCGAGTCCCAGACCTCGAGCTTCACTTCGATTGCCAGCGGGGCACCGCCGATGCCTGTCCCTTCCAACCGGATATGTGCCCATTTGCGATCTTGCAGCCAGGGCACATGGTCGCTGGGGCCGACATGGACATCGTCGGCGGGTAGTTGTGTTTCCAGCAGGCTTGTCACGGCTCGGGTCTTGGATTGCTTCTTGGTATTCAGACGCTTGCGCTCGAGCATGTTCTGAAAGTCGGCATTGCCGCCGAAATTGAGCTGATAGGTATGGGTCAATGATATGCCGCGCTCGCGCATGAGCTGTACCAGCGTCCGGTGCAGGATGGTCGCGCCAAGCTGGCTCTTGATATCATCGCCGATTATGGGCAGGCCTGCCTCGCTGAACCGCGCTGCCCAACCCGCGTCCGAGGCTGCAAAGACGGGGATGCAATTCACTACGGCACAGCCAGCGGACAGGGCTGCTTCCAGATAGTGCGCCGTCGCCTGCCCGGACCCGACCGGCAAGAGGTTCACAAGAATCTGCGCTCCAGTCTGTCGCAGGACCTGCTCAACATCCACGGGCGGCAGATCCGATTCGGGCACCACATCCTTCAGGTACTCGCCGATCCCGTCCAGTGTCGGGCCGCGCTCGACAATCACCCCGGTCGGGGATGGTTGGGCGAAGCGGTAGGTATTGTTCGGTGCGCAGAAGATTGCCTCAGCCAAATCGGTGCCAACTTTCTGAGCATGCACATCGAATGCGGCGACCACTTCGATATCGCCAACCCCATAGCCACAAATATCGGCATAGATCAGACCGGTTGGCAGCGGCCCTGTTATCTCGCCCCCATAAAATGCCAAAGACTGAACCAGAGAACTGGCACAGTTTCCCACGCCAACAACAGCGATCCTGACCGGATTTGACGGCATCGCAAACCTGCCTTTATTTGTTTGTCAATTTGTTAGCACCTGGGCCAAACAAAGGCCATATGCTCTGGAATGCTGATAGCGCGGGCTGTGTGCAGGGTGGTGAACGGGCGGGCGTATGGTGACGCTGAACGCGTCGCTCCGACGTCGCTGCCAGTACCCGGTCTGGCGCTAGTGCATCAGATCCGCATGCCAAAGGGGCCGAGACAGTGGCACCCGGCAAGTTGGTTGCGATGGTTGCAGCGACAACCTGATATGATCCGCTCTGATGCAAAGCGGCGCGTCAAAACATGCATCTTGAACAGGGGTTTATGAGAATGCACTCTTGGATTGATTTTGCATGACAACTGGCGAATAAAGGCGCCAGTTTGACACGTCAGCTTGGTACTGCCGCCGCCCGATAGTATCTTGCGCAAGGAAAGCGGGACCCTCGGTTGGGCAGATCAGCTGTATCTGAAATAACGGTTGCGACAGCGCAGCGGGCAGGAATAGCCCATGCGGTCTGGATGCGTCTGAACAACTTTGAGATCCCTGTCGCCCGAACGGACGAAAGGCTGGCGATTTGGCCCTGAAAACACAACTCCGTCTAGCTGACCACTCGCCGGATGACGCCGCCAAGCCTCATGCCCGGGAGATTGCGATCGTCCCGGTCTTGGGGCGGCGCATGCTGCGGCAGTTTATTGACTTGCCCGCCATGTTGTATCGCGACATTGCGACGTATGAGCCGCCGCTTCACATTGACCGCGCGATGCTGCTGGATCCGCGACGAAATGCGTTTTGTCGGCGCGGAACTGTCCAGTACTGGCTGGCTTATCGTGGCGCTCGGGCAGTCGGGCGCATTTCGGCCCAGATTGCGGATGACCGACCCGTTGGCGTGCCCGATGGTAGCGGCATGTTCGGCTGTCTTGATGCTATTGATGACCGCGAGGTGGTGGCGGCGCTCGTGGATGCGGCCGAGGACTGGTTGCGTGCGAAAGGATGTACCAATGCTTACGGGCCCAATATGCTCGACATGTATGGCGAGCCTGGCTTGCTGGTGCGTGGATACGAGCGCCCTCCCCTGACACTCATTCCGTGGCATCCGCCCTATCTTCGGGCGCATGTAGAAGCTCTCGGATACTCCAAATGGCAGGATGTCAGCTACTGGGGGCTGGATCTGGGGCAGTTCGACGGCGCGCGGGTGCGCACCGACATGCGCCTCGGAGAGCGATATCCGAGGCTGAGCGTTCGGTCTGTGACATGGCGCAGCCTCCGCAAGGATCTGCCCGTCTTGCGAGATCTTTTCAACGATGGCTGGGAGAATAACTGGGGGCATGTGCCCCTGACACTCGAAGATATGCGCGGTGTTGCTGCGCTCGCACCTCTTATACCGCCCGAGGCGGGCCGGATCATCGACCTGGATGGAGAGCCGGTTGCGATGCAAATCGCGATTCCAAACACTTACGAACTGACACATGGGCTTGGCCCGTATCCTTCGCCGTTGGGCTGGCTCCGGCTGATCTGGCGTGCGCTCCGCTTTCGCCCGAAAAGCGGTCTTGTCGTGCTTCTCGGCATATCGTCGCGCCTGCGCTTCAGTGCGGCCTCCGCGGCGGTGATCCTCACCTTGATTGATGAATTGATCGCCAGCCAGGAAGCCCTCGGCCTAGACTGGATTGAAGGCGGTTGGGTCCTGGAAGACAATACCGCATTGACAAAGCTATTGGCCCGTTTCAACTTCAGGATCACACGCACATATCGTGTTTATTGCAAGGCTTTGGCCTGATTGCATCACAGGAGGCCTGATGACAGACCCTTCCGTTTCCGATACCACCAACCCGCCAGTTCAAGACGCGCGTGCCCCGGCCAGGACAACCTGGCCGGATCTGCCAGAGGATGGCCTGCTGGAGCAGCTGGTGCAAATCATCGCCGAGGAAGGCAAGGTCGCCCCAGAACTTGTTGTCCCCGAAGCAACGCTTGAGAGCCTCGATCTCGCCTCGATCGATGTTGTTTCGATCCTCATGGGCGTGGAGGAGAAGCTTAACGTCTACTTACCCATGAGCGACGATCTGACATCCGCGCGCAATCTCGCCGAGCTTGTCGAGGCGATCGTGACACAGATGCGTCCGGACGAGTTGCAGAGTATCGGCCCCAAACCTTGAGCTCTCGAGTCGCGATAACGGGCATGGGTGCCGTCAGCGCCCCGGGCATTGGCGTGGAAGCGCTCTGGTCTGCCACCCGTGACGGCATTTCCGGAGTACGCCCGCTCAGCTTGCCGCGCGGCGAGGGTTTGCGTGTACGAATCGCGGCGCAGATTCCCGACTTCGATGCCGACCAGTTGCTTGGCGGGAAAGTGCCACGAACCACCGAGCGCTACTCGCAGTTTGCGCTTGTCGCCGCTGCCGAGGCGGTCGCGCAGGCAGGAATTGCGCCTGATATTCTGGCGGGCAGGCGCAGTGCGTCCGTAATTGGAACCGGGATCGGTGGCGCTGGCTCGATCGACGAGAGTTGTTATATCTTTTACAAGGGCCACGAAGCCGGGTTGCGGAATGAACCGATGTCGGTGCCCCGGATCATGCCGAGTTCTGCCGTATCGCATGTCTCTATTGCCTATGGCGTTACTGGCCCGAGTTTCGGGTTGGTCAGTGCCTGTGCATCCGGGGCGCAATCCATCGGCTGCGCTGCGCAGATGATCCGCGCCGGTCTGGTGGACCGCGCTTTGGCGGGGGGTACAGAGGCCTGCATCACACCGGCGACCATGCGGGCATGGGAACTCTTGCGCGTGCTGTCGCCGCGCGGATGCCAGCCATTCTCGGCGGGACGCAGCGGCATGGTGATCGGCGAGGGGGCCGCTGTCTTTGTGCTGGAATCTGAAGCTGCCCTGCGCGCGCGTGGTGGCGAGGCACTGGCCTGGCTTGATGGCTACGGCACCAGTAGTGACGCGAAAGACATGATCCAGCCTGATGTGGCTGGTGCGGTTGCCGCGATGGCAGAGGCGCTCGAAGATGCAGGCGTCGCGCCCGAGCGGGTAGGCTATGTCAACGCCCATGGTACGGGTACGGTCCTGAACGACATCAACGAGGCTCACGCCCTGCGCGAGGTGTTCGGCGTTGCGCTGGACGGCATCCCGGTTTCATCCTCCAAGCCTGTACTCGGACATGCGCTCGGGGCGGCAGGCGCACTTGAGCTGGTCGTTGCTGTGCAGTCCTTGCGGCATCAGATCGTGCCGCCGCAAGCGAATTTTGAGCAGCCTGATCCCAGATGCAACCTGCACATACCCACAGGCGCAGCCCGTCCGGCGCGACTGGAGGCCGTGATGTCGAATTCCTTCGCTTTCGGGGGCATCAACGCGTCGCTGCTGGTACAGCGCGCCGTATGAATGCGCGCACCGAAACATCCGCCTCGCGCCCGATCGGGGCGTTTCCGGTGACTGTCGATGCCGCGCGCGTCCGCGACTATGCCAAGGTAGCCGGGGCGAGCACCAACAGCGTTGCGCCTGTCCCTTTCGCGTTTCCGATCTGCTGGCTCTCGCCCCCGGAGATCCGCGTCGCAATCATAGCCGCCGTGCAGGAGGACTCAGGAATTGCGGGCGGCGTTCTGCCGGTGCATCTGGACCAGACCATTGCATTGTCAGAGAATTTACGCGTTGGCGAAGACTATCTGCTTTCGCTCGCTGTCGATGGGCCGGACCCGCGCAGGATTGTGCAGATCACGGGCCAGATTACCGCGCCCGATGGACGCGCGGTCGGATCTCTCGAGTTGCGGTTGGCACTTGTCACCTGTGAGGGTGCTCAGGCAGCCAGCAGACCTCGCTCATGATCGGCACGCGGTTGCCCGGTTCCGATCTGCCGCTTGCGGATCACGACGTGATCGCGGCCTATCTGGCGGCTTCGGGCGACGACAACCCGCTGCATCGCGATCGGCATGTCGCAAGGTCTGCGGGTTTCGAGGATATCCTTGTGCCCGGAATGTTGCTCATGGCGCAGATGGCCGAGTGTCTCGCGGCCTGGCCGCATTGCCGGTCAATCAAGCGGCTTCAGTGCCGGTTCGTCGAGCCGGTACGGGCAGGCACGCCGCTGCGCTGTGACGGGCGCATTGTCGCGACTGATCCGACAGGGCTGACTTTGGTCCGGCTGACCGCCGGTCAGGACCGGCGCATTCTGGTGCTGGGAGAAGCGGCGATCACGCTTGCCTGAGCCGGGTTGGGTCATGGCGAGTGGTCATTCGTCGTGTCGCGCAGTGCGTGCAGCTGCCCGCAGGGCCACCACGCCTGCGACGCCACCAGCAAGCGCGATGGCGAGCAATGCCAGCACAAGCGGCGTCGCAGGCCATGGGTGTTGCGCCCACTCGAAAGGTGCAAGGACAAGCCCGGCAATCATCAGGCCGAAGCGGTCTTCGCGGCGCATCCATAGGCGCGGCAGTCCAAGCTGAAGCGATTGTGCCCGCGCGCGGATATAGGGGATCCACAATCCGGACAGAAGTGCCGCGCCAGGCAGAAGGACGAGCGCACCGAAGGGGGCGTAGAAGACCATAAGACCAAGCGGAATGCAGCCATCTGCCACCCGATCAAGCGAGGAATCCAGCAAGGCTCCGAAGCGGCTGGAGGTTCCGCCTGTCCGCGCAAGTGCACCGTCGAGAAGGTCGGCAAATCCGCTGAGTAGGAAGAAAGCGGCTGCTGCCCAGAACCAGCCTTGCGCCGCGCAGTACCCGGCAGCCAGTGCAGGCGGGATTGATGCCAAGGAAACAGTGTTGGCGCGCAGCCCCGTCGCAACAAGCCGCGCCGCCAGCACATTGAATAGCGGCTCATGGAGTCGCAAGGCCAACCTTCCCTCGTTGCTTGTGGATACTGTCGAGCATTCGTTCGCCGCGCGCAAGACGCCTTGATCTGGCAAGCCCGCGTTAGGTCCGCCGTACAGATACCAGCGACACGGCGCCGCAACGGGATGGTCAGGGTCGCGTGATCAAGGTTGCAATTGCCCCGCTCTCCAGCCGACCGAAGGCCCTGACTTCGATTACGCGGGGGATCAACCCGTCAATTGCTTCGACAAACGCATATTTCAATCGGATTTCTTCGCCGTCCAGATGTCCGACAAGTTCGGCGCGAAACGGCTCGGTCTGTCGCAACGTCGCCTGCGCGCGTGCCGTCGCTCTGGACCGCACTGTGAACTCGCCTGGCTGAGCGCCCGGCCTCACCCGCACCCCGAAAGCGAAATTGCGTTGCTCGAAATTCAGCGCCTGGATCTGCCCATTTTCCTCGAAGCGACGCCAGTAAACTGCCAGTGGGTTGTGCGGGTCAAGGTTGCCATCTGCATCAAATCTCGCGGCATAAACGATCGTGTTACGATTGGTCGACCGTTGTAGGTAGAATACCTGGCCCGGATCATTGGGCGCTGGCGTGTCGGGGCGCATTACCGGAAGGGTCTGGGAGAAGCTGATTGACAGGGCCCAGCCTTCGGAGGCCTGCACCGCCGAGCCAGTAATCATAGCCAGCAACAGCACTACCAACAAACGCAATCGTGCGGTCTCCCTTATGTCTGGCACCTACCGCAGGTCTTCAAGAGCCTGATCCGAAGACCCTGTTCGCTATGTTACCACCATGCCGACATGGCCGCTATGCCAACCTGATCGTTCCGGCCATCGCTGTTCACGCTGAAGGTCAGGCCGAAATGGCCCGACAGCCGCCGGACAACGGAATACCCGGGGCTTGGTACAACCAGCCGCTGTACCCCGCGCCGGGCCAGATGTCCGGCAAACCAGACATCATCGACCCAGCGCAGTTCCTCTGGCCAGTCGCTGTAATCATGAACCTGCGCATCAAGGGCACCCGGCGGAATCGCGAGGCCACCATGGCCGAGAAGTATATCCACCGCCACGGGTTCGCTCAGCGTAGTGCCCCAGATTTGCCGGACATGTTTGGGGTTCACGCCCTGCTCGATATTCCAGCCGATCCATCCCAACGCGGCATCGGGATGCGCCAGATGCGCGGCCAGCATTGTCTCGATGAAATCGCGCGCATAGATCACATCGTCATCCACGGCGATCACCAGCGCTTCAGGCTCGGCAAGAAGCGCGGGCAAGAGTTTCGTGGATGGCCCGGTATCGACGCAATCCAGAACTTCGATACCGCAAGGCAACGCGGCCGGGCTTGGATAAGGCTTGCCGCTGCGGATTGAGACCCTGGGCAGCGCAAGCAGGATACGATCAGGCTGTACGGTTTGTTCGATCAGGCTCAGCAGGGTCGGGGTAAGAGCGCTCATCCGTTCGGGGATGGTGCTGAGCGAAACCACGACACGCCGCTTCCCACCGGTCACAACGCTGGGCGAACGGTGCGGCAGTGCAACGCTGCACCCCCTCGCGAGCCTGTTTGCACGCCTGAAATCCTGCCAGAGCCGTCGCGGTGAGAGGCGCAGAAAGCGGATGATCTGGTTTCGCAGCCAGCGCAGCAGGTTTGCAGGACGGGTTCGCGATGCCGCTGGCAAATCTCCTGTCATGTTATCCACCCACACACTTGATCATCGTGCACGCTTACCGGGCTGCAGTAGCGAGCACATGCCTGTTGCGCAAGCAGGCACTTAAGGCTGCGACGCAAGATTTCGCGAATCGGAGTCAGAGGAAAGATGCGGGTTGAAAGTGTGTTTTCCGGCGGGTTCGGGGTGAGATTCGTCGCTTCCACCTGTCCAGGCGAACACCGACCGCGCTTTACAGCCTTTTCGGATGCGCCTATCACATTTGCATCTGTGTTGGCCTTGCTTCATGGGTGACAAAGGTTGAAAGCGAAACCATGAGAGCGTTGCTGGACAACCCCGAAGTCCGATCCGAGCGGAGTATCTGGGCCGCACCCGCCCGCGTACTGATCGAGCGGCGCACGCTCTTGCGCGCGCTGATCCGCCGCGATCTGGAAACTGCGCTGAAGGGCACCATGCTGGGCTGGCTTTGGGTGTTGCTGGTGCCCTTGATCCTGCTGGCTGTCTACAGCTTTGCATTTGGCGTCGTATTTGCGGCGCAATGGCGTGACCGCGACCCGCAGCCATTCCTGTTTCCGATGCTCTATTTCACCGGCCTGCTGCTGTTCGGGTTGTTTGTCAACTCTCTGAACAGGGCACCCAATCTCATCCGCGACAACGCGACCTATATCCGTCAGATCGTGTTCCCGGTGCAGGTCTTCGTGCCGGTAGTGATCGGGGCGGAACTGGTGAAATTCTTGGTCGGGCTGGTGGTTCTCGTCCTTGCCTACCTGCTGATCATTGGTATCCCTCCCCTCGCGGCGATCAGCTATCCAATGAGTGTGGTCGGTTTGCTGATGTTCACGGCAGGCATTTGCTGGGCGATTGCCGCACTCGGGGTCTTCCTTCGCGATCTGGGGCAAGCGATGCAGCCGGTTTCGATGATTATGCTCTTTCTCAGCCCGCTCTTTTACCCGCTCTCGACTGTGCCTGATCGTATCCAATTGGTGTTCTACTTCAACCCTCTGACCTTTCCCCTGGAAGCGACGCGTAACGCGCTGTTTTTCGGTGAATGGCCCAGCTTCGCGGGCGCATTCATCTACCTGCTTGCGGGCTGGGTCTGTGCCGTGGCCGGGTTCGCGTTGTTCAATCGCTTGCGACCGGGTTTCGCCGATGTCCTCTGAACCGGTCATATCGGTCCGGAACCTGACGAAATCCTTCGCCAGCGCCTCGCACGGAGTTGATGCCTTGTCGCAAGCGCTCTGGCCCCGTCCAGCGGCGAAGCCGGAAGTGGTGCTGAAGGGTGTCTCTTTCGATATCCAACGCGGCGAGGCGCTTGGAATTATCGGGCGCAACGGATCGGGCAAGTCTACCTTGCTGAAACTTATCTGCGGAGTGATGCGGCCAAGTTCCGGGTCGGTGAGCTGCTCGGGCCGGTTGGCGACCTTGCTGGAGCTGGGTGCGGCCTTTCACCCCGATTTTACTGGTCGCGAGAACGCACGCTATGTTGCCAGCATTCTGGGCTTGAAGGAGGAAGAATTCGACTCAATCGTCGGATCTATTGCGGAATTTGCCGATATCGGTCCGTTCTTCGACCGCAAGGTGCAGGAATATTCCAGCGGCATGTATGCGCGTCTAGCCTTCGCGGTGAACATACATTGCGCGCCTGATATCCTTGTCATTGATGAGGCACTTTCGGTTGGGGACATCCTGTTTCAGGTGAAGTGTTTCAGCAGGTTGCACCGGTTCCGCGCTGAAGGCGGGACACTGGTGATTGTTTCGCATGATGACACGGCGGTGCGCGCGCTGTGTGACCGAGTGTTGTGGCTGGATCGGGGCAGGCTGGTGGCGCTGGGCGCGACTGACCATGTCTGTGGTCTCTATCAGGCGAGTACGGCTGTCGCGCAGGCAAGCTCGGGGTCAGAGGAAGCACCGAAGGCTCCTTTGGATGAAGCGAACCTGGTGCAGGGCCGAAGCGAGGTGATTGACAACGGGCGCTTTGATCCCGATTCGCTGGCCGAACCGCTTCACGAAGGCAGTGTTTCCGGCCTTCGCTGCTGGCAGGATTCGGACAATCCGGGTCTGCTCGAGGGCGGTGGTGAGACACATGTGGTGTTTCGCTACGCCGGCCCCGCGTTGCCGGGCTTGAAGGCCTGTTTCCTGCTGCGCGACCGCCTTGCCCAGATCGTGTTCGGGGCCTGCGCTCCGCTCCGCCGCAACAGCGAAGGTGCTCATCTCGACGCGCGTTTTTGCTTCGATCTGCCCTGGCTTGTCTCGGGTGAGTATGTCGTCGAGGCGCTTGTGGTGGTCGAGACGGAGGAAGGTGCGCACAGACTTGTCGACCACGCGGCCCCAGTCCCGCTGGAGGTCAAGACCACACATATCTCGCATGGCCTTGCAAATCTGAGGATGCGGACGATCAGCATTCAACCGGTACCTGTCCGGTTCAGCGAGGTCGGATGAGCACGCAAGGCAATGTCATCCAGGTGTGCGGACTGGGCAAACGCTATGCCCGTCACGCTACACCGCTTGACCGCATGCAAGCCCTATTGCAGGGGCGAGAGGACGAGCAGGGGTTCGAGGCGCTCGTGCCGCTGGATTTCTCGATCCGGCGCGGTGAGTGCTTCGGTATCATCGGGCGAAACGGGTCGGGTAAATCGACGCTGCTCAAACTCTTCTGTGGTATCATTTCACCCAGTGCGGGCCGTGTCACACTGAGCGGGCGGGCGCTGGGTCTGATCGAGTTAGGCGCGGGGTTCCAACCCGACTTCACCGGTCGTGAGAATGCACATATCAACGCGCTGGTTCAGGGCCTGGACGAGGATGAGGCTGCACAGCGCATGCCCCTGATCGAGGAATTTGCCGATATTGGCCCGTATTTTGACCGTCCCGTACGGACCTATTCGAGCGGCATGTATGCCCGGCTCGGCTTCGCCATCTCGGCACATGTCGATGCCGATATACTGATCGTGGACGAGATTCTCGCGGTTGGCGATACCTCGTTCCAGCAAAAATGTGCAAAATGGATGCGTCAGTTTCGCGAGCGGGGCGGGACAGTCGTGTTGGTGTCGCATGCTGTCCGAGATATTGCCGCGCTTTGCGACCGTGCGCTCTGGCTGGATCGGGGCGAAATGCGTAGCCTTGGCCCTGCCGATGAGGTCGCGGCTGCCTATCAGCGCGCGATGATGGCCGAACAGGATACTGGTGACAGTGCGGCGCAGGCTGCGCCGCCTGCCGAAGGGCCGGTATCCGAATGGCAGGGACAAATGAAGTTGCATCAGGGCTGGTACGATACGGCTGCGAAGGGCCATGGTCACGGTGGTGCTGTCGTGATTGATGCTGGGTTTTTCACCGCAGAGGGCGCGCGCGCCGAGACTCTGGAAGGCGGTGCCGATATGATCTTGAAAATCCGGGCCCGCGCGACGCGCGATCTTCACGCACCGATCCTGGGTTTCATTTTTCGCGATTCCAACGGGCGCAATCTGTTCGGGGACAATACCTACATGACAACCCGTGAAAAACCTGTACGTTTCGCCGCGGGGCAGGTATTCGAGGCCGAGTTCCATGGCACTCTACCATTTCTGCCCGTCGGCAATTACACGCTGGCCCCTTCGGTCATCGAGGGGACGCAGGAGGACCATGTGCAACTGCATTGGGTCGAAAATGCCGTGACACTACAAGTCAGCGAAAGCCCGGTAGAGTTCGGGCTTGTCGGGGTTCCAATGAAAGCAATCGGCCGAGGTATGCAATGAAGCAGGCGGACTTTCCCGCTCTTGCACAAGGACAGGTGCCGCAGCATGTCGGCACGGCGCAAGGCAGCACGGAACCCAAGCTTTTTTTCGACATTTCCAGCTTCCTGAATTATGTCCTCGTTTTTCGCAACTACTCGGGCATCCAGCGGGTTGTGGCGATGGTGCTTTCTGAAATGGCGACGCGCGTCGATGCGGACAGGCTTTATGTCAGCTATGTTTCGCACAGGGATGGAAAGCACTATTGCGTGCGTCTGGATGCGATCGGGGCAGAGACTTTTCTTGTACCGACCGAGTTGCGCAGAGTCTTCTTCTCCACATCAATCAATCTCCGAACTCTTCTGGACGTAAGGCATATCTTCAGGGTGATCCGGGACGAGCTGCGATGGCTGCTGCGGGCCCGACCAATCCAGCAGCTTCCGCTATTTGCCTTGCGCAAGCTGGGCAAGGGAATGGCCAGCTTGTTTCGGCGCAACCGGCCCGCGACTCAAGCAAAGCCCGGCAAGGCCCGGATAACGCGGCGCAAATTAAGCGAAGTCGTTGCGCCCGGTGACAGGCTGATCCTGCTCGATTCCACCTGGAGCCCGATATTCACCGATGCGTTTGTCCGCGCCCATCGCGATGGGATGCGCGTCTACTCGCTTGTTCATGACCTGATCCCGCTGGTCCATCCGGCCACGACAGGAGGCGACATACCGAGGGTCTTCTATAACTGGCTGAAAAACGCACTGGACTATACGGATGTGTTTCTTGCGAACTCAAGGTCGACGCATCGCGATCTGGATGCTTTTCAGCGTCTCTACCCGTTGCGAAAGCCGATATGCGACCTGCCGCTTGCGCAGACCCGCCTGAAAATGCGCGATGATGTAGAGAATCGGCGCGCGGACGCCCCTCTTGGCGACATCCCGTCCGAATACGTGCTCGCGCGTGACATCATCCCGAGGGACACGCATGTGCGGTCTGCGGTCAACACGCCTTTCGTGTTGTGTGTGGGTACAAACGAGCCCCGGAAGAATATCTGGCGCCTGCTGATGGCCTGGAAAATGCTTGTCGATCAGGGTTTGGCCGATATTCCGCGACTGGTGCTCGCCGGCCGGACCGGCTGGCAATGCGATGACTTGAAAAACATGTTGCACGGCACGGGCCATGTCTATGGATATGTCACGCTCATCGAAGAACCCAGCGACGCAGATCTGGAGTTCCTGTACCGGCACTGCGTGTTCACCGCGATGCCCTCGCCCTATGAAGGCTGGGGTTTGCCGGTCGGTGAGACGTTGTCCTATGGCAAGACCGCTGTCGTATCAAACACTTCCTCATTGCCGGAGGTTGGGCAGGATATGGTCGAGTATTGCGATCCGAATTCGATCGAGAGCATTGCTGCGGCGGTTCGCCGCCTGGTGGAAGACCCTGACCGGCGCCTCGCGCTTGAAGCCCGCATTGCGACGACCCCACTCCGGTCATGGGGCGATGTGACATCAGATCTGCTGCAGATCCTCAATGCTCCGTTGCACGACATGCGTGACGACCCCCACCGGCCCAGTCTGCGCGACGCTGTTGCCGAGACGTAATACCGGCGGATGGTGCTTTGCGCGCGCCGCCTCAAGTGATGCCGGATGATACCCTGAGCAGGGCTTCGCACACGCCCTGACGGACGTTACCCCGCAGGAGTGTGCGGGCTGGTCCATGCCTGCATACATGGCGCGCTTAGCCTTGACGTGCTGTTGCTGGTGGCCCCCTCGATGCTGTTGGTGATCGGCCTGCTGGTGCTGGCAGAGATCGTGCTTCACGATCATACATAGCGTGGTCGTGCTGCGCGCGCAGGCTGGCAACCGGCAGTGACCGAGTCACCTGGCTTCGCGCCGCACCGGTATGAACGGGCGGCTTGGTCCGATCCTGAAGCCACCGATGGCCTCCTGCCCGGCGGGTGACAGCATCCAGTCGATGAACACCCGCCCCTCGGCAGCCCGCACATGGGGGTGGCGGTCAGGGTTCACGAGGATGATCCCATAGGGGTTGAAAAGCGCCGGGTCGCCCTCGAACAGGATGTCGTGATCACCCCGATTGGCGAAGCTGAGCCATGTCCCGCGATCACTCAGAACATGGGCGTCCAGTTGCACGGCGATATTCAACGCCGCCCCCATGCCTGAGCCGGTGGACAGATACTGCCTGCCGACCGGCACGATGCCAGCTTCGGCCCAGAGGCGCTGCTCGGCGATATGGGTGCCGCTGTCATCACCGCGTGAAACAAACCGCAGCCGTGCCTGTGCGATGCTCCGCATCGCCTCGGCCGCCGTGCGGGCTTCGCGCAGATTGGCCGGATCAGTGGCCGGGCCGATGATGACGAACTCGTTCGACATCACGTCATGGCGCGCCACGCCGTAGCCTTCGGCGACGAACTGCTCTTCCAGCTCGCGGGCATGGACCAGAACGACATCTGCATCGCCGCGCCGCGCCGTCTCGAGCGCCTGACCCGTGCCCTGCGTAACAACGCGCACCTCGATGCCGGTGTCGCGCGTGAAGATGGGCAGGACATGATCGAAAAGGCCCGAATTCTCTACCGAAGTCGTGGAGGACAGCGTGATCCACTCTTGCGCGGTGAGGGTGGTCGGGGTCAGCATCGCCGCGCAAAACGCAAGAACGTGACCGAACGCGCGCATCATCATGCCTTCCTCGCCTACCAGATCAGATCGCCGGACAGAAAGGCGCGGGCTTCGCGCGTTTGTGGGGCCTCCAGAAACTCTGCGGCAGGACGGTGTTCAAGCAACTGTCCGCGATGAAGAAAGGCCACATCCTGCGCCAGCCTGCGCGCCTGCCCCAGATCATGGGTCGACATCATGATGGTGATTCCTTCTTCGGCGAATTGCAGGATCATTTCCTCGATCACGCGCGTGGCATAAGGGTCCAGCGCCGCCGTGGGCTCATCCAGAAACAGGATCTGCGGCGAGACCGACCAGGCCCGCGCCAGTGCAAGGCGCTGCTGCTGGCCGCCGGAAAGTTGGCGCGCAGGCTGATCGGAGATGCGCTCGAGCCCGAAACGGGCCAGCGTCTGTTCGACTCTTGCGCGGCGCGCGGCGCGCGACAGGCCCGCCACGGCAAGCGGGTAGTCGAGATTGGCTGCCACCGAGCGGCGCAGCAGCACCGGGCGCTGAAAGACCATCGCTTGCTGTTGCGCGCGCGCCTCGCCATTGGCCCAGATGCGGCGACCGGAACTCGGGTCGAGCAGCCCGTGACACAGCCGCAAGAGCACGCTCTTGCCTGCACCATTCGCCCCCATTACGATCAGCCGCCGCATCGGCGCGATGGTCAGCGACAGATCGGATAACAGCGCTGTGCCGCTGGCAACAAAGCTCACCTTATCTAGCGTCAAGGGCAGGCAGGACCGGCTCATCCCAGTTGCACCCGCGCCCATTGCCCGATCGACCAGGCAAGGGCATTGAGGGTCAGCGTCAAACCAAGCAGCACGATCCCCAGCGCGATGGCCAGATCCAGATTGCCGCGCGTGGTCTCCAGTGTGATGGCAGTGGTCATGGTGCGGGTATGCCCGGCGATATTGCCCCCTACGATCAGCACCGCGCCGACCTCTGCGCTGGCGCGTCCGAACCCCGCCAACACGCCGGTCAGCAGCGACACGCGACCGTCCCAAAGCAGCGTGGGCATGGCGCGCGCCCTGTCTGCGCCCAGCGAAAGCAACTGGTCGCCATACTCCGTCCAGAGATCTTCGACAACCGAACGGGTCAGCGACACCACGATGGGCAGGATCAGCACAGTCTGGGCAAGGATCATGGCCGAGGGCGTGAACAGCAGGTCGAGCGCACCCAGTGGCCCTGAGCGCGAGAGCAACAGATACACCGCCAGCCCCGCCACCACCGGCGGCAGACCCATCAGCGCATTGAACAGCACGATCACCGCGCCGCGCCCCGGAAACCGCGTCAGCGCAAGCCCGGCCCCCAGTGGCAGGCCGATCAGGCAGGCGATGGCCACCGCGCTCAGCGTCACGCGCAGCGACAGGCCGATGATCTGCATCAGCACCGAATCCGCCCGCAAAATGAGATCAAGCGCCGTGACGAATGGTCCGTCCATGCGCGCTCCTCCAACCGCGCCCCAACTGCAAGCGACAGGGCCTCGTCTATGTTTCAAAATTGTCTGGCGAGATCAAGCGGCGCTTCGTCACATGACGCGGGGCATTCGCGCAGAATTTCATTGCGCGATCAATGCAGCCCCTGTCGCGATTTGCGAAAAACCAACAGCAAGTCCGCGGAATCTCTTGTCTTGTGCGGGCGCATGCAGAGAGTGGTACCAGAAGCGCTGACCCCAGACGATGATCCGCCGGATGACCCGGGTCAGGGCATGGCAGAACAGGAACGAGTGACAGCATGGACGAGACCGCGAAATCCGGTCGGCCAGAGGGCACATGGTCCGATTATCTGAGCATGGCGCGGCCAGGACATGCGTCCAAACATGTCATCATCATCGCCGGGGTTCTGATGGCGTCGATCATGTCCCTTCAGAACGTCACCCTGTTCTTCTGGGGCCATAACCGGATCCTGAGCCTGAGCCCTGTACCATAATGGCTCTTTCTATCCCTGCGAACGGAATGACCATCAAACCGCGGGATCAAACAGCTAGGATATCTGGCTGAAGGGAATCGCGATGCGCTGATGGAGCGAATCTTGGTGCAAGAATCCGGTGTCATCGCACTTGCCTGTGCCGGAGAACAGCCCGTCTCCTGTATACGCCAGGCCGAGAGGGTAGTGGGGCATGTCGGCGACTGGCAGATTCTCTCTGAACAGCCGGCGTTACACCTGCTGGAACTGGTGTTTCGCCCGTCCCAGATTTCCTATTCCGGGGCACGTTTGGCGGAGCTGCCGTCCAATGCAGGCCGCATCACGCAAAAGGGCCGGCAGACCGTGACGGATACCGGTTGCCTGTTCTACGGTCCGTACGTCCCGGTGCCACCCGGAACCTACCGCTTGCAGGTTTATGGCACGAGTGGGTCGATCAGCGACGCCCGGATCGATGTCGCTTACCAACGCGGCACGACAGTACTGGCGGATCATCCGTTGCCCTCAAAGGCGACGGGTGTCCTTCTGCCGGAGGCCACGGTGACCGTGCCAGAGGGGGTCCACGATCTCGAAATCCGTCTGTGCGTTTCCAATGGCGACGTACTGGAAGCGCATGGTTACAGTTTTCGCAGGATTGAGCCGTAGCACTGATCCAGCCCTGACGCAGGGCAACATGCAGCGCAGCCCGTCTACGAAAACACCAGGATTGATTGACAAACATCGCGGTCTGGTCCGATTGTCGCCATTTTTCGCTGCTATGGTTAATCAATCGGATCATTATTGGCAGGACGGGTCACATGAAAATCACGATCATTGGTTTGGGCTGTGTTGCAGTGGCAGATGCGCTCGCGCTGGCGCGCAATCATGAGGTTGTTCTGACTGGCCCGGTTCCTGACCGGGTCGAGGCAATCAATCGCGGTCAATACGGGCTGCGCGATCCGCTGCTGGCGGATTATCTGGCCGAAAACACTCTAAACCTTCGGGCCATGCTCGACACATCCGAGGCACTGGCCGGGGCCGATATGGTGCTTGTCTCGACGCCGCTGACCCGCGACCCTGTCACCGGGCGTCCCGATCTGGTCGAATTGGACACACGGGTCGAGTTCGTGGCGCGGAACCTGCCCGCCGCTCCGATTGTGGTGCGCTCTGCTGTGCCGGTCGGTTATTGCGAATCTCGCCGGGTAGAACTCAAGGGCGCGAAGATTGTTTATGCCCCGGAGTTCTGCCACGAAGGCCAGATGCTGAGCGATATCCTCTACCCAGAATTCCTGATTGTGGGCGACCGATATGCGCTGGGCCAGCGGGTACTCGGCATGCTCAAATCAGCGGCAGTGCGTACCGATATGCCGATTCATCAGATGGACCTGACCGAGGCCGAGCGCATTCGCCAGTTCTCGGGTCTCTATCACAGCGTTCCTCTGGGTGCTGGACGTGGTGCCGAAAAGGATGAGCGACAGCAAAGGGACGAAATGGAGCAGAGCGCTGCACCCCCAAGTTTTCCCGCCACCGACCCCGAAAACGAAATAGCCGCTGTGGGCACTGGCGTCGTCGCAATGCCGCAATCGGGGTCTGCCATGCACATCGAGATGCTTGCCCCGATCACGACCTCGCAGGCGGCTTACTCGCCCTGTTTCTGAGCTGGGCAACGTGACCTCAGCCTGCCTGATCGGACATGCAGCCGATCAGCGGGCTTGTTTAGGCATCAGCGCAGTACTCCGGCCATGGCCTGTGCCAGCACGGGCACGCTGGCCTCGTTCAGTCCGGCCATATTCACCCGACCATCGCCCAGCATGTAGATGCCATGCTCGGCGCGCAGGGTCTCGATCTGCGCCGGTTCCAGCGGCAGCAGTGAAAACATGCCCTGCTGCCCGGCGATGAAGCCGAACCGGTCCGATCCGGTCGCCTCGCGCAGCGCATCGGCCAGCCCGCGCCGGTTTTCCGCCACCCGCTCGCGCATTGCGTCAAGTTCCTGCCGCCACATCACACGCAGCCCCGGATCGCCCAGAATCGTGCTGACCACGCGGCCGCCATGGTCGGGCGGAAAAGCAAAGACCTGCCGGTTCAGCCCTGCGAGCGTGCCCGCCAGACGCCCGCGCTCGCCTTCGGGGACAATCGCCATGGCAATGCCCACGCGCTCGCGATAGAGGCCGAAATTCTTCGAGCATGACCCGCTGAGCAGCATTTCGGGCACCCGCGCGGCCAGATGGCGTAGCCCGCCTGCATCCGCGTCAAGCCCCTCGCCAAAGCCCTGATAGGCCATGTCCACAAAGGGCACCGCGCCGCGCCGTTCCAGCAGGGCCGCGATTTCGGCCCAATCCTGCAATGACAGATCCACGCCGGTCGGATTGTGACAGCAACCATGCAACAGCACCACATCGCCTGCGGCCACCTGCTCGAGATCGGCCATCATGCCCGCGCGGTCCAGTGCGCCGGCATCGCGGTCGAGGTAGCGATAGGGGCGCATATCCAGCCGTGCGGCCCGGATCAGGGGCACATGGTTGGGCCAGGTCTGTTCGCTTACCCAGACCGTCGCCTCGGGGCGCGCCAGCCGGATCAGCTCGCACAGTTGCCGCACCGCCGAGGTGCCACCCGGTGTGCCCACCGCCGCGACCCGTGCCGACGGCACGGCGTCGCCCAGCAGCAGATCGCGCATCGTTTCCAGAAAGGCGGCGTCGCCCGCCAGCGAAAGGTAGGACTTGGATTCTTGCTCCTCGACGATGCGCGCTTCTGCGGCCTTTACCGCCGCCATGACCGGCGTCCGCCCCGAGGTGTCGCGATAAACGCCCACGCCCAGATCGATCTTGCCCATGCGCGGGTCATCGGCAAAGGCCTGCATCAAGGCGATGATGCCGTCAAGTTTGGGATCGGGCAGGGTTTCGAACATTGCAGGGCTCCTCAGGATTCGCTCGGTGTCCAGTCACGGGTCAGCAGGCGCGTGCGTTCTTCCTGACGGACCGGGGTAAAGCCGTGTTTCTGGTATTGTGCCAGCGCGCGCGGGTGGTCGAGCGTGCAGGTATTCACACCCAGGCAGGTCACCCCCGGACGCTCCCAGCCGGTCAGGATAGCCGTGCGCAGCATCCAGGCACCAAAGCCCTGTCCTACAGCTTGCGGCACAAGGCCGAACAGATCAAGTTCACAGCGCCCTGCCTCGCGCCAGTCGAGAATGAAGAACCCCTGTGGCCAGCCGTGATGGATCAACGAATAGAGCGCGACATCGGGGTCGGCGAGCCAGTCGGCCAGCGCGGCATCGTCATGCGCGTGCATGTCGGTCCAGGCATAGTCCTGCCCCACGGCATCGTAGAGTGCGCGAAAATACCAGACCGGCGGCGCTTCAGACCGCAGCAACGCACCATTCAGCTTGACCGGAATCGCAGGCCAGTCATAGCCGGGCCGTGCGGTCATCTCGAGAAATGTTACCGTATAGGCGATTTCATCTCCGGCGCGATGGGGTTTCATCCGGTCTCGACCTTGAGGTCGGGGAACTGTCCCCATTCCGACCAGGACCCGTCATACAGCGCATGCTTGGGGTGCCCGAGGATCTCTAGCCCGAGGCTGAGCACGGCGGCGGTCACGCCCGAGCCACAAGAGGTGATCACGGGTTTGTCCAGATCAACCCCGGCGGCCTCGAATGCGGCGCGCAGCGCCGCGCCCTTCTTCATCGTACGATCCTCGTTCAGCAGATTCGAGAATGGCAGGTTCAGGGCACCCGGCATATGACCCGCGCGCAGCCCTTCGCGCGGCTCGGGTGCATCGCCGCGGAACCGCTCGGGCGCACGGGCATCGACGATCTGCCAGTCACGCAGCTTTACGGCGGCGGCCACCTGGCTCACATCCTTGACCATATGCGCCTGGCGCTGAACCGTGATATGGCGCTCGCGCAAGATTGGTGCCATGTCCTCGGTCACGCGCCCCTCGGCCTGCCATTTCGGTAAGCCACCATCAAGCACGGCGACATCGGTCTTGCCCATCAGCTTGAAAAGCCACCAGACGCGGGCGGCCGAAAACAGGCCCATCCCGTCATAGACCACCACCTGATGTCCATCGCCCACACCCATCGAGCGCATGCGTGACATGAATTTCTCGACTGGCGGGGCCATATGCGGCAACTCCGACCGATGGTCGCTGATCTCGTCGATATCAAAGAAGCGCGCATTGGGGATATGCGCGGTCTCGTACTCCGCGCGCGCGTCGCGGCCCATCTGGGGCAGGTACCAGCTTGCGTCCAGAATCCGCAGGTCGGGGTCGTTCAGATGCTGGGCCAGCCAGTCAGTTGAGACAAGCGTTTTCGGATCGTCCATGCGCCACACCCCCGCGTCAGAATGGTTCCTTCAGACCTATCCGGGCTGCGCAGGGCTGGCAAGAGCGCGCAGGGGCTTTTCGGGGCGCGCCATCTGGCGTAATCAGTTCCGAAATGCGAGAGACGCTGACCGAAATCTATGATCGTAAGGTCGAGGCGGGCGAGATCCGCCCTGACGCAGCGCAACGCGCGGCGCTGCCACTGTTTACCCCGATTCTTGACTGGCTTTCGCGGCCTGCGCCGAAATCTGGCGGGTTGCGCGGGCTTCTGACGCGGGCGAAGCCCGCGCCTGCGCCGGGGCTCTACCTCTGGGGTGGAGTGGGGCGCGGCAAATCCATGCTGATGGACCTGTTCGTGGCCCATAGCGGTGATGTGCCGAAGCGGCGCGTGCATTTCCATGCCTTCATGCAGGAAATCCATGTCGGGCTTCACGCCGCGCGCCAGCGCGGTGAAGCCGATGCGCTGGCCCCGGTCGCCGACAAGGTGGCCAGCGAAGTCCGGCTGTTGGCCTTCGACGAGATGCAGATCACTGACATCACCGATGCGATGGTCGTGGGTCGCCTGTTCGAGCGCCTGATGGAGGCTGGGGTGGCGATTGTCACCACCTCGAACCGGGTGCCGGATGATCTCTACAAGGACGGGCTCAACCGCGCATTGTTCCTGCCCTTCATCGCCTATCTCAAAGAGCATATGGTGGTGTATGAGCTGCAAGCCGAGACCGATTACCGCCAGCACCGGCTGGCCGGTGCACAGGTCTGGTTCAACCCGGTGAATGCGGAGGCGCGTGCGGCCATGGCGCAGATCTGGGACGAGTTGACCGGGCATGATCCGGGCACGCCCCTGCGCTTGCCACTGAAGGGCCGCGAAGTGGTGGTGCCGCGTGCGCATAACGGGGTCGGGCGCGGGCGCTTCTGGGAGTTTTGCGGCGCGGCCCTGGGCCCGGCCGATTATCTTGCGATTGCCGAGGCGTTGCGGGTGCTGATGATCGATGACATTCCATATCTTTCGGCCGGTAACTACAATGAGGCCAAGCGTTTCGTGACGCTGGTCGATGCGCTCTACGAGGCGCGTGTCCGCCTCATCGCCTCGGCAGCGGCCACGCCCGAGCGGCTCTATACCGAAGGCGCCGGTGCGTTCGAGTTCGAGCGCACGGCCAGCCGATTGCGCGAGATGCAGGGGGCCGACTGGGGGGCGTGAGCGGGCGAGGGGGGAACGATCCCTCACCCCCATTGAGGGGGTTCCGGATCGTGGGCGCGCAGGCGCGCCCGGCCCCACCGCCAGTGCTGCAGGGCAATCCCTGCGTCGACAGAACCCGCACCCTGCCGCAGGCTTTGCCGATGGACCCTAAGGCGATGACATATGACGCCGCCATCTGCTGTGCAGTTGCGGGGATAGCCCCGCGCGTTCAGGGACGCGCACGCGCTGCTATGTCCTGGGCGCTTTGAGGAAGCGGTCATTGACGCGCAGTCTGGCAGACCATAGCGATCCAATGGAAGTGATGTGAGGCAGCCTTCTAACTGCCCAACCGCTCTGCCGCCCAACGTGCGGCATCGCTGACAGTCGCATCCGGTGCCCCGCAATGTGCCTGTGCCGCGCCGCGCAAGCGCTTTGCTCCGGAATTGCCGATGGCATAGAGCACATTGCGCAGAAACCTGTTTCGCCCGATGCGCTTGATCGGCGAGCCGGAAAAGCGCGCCCGGAAGCCTGTGTCATCGAGCGTGACGAGATCCGCGAGGTCGGGCGCAGGCAGGCCGTCGCGCGCGGCGTATTTCACCTCGCGCGCCGTGCGGGCGAATTTGTTCCAGGGGCAGACCGCGAGGCAATCGTCGCAGCCATAGATGCGGTTGCCCATCTTTTCGCGCAGTTCCAGCGGGACCGGGCCGCGATGCTCGATGGTAAGATACGAGATGCAGCGGCGCGCATCGAGCTGGAATGGCGCCGGGAACGCATCGGTCGGGCAGATATCGAGGCAGGCGCGGCAGGTGCCGCAATTCTCGGTCGCGGGCGCGTCGGGGGGCAGGTCGAGCGTGGTGAAGATCGCACCCAGAAAGACCCAATTGCCCAAGTCGCGCGACAACAGGTTGGTATGCTTGCCCTGCCAGCCCAGCCCTGCCGCCGCGGCCAGCGGTTTTTCCATCACCGGGGCGGTATCGACAAAGACCTTGATCTCGCCCCCTGCGCGCGTGATCAGCCAGCGCCCCAGACGCTTGAGCCGTTTCTTTACGACATCGTGGTAATCGCGCCCCAGCGCATAGGCCGAGACCAGGCCGCGGTCGCGCGCGGCCAGAAGGTCGAGCGGGTTGTAGTCGGGCGTGTAGCTTTCGGCCAGCATGATGACCGACCGCGCCTCGGGCCACAGCGCGGCCGGATTGCCGCGCCACGCCATGCGCTCGGCCATCCATCCCATCTGGCCATGCCGCCTTTTCTCCACAAACGCGGCAAGTCGTTCCGGAGCCTCCGGGATGGCGTCGGGACGAGTGAGCGCGCAGGCGTCAAAGCCCATCTCGCGCGCCTGCGCCACAAGTTCCGCTTTCAGATCAGCCGACATGAGTGACAGATGCGCCCTGCGCGTTCAGAAATCCAGATCCGCGTAATGCTCGGGCGGCGGAAAGCCCGGCAGGCTGTCGGCCAGAAGTGGGCGGAAGGCCGGGCGGGATTTGATCTTGGAATACCATTCATGCACGAGGCTCGAGCGCGCCCAGTCCACGTCATTGATGTAGTCGAGGCAGGAAAGATGTGCGGCGGCGGCGAAATCCGCCAGCGTCATCTCGCCCCCGGCCAGCCAGCGGCGCTGGCCCAGAAGCCAGTCCATATAGTCGAGATGGAACTTGATCCGCGCAGAGCCCAGCTTGATGCGGCTTGAATCCGGGTAGCCTTTGCCGGCGATCTTCTTGTTGACCCGCTCGTAGAGCAGGTTCGAGGTCACCTCGACATGGAACTTGTCATCGAACCATGTGCACAGGCGGCGCATCTCATAGCGCGCCTCGGGGCCGCGCGGGATCAGCGGCGGCTCGGGGATAGTTTCGTCCAGATACTCGCAGATCGCCTGGCTCTCGGTCAGCATTCGCCCCTGATGGCGCAGCACCGGCACTTTGCCGGCGGGGTTGCGGCGCATGAAATCCTGAGAGGGCTCCCAGTAGCGTTCCTCGACCAGTTCGACCTCGATACGCTTTTCGGCCAGCGTCAGCCGGACCTTGCGGCAGAAGGGTGAGAGCGGAACATGGTAAAGCTTGGCCATCCGGGGCATCCTGACTGAGACTGCCCCCTCTTGCCGCGCGCGGCGCGGAAGTTCAACCGCCGATGCAGTCGGCGCGACCGTCGCGCGCGATGGTTGCGGCACCGTCCATCACGCTGGCGGTGCGGTTGCGGAGGAAGGCTGTCGGGTTTGCCGCATCGCGGCTTTTCGGGGCGGGCAGAACGACGGCTAGCCGCGCGGCCTGTAGCGGTGTCAGGTCTGCGGCGGAGGTGTTGAAATAGCGCTGCGCGGCGGCCTCGACCCCGAACACGCCGTTGTCGAATTCAGCAATATTCAAGTAGACTTCCAGAATGCGCCGCTTGGGCCAGAGCACCTCGATCAGCAGGGTGAAGCCTGATTCGAGCGCCTTGCGCGACCAGGTGCGGCCATGCCACAGAAATACATTCTTGGCCGTTTGCTGCGTCAGCGTCGAAGCCCCGCGCGTGCTGCCCGCCGCGATCACGCGGCGGATCTCGGACATGTCAAAGCCCCAGTGCAGGCAGAAATTCGCGTCCTCGGCGGCGATGACCGAGCGCGCCATTTCGGGCGCGATGCGGTCTATCGGCACCCATTCACGCTCGATCGTTCCAATGCGGCGGTATTCCTGCAGCATGAAGATGCCGCCGGGCGGGTTGACAAAACGATAGAGCCCGACCCAGGCCACGGCGACAAGCAAGGCGATGGCCAAGCCCCGCCAGACAATGCGCAACAGCCAGCGGAGAGCATCGGCCAGACGATCTGGCGTGCCGCGCTTTGCGCGCCGCGTCTTTCTTGCGGGTTTCTTGTCGCGAGCGGCACGGGGCATGAACAGCATCCCTCAAGATTGCACAGCCCGGGTCAAGCCTGCAGGCCGCCGCGATAGATCAGCGCGTGGGCACAGGCTCATCACCGCGATAATCGTAGAAGCCACGCTGCGTCTTGCGGCCCAGCCATCCGGCCTCGACATACTTCGTCAGCAGGGGGCACGGCCGATACTTCGTATCGGCGAGCCCGTCATGCAGCACATTCATGATCGCAAGACAGGTATCCAGCCCGATGAAATCCGCCAGCTCCAAGGGGCCCATCGGGTGATTGGCCCCAAGTTTGAGCGACTGGTCGATGGACCGGACCGAGCCGACCCCCTCATAAAGCGTATAGACGGCCTCATTGATCATCGGCATCAGAATGCGGTTGACGATGAAGGCGGGGAAATCCTCGGCGCTGGCAGCGGTCTTGCCCAGTTTCTCGACCACAGCCAGTAGCGTCTTGTACGTGGCCTCATCGGTCGCAATGCCTCGGATCAGCTCGACCAGCTGCATTACCGGCACCGGATTCATGAAATGGAAGCCCATGAAGCGCTCGGGCCGGTCGGTGCGCGAGGCCAGCCGCGTGATCGAGATCGAGGACGTGTTCGAGGTCAGGATGGTATGCGGCTGGATATGGGGCAGCAGGTCCTCGAAGATCGCCTGCTTGACTGTTTCACGCTCGGTCGCGGCCTCGATTATAAGATCCGACTGTCCGAGCTCGGCCAGTGTCGTGGTGGTGCGGATACGGGCCATGGCGGCGGCCTTGTCCTCGGCCGAGACCTTGCCGCGCGAGACTTGCCGCTCGATATTCCGGTCGATCAGCGCCACGGCCTTGTCGAGCGCCTCCTGACTGATGTCATTGAGCAGAACGTCATAGCCCGACAGCGCAAAGACATGGGCGATGCCATTGCCCATCTGACCTGCGCCAACCACGCCGACAGTCCTGATCTCCATCCCGTTTGCTCCTGTTCAGATAGTGCGCCCGACCATACCGTGCGCGGCCCGTTGTGCAAGGGTGAAAGCCCTCAGCGCTGCAGTGGGACGAGTTGCTGAACGATTCCCACCAAACCCAGATAGAGGCTGGTGGCGATCAGCCCCAGCGTCACGGCCTGTGGCTGCGCGAACCCGCTCCAGGCCGCCCAGCCCGCAAGCCCCGTCCAGATCAGCGCCACGGGCAGCGACAGGTTCCGCCAGCGCGCCGTGCGGACCGGGTGAATGAATTTCAGCGGCGTGAACATGGCAATGGCGAGGAAGACCACGATCGCGAGGATGATCCAGAAATCCGGGCTGGTGGCGAAGATCACGACAGCGGCCATGTTCCAGCAGGCCGGAAAGCCCTGGAATGAGTTGTCGCTGGTCTTCATCCGGGCGTCGGCGAAATAGAGAACGGAGGTGAAAGTGATCACGATGATGGCGATCCACCCGGTCCAGCCGGGCAGCAGCCCCGACTGGAACAGCGCGAAGGCGGGAATGAAGACATAGGTCAGGTAGTCGATGATCAGGTCGAGCAGCACCCCGTCAATGGTCCTCGCGCGTTCCTTGACATGGTAGCGCCGGGCCAGCGGCCCGTCGATTCCGTCCACGATGAAGGCGACCACGAGCCACAGGAACATCATCGCCCAGTCGCCCTTTGCTGCCTCCAGCAGGGCCAGCATGGCAAAGACCGCACCTGTCGCAGTGAACAGATGGACCGCATAGGCTTTCAGATTCGAACTCACGCTGGGCGTCCTTTCGTGGCGATGTGCCATCTGCTTTGCAAGCAGCGCCGCGCAATGCAAGACGTGACTGCGCACCCTGTCTCGCACTGTTGTCGTTCAGCCGCGCGCGGGGCTATAGCGGCCCTTTCTCTCTCAGCCATGCGCGCGCGGATGGGCGGCATCATAGATATCCATCAGGCGGGCTTGATCCACCGCCGTATAGACCTGGGTCGAGGCCAGTGAGGCATGACCCAGAAGCTCCTGAATCGCGCGCAGATCGCCCCCGGCGGCCAGCAGATGCGTGGCAAAGGAATGGCGCAGGGCATGCGGAGTGGCACTGGCGGGCAGGCCAAGCTGCATCCGCGCCGCTGCCATCACCTGCGCCACATGGCGCCGGTTCAGCCCGCCCCCGCGCGCAGCGCGAAACAGTGGCAGATCCGGCGCGGCAGCGTAGGGGCAGGCGCGCAGATAGGCTGCCACCGCGTCATGCGCGGCAGGCAAGACCGGCACCAGACGCTCACGCCCGCCCTTGCCGCGAATGCGCAGCACCTCGGCCAGCGGCGCGTCGCGGCCCGTCAGCCCCAGCGCCTCGGACACGCGCAATCCGCAGCCGTAAAGCAGCGTCAGCACCGCCGCATCGCGCAGCCCGGTCCAGTCCTCGCGCGTCTGCAGCGGCACGGTTGCCAGCATCTCGCGGGCATCGCCCTCACTGAGCGGACGGGGCAGTGAACGGCTGTATTTCGGCGCTTTCGCTGCGAGAATGGCAGAGATGTCGAGCCCCTCGCGCGCGGCGAGCCAGCGCGCGAAACTGCGCAGGGCCGAGAGCTTGCGCGCGAGGCTGCGCGCGCCGATGCCCTTGCCGCGCGTGGCTGCCATCCAGGCGCGCATGTCGGATTGCGTGACCGCGCCCATCTGGGCCACACCCGCCGCCCCGCCGTGATGCAAGGCCAGAAAGCCCAGAAACTCCGCCACATCGCGCGCATAGGCGTCCAGCGTCAGCGCCGAGGCCCCGTCCAGCGCGCGCAGATGCGCGAGCCAGTCCTGCAGAGCATCGCGCAGACCCGGCGACAGGCCGGTCATGCCAGCCAGCGGCGCATGGACCTTTCGAAGATACCGGCGAAGAAGGACAAGAGATCCGTTCCCTGACCCTGCTTGAACATATGCGGGCTGTCCGAGGCCATGACCAGCATGCCCCCCATCCGTTCTGCACCCAGATCCAGCTTCATGCAGGCTTCCGAGCGCAGATCGGGCGTCTTCGCGCCATAAAGCACATCGGTTTGCGGGATCGCCTGGCGCAGCACCACCTGCCGCGTGGTCGGGCCGCGTTCGGAACTCATGTATTGCTCGATGAAGCCGGGCTTGACCACGCAGAGCACGTCCGAGATGCGCTCGAGCGCCGGGTCGGGCCCCGCATCGGGGCTTTCCAGCACCAGCTTGATCGCATCCACTGTCAGGATCTGGGCCACATCCGTGCCGAGATTGCGCAGGAAGCCCTCGAATTGCTCGGGGTCGAGTATGCGCAGGATCGCGCGGTGGATCTGGTTGGTGCCGGCAAGGTTTTCATAAGCCGCCGCGATCACGGCGCGATGGGTCTCTTCCAGCCGGTCGAGCCGGGCCTCCAGCCGCTCCATCGCCAGCCCGCGCAAATCCACGATATTCTCGCCCATTCCGCGCTCGCTGGCCGCAACCAGCGTGCGCATCACGTCCTTGTCGTCGAGAATCAACGCCGGATCCGCGAGTATGCGCGCGCG
The DNA here is from genome assembly GCA_007116575.1 of Paracoccaceae bacterium. Taxonomy (GTDB): domain Bacteria; phylum Pseudomonadota; class Alphaproteobacteria; order Rhodobacterales; family Rhodobacteraceae; genus Roseinatronobacter. The sequence continues at coordinate 73,283 of SKIF01000039.1, forward strand.
AAATTCCTCGACCATTTCGGCCTTGAGTGCTGTTCCTGTCATTGTGGTGCCTGTCCGCTCACTGCCCGGTTTCTGATTTGTTGCACAGACTATAGCGTATTACAGGATTTTTTGGCCAGTTTTTTCCCAATCTTTCAGAAATTGTGCCAGTCCGGCATCGGTCAGTGGATGGCTGGCCAGTTTACGGATCACTTCGGGCGGTGCGGTCATCACATCCGCGCCGATACGTGCCACGTCCAGCACATGATTGACCGAGCGGATCGAGGCTGCGAGGATCTGGGTCTCGAAGCCGTAATTGTCGTAGATCGTGCGGATATCCTCGATCAGCTCCACCCCGTCGAGCGCGATGTCATCGAGTCGCCCCAGGAAGGGCGAGATGAAAGTCGCGCCCGCCTTGGCAGCCAGCAGCGCCTGATTGGCCGAGAAGCAGAGCGTGACATTGACCATCTTGCCTTCACTGGTCAGCACCTTGCAGGCTTTCAGGCCGTCCCAGGTCAGCGGTAGCTTGACGGCGATATTGGGCGCGATCTCGGCAAGGTGGCGGCCTTCGGCGATCATCGCGTCAGCTTCCATAGCCACCACTTCAGCGGAAACCGGCCCCTCGACCATCGCGCAGATCTCGCGCGTGACCTCGACAATGTCGCGGCCCGATTTCAGGATCAGCGAGGGGTTCGTCGTGACCCCGTCCACCATGCCCAGATCGTTCAATTCACGGATGGCTGCAACATCGGCAGAGTCGACAAAGAATTTCATGGCATTCCCCTTTGGCTTGAAGCCTCGTTTCGCCCGCGTCATACCGGATGCGTGCCGTTGCCGAAAGCCCCCAGATGCAAGATGCCGTTCCAGAGTTCTTTGACCAGGGCACGCCCTGCGCGGTGCTGACAGCCGAGCCGTTGGACCGGGTACTCGACTATCTCGCACCCGAGGGCGGTTGCTGGCTGGGGGCCTTTGTCGAGGTGCCGCTGGGGCCGCGCCGGGTGCTGGGCGTGGTCTGGGGCGCGGCGGGGGGGGGTTTCCCGCGCGCGAAACTGCGCGCGGTCCACCGCGTGCTCGATGCCGCGCCGATGCGCGCGGAACTGCGAGACTTTCTGTCGCGGGCGGCAGAATACACCATGACGCCAATGCCCGCGATGCTGCGGCTTGCGACTCGTGTGCCGGGGCTCGGGCAGGGGATGGCGATGCGCAAACTGCTGTTCCGGGGCGAGGCAGAGCCCGCGCGCATGACCGACGCGCGGGCACGGGTGCTGGCCGCTTTTGACACCTTCGGGGGCGCCGGGCTGACGCCCGGCGAATTGGCGCAGGCAGCAGGCGTGAGCCTGTCGGTTGTGGCGGGGCTTGAAAAGACAGGCGCACTGATCGCGCGCGAGGCGCCGCGGGATCAACCCTATCCACGGCTGGATTCAGCGCGACCGGGCCCGGATTTGACCGAGGATCAGGCGCGCGCGGCTCAGGCGCTGCGCGCGGGGCTGGCCGCAGGTGGCTATGGCACGACGCTTCTGAAGGGGGTCACGGGGTCGGGCAAGACCGAGGTTTACCTGGAAGCAGTGGCGAGCTGTCTTGCAGCAGGCCGTCAGGCGCTGGTCCTGCTGCCCGAGATTGCGCTGACCTCGGAGTTTCTGACCCGCGTCGAGGCGCGCTTCGGCGCGCGACCTGCGGAATGGCATTCAGGCGTCACCCAGACCGAACGGCGGCGCTGCTGGCGGATGCTGGGGCAGGGTGAGGCTCAGCTTGTCGTCGGCGCGCGCTCGGCGCTGTTCCTGCCGTTTCGAGACCTCGGGCTGATCGTCGTCGACGAGGAGCATGACAGCTCCTACAAGCAGGAGGAGGGCGCGCTCTATCATGCCCGCGACATGGCGGTGCTGCGGGCCGCGATTGCGGGAGCGCAGGTGGTGCTGGCCTCGGCCACGCCCTCGCTCGAGACCTGGGCCAATGCCGAGGCGGGGAAATATGCCCGCCTCGACCTGCCCGCGCGCTATGGCGAGAGCGTTCTGCCCGAGATGCGCGCGATTGATCTGCGCGCCGAGGATCTGCCCGCGAGCCGCTGGATTTCGCCCACATTGCAGGGCGCGGTGAGCAGGCGCGTCGCGCGCGGGGAACAGGCGCTCTTGTTCCTCAACCGTCGGGGCTATGCGCCGCTGACAGTGTGCCGGGCCTGCGGGCATCAGGTCGAGTGCAGCGATTGCGATGCGCGGATGGTGGAGCACCGGTTTCTCAAGCGACTGGTTTGCCACCAGTGTGGGGCCACGGCACCTATACCCACGGCCTGCCCCAAATGCGGAGCCGAGGACCGGCTGGCCCCGGTTGGCCCCGGCGTCGAACGGCTGGAGGAGGAAGCCCGCGCGCTCTGGCCCGACGCGCGGGTGGCGGTGCTCTCGTCAGACCTCTTCGCCTCTGCCCGCGCGCTTAAAGAACAGATCGGCGCGATTGCGGCGGGCGAGGCGGATATCATCATCGGTACGCAGATTGTGGCCAAGGGGCATAATTTCCCGCACCTGACACTGGTGGGGGTGATCGACGCGGATCTGGGGCTCTCCGGGTCAGACCTGCGCGCGGCAGAGCGGGTGTTCCAGCTTGTGCGGCAGGTCTCGGGGCGCGCGGGGCGGGTCAAGAAGCCGGGGCTGGCGCTGATCCAGACCAGCCAGCCCGAGCATCCGGTGATCCGCGCGATCCTGTCGGGGGCGGAGGAGGAATTCTGGCGCAGCGAATCCGCGCAGCGCAGCGCGCTTGCCATGCCACCTTATGGGCGGCTGGCGGGGATCGTGATCTCCTCGGGCGATCTGGAGGCCGCCTTTGCGCTGGGTCAGGCGCTGGCGCAGGCCGACATGCCCTTGCGGCGCATCGGGGCGCAGGTCTTCGGGCCAGCGCCTGCACCGATTGCGCGTATCAGGGGGCGTCACCGGGTCCGGCTTCTGGTCAAGGCGCCCAAGGGCGCGCCCTTGCAGGGCGCGCTCGGTATCTGGCTGGCCCCGCATAAACTGAGCCGAGACCTGCGGCTGAGCGTCGATATCGACCCGCAGAGTTTCTACTGAGCCGTTGCAGCGCGCGCATTGCGGGTTATCTATGCCGAAAGGCAACAGGAGGGTTTGCGATGTTCGGCTTGAGCTTTGGTGCGGAGAAGATGCGCATGGTCTCGCCCTCGGAGGCGCTGCCGGGGCGGGCCGATCCGATCCCGACTGCCGAGACACATGCGATTTCGGGCCGACCGTTGAAGGCCGCTGTCCCCGAGGGAATGGAAGCGGCCATGTTCGGCATGGGATGTTTCTGGGGCGTGGAGCGCAAGTTCTGGCAGGTGCCGGGGGTGTGGCTGACCATGGTGGGTTATGCCGGAGGCTACACGCCGAACCCGAGTTATGAGGAGGTCTGCACGGGCAAGACGGGGCATAACGAGGTGGTGCGCGTGGTCTTTGACCCGACGCAGGTGAGCTATGAGGAGTTGCTGCGCGTGTTCTGGGAAGGGCATGACCCGACGCAGGGCATGCGGCAGGGCAATGATCGGGGCACGCAGTATCGTTCGGGCATCTATTGTTATTCCGATGCGCAACAGGCGGCAGCGGAGGCGGGCCGCGCGGCTTATGCCGCGCAGCTGGCAGAGGCAGGCTATGGGGCGATCACGACCGAGATCGTGGCGGCGCCGGAATTCTATTTCGCCGAAGACTATCATCAACAATACCTGCACAAGAATCCGGGCGGCTATTGCGGGATTGGCGGAACCGGCGTGGCCTGCCCTGTCGGACTGAAGACCTGACAACAGGTCAGAGCAGGACGGGCCGCCGCGGCTCTCCTTGACCCGGCAAGGAAGGGCGGCTAACGGGGCGGAAACCCGTTCTCTCAAAGGCGCGCGCATGACCACCTTCACGGCACTGACCAAGCTGTCCTCGGAAGACGCAGCCTTTGCGCTTTCGGAAGCGATGGAGAACATGGAACCCGAGCCGATGGGCGTGGGGGTGTTCGAGTTGGAAGATGGCTCGGGGCTGTGGGAGGTGGGCGGCTATTTCACCGAAACGCCCGACGCCATCGCGCTTGATCTGCTGGCCGCGGCCTTTAACGCGCAGCCCTTCCTTGTTTCGGAACTGCCAGAGATCGACTGGGTCGCCAAGGTGCGCCGCGATCTGGCCCCGGTCGAGGCGGCGCGGTTCTTTGTCTATGGCAGTCATGATGCCGACAAGCTGCCCGAAGGGCGCGTGGGGCTGCTGATCGACGCAGCGATGGCCTTTGGCACCGGCCATCACGGCACCACACTGGGCTGTCTGCGTGCGCTGGACCGGCTGGACAGTGCCGGGTTTCGGGGGCGCAATGTGGTCGATATCGGCTGTGGAACCGCCGTGCTGGCCATGGCTGCCGCGCAAATCTGGCCTGGCTTGGTGCGGGCCTCGGATATCGACGCGGTCGCGGTCGAGGTGGCCGAGGCCAATGTCGCGGCGAACGGTCTGGACGGTCGGATACGCTGTCTGGAGGCGACGGGCTTCGATCATCCCGAGTTGCAGGACGCCGCGCCATTCGATCTGGTCTTTGCCAATATCCTGATGGGCCCCCTGATCGCACTGGCACCCGACATGGCGCGGGTCACGGAACCGGGTGGCTATGCCATCCTCTCGGGCTTGCTGGTGGAACAGGCCGAGACGGTGCAGGCGGCCTATGTGGCCGAGGGCTTTGCGCTGCACCATCGCGAGGATATCGGCGAATGGACCACGCTGACGCTGATGCGCGGCGCGGGCGGGTAAGGGTCAAAGTTTTGCCAAGTTTCCGGGGTAACGTCCTTGCCAGGTAAGGGTTTCGCACTGCATGCGGACCCGGAATGGTGCAGTCGAGGCAAACCCATGACCCCAGAGCAGAGAGAAGAATTCGCCATCCGCGCTGATCTTGTAAAGTACAAGCATCTGAAGAATGACCCCAAGCTGCGCCAGGCACGGCGCAAGTTCAGGCTGAGCATTGTGAGTGCGGTGATCGGGGCATGCGTCACGATTGCGGTCATGCTGATGCTGACCAAGAGCTTCATGATGGCCCTGCATGGGCCTGACGCATATGCACGCATTATCGCTCCCTCGGTGCAGACGCAGGACGAAGGCGCACTGCTGCGTCAGGCGCTGATGCCTGATCCGGTTTCTTCCGAGATTGCCGAAATGCTAAGCCCCTTCTTGCAGCAATCCGGCCCAGTGGCCGAGACTGCGCCATCCGTCGCGGAAGATGGTGCGCGCGACCTGCGCGTCGGCATAGCGCCCGACGCCTGACCCTTTTTCGAAAACGCAGAAAGCCGCCCCGTGAAGGGGCGGCTTTTGCTGATGAACATGCCAGGCCCGGACCCGGCAAAGGGCCGGTTCAGAACCGGCCTTTCACGACGTGGTCGATATCAGCGCGGGTCAGGCCAACATCGGCCAGTTCGCGGTCGGTCAGCGCATGGAGCTGATTGCGGGTGATGCGTTCGTCATTCCAGGTCTTGAGGGTGGCGATCAATGCGCCAAGCGACAGGCCCTGGAAACCGGCAAGCACCTGCTCCGTATGAATACGGCTTTGTGCATAGAAGGTCATGGGTGGTCTCCATAGGGTTGAGATTTCTGTACCGCTGCGATTCTGTGCGGACCAGACGAAAATATGCTCAATCTTCATGCAGGAGTAGAATGAAAAAACGCAAAGCCACTATGCAGGCGCGGCATGGCTCGGAGATGTCTCTTCCGCTGTTCCCCGCGCCCTGTCGTCAAGCGGCGAGTGTTATCGGTGCGGGACCTGCGCCTTGCCATTGCAATGGCGAGGGCTCAAGGCGCATGGGCTACTCCGCTCTTGGCAGATGTTCTCTTTTCGTGCTATGCCTGATGTCGGGCAGCAAAAAACAGGGCATACTATGCGCGTCATCGGCATCGACCCAGGTCTGCGCAATCTGGGCTGGGGTGTGATCGAGGCCGACGGGGTGCGCCTGTGCCACGTTGCCAATGGTGTGTGCCGATCCGATCCTTCGGCCTCGCTGGCGGCACGGCTTCTGGATCTGCATGCGCAACTCAGTCGCGTCATCACGCAATATGCGCCCCAGACATCAGCGGTCGAGCAGACTTTTGTGAACAAGGACGCGGTCGCCACACTGAAGCTCGGCTCAGCACGCGGGATTGCGTTGCTGGTGCCCGCGCAGGCGGGGCTGGAGGTGGGCGAGTATGCTCCCAATGCGGTCAAGAAAGCCGTGGTCGGTGTGGGCAAGGCGGCCAAGGAACAGGTGGACCATATGGTGCGGATGCAGCTTCCGGGCGTGGTGATTGCGGGGCCGGATGCCGCCGATGCGCTGGCCATCGCCATTTGCCACGCGTTTCACTGCCAGACGGCACGCTCGATGGTGCTGGCCGGGGGCGCGCGATGATCGGCAAACTGACGGGTGTAGTGGACATGCGCGGGCCGGACCATGTGCTGCTCGATGTGCGCGGTGTAGGCTATATCGTCCATGTCTCGGAACGCACGCTGATGGCGCTTCCGGGGCGCGGTGAAGTGGCGGCGCTTTATACCGATCTCGTTGTGCGCGAGGATCTGATGCAGCTTTACGGCTTCCCGACACTACTGGAGAAGGAATGGCACCGGGTGCTGACTTCGGTGCAGGGGGTGGGGGCAAAGGCCTCGCTGGCGATACTGGGCGCGCTGGGGCCAGAGGGCGTGTCGCGCGCGATCGCGCTGGGCGACAGTGGCGCGCTGCGCAAGGCCCCCGGTGTCGGCCCGAAACTGGCGCAGCGCATCGCCAATGAACTCAAGGAAAAGGCCCCTGCGCTGATGACAGTGGATGCTGGCCCTGCAGTGGTGGCTGAGATGGGCGCAGTGTCCGATGCGGCAGCCGTTGCAGTGCCCGCGCAACCTGCCTCGGCCAAGGCACTGCCCGCACAGCAGGCGGTACCCGACGCCATGTCGGCACTGGCCAATCTCGGTTATTCCCCTTCGGATGCCGCCCGCGCTGTGGCCGAAGCGCAGGCCGATACTCCCGAGGCCGATGCGCCTGCCCTGATCCGCGCGGCGCTTCGGCTTTTGGCACCGAAAGGGTGATACATGAGCACGCCTGACCCCACTCTTCGCGGCGCCGACCTGCCCGAAGACAGTCCCGATCTGGACCGCGCACTGCGTCCACAGGCGCTGGAGGAGTTCATCGGCCAGCAGGAGGCGCGGGCCAATCTGCGCGTTTTCATCCAGTCTGCCCGGATGCGGGGCGAGGCGATGGACCACACGCTGTTTTATGGCCCCCCCGGTCTTGGCAAGACCACGCTGGCGCAGATCATGGCGCGCGAACTGGGCGTGGGGTTCCGCATGACCTCGGGGCCGGTGCTGGCCAAGGCAGGCGATCTGGCGGCGATCCTGACCAATCTGGAGGCGCGCGATGTGCTGTTCATCGATGAGATTCACCGGCTGAACCCGGCGGTCGAGGAGGTGCTCTACCCGGCGATGGAGGATTTCCAGCTCGATCTCGTGATCGGCGAGGGGCCAGCTGCGCGCACGGTGCGCATCGAGTTGCAGCCCTTCACGCTGGTCGGCGCGACCACGCGGTTGGGGCTCTTGACGACTCCGCTGCGTGACCGTTTCGGCATTCCCACACGGCTGCAATTCTACACCGAGGACGAGCTGTGCCTGATTGTCTCACGCGGTGCGCGGTTGTTGGGGGTGAAGACCGAGGAGGATGGCGTGCGCGAGATTGCCCGACGCGCGCGTGGCACGCCAAGGATAGCCGGGCGGTTGTTGCGCCGGGTGGTCGATTTCGCCCTGGTCGAGGGGGATGGGCGGCTGACGCAGGGTCTTGCAGATAATGCGCTGACCCGGCTGGGGGTGGATCATCTGGGGCTCGACGGAGCCGACCGGCGCTATCTGCGGCTCCTGGCCGAGAATTATGGCGGCGGGCCTGTGGGGGTGGAGACGATTGCGGCGGCGCTGTCGGAATCGCGCGATGCCATCGAAGAGGTGATCGAGCCCTTCCTGCTGCAACAGGGTCTGATCGCGCGCACTCCGCGCGGCCGGATGCTCGCCAGCCGCGCCTGGGCTCATCTAGGCCTGCCTGCGCCCACCGCCGACACGCAGGGACGGTTGTTCGAAGGGTGAGGGGGCGCTGCCTGCGGTAGGCGACACAAGAGCGCAACAACGGCATTCAGGCGCCCCGCAGCAAGGAAGACCATGTTGCAGGCGCCGCATCGTAGATGGCACAGGGCAGAGTTTCGAACGACTGATGATGGCCCGTGAGGCGATTGCTTTTCTGCCGAATATCCGCCTGCATCAGGTCCAGCCGGACGCGGCAAGCAAGATGCCGGCAAGCGAACAGCCAGTCAGGACCGTCACTGGGCCAAGCTTGAAGCGAAACACGGCAACAAGCGCTGCCAGCACCAGTGCCGCAGCCGCAAGATTGATTGTAGACCAGACAGGGACATCAAGGTTCAGACCGAGAGATGTGATGATGCGGACATCGTCAAACACCACATGCATCCCAAACCAGACAGCGAGGTTCAGGATCACGCCCACAACCGCGGCGGTGATGGCAGTCAGCACTGCTGTCAAGACCTTGTTGTCGCGCAAGCGTTCGATGAACGGAGCGCCAAGAAAGATCCACAGAAAGCAGGGTGTAAAGGTCACCCAGGTCGTCAACAGCCCGCCCAGCGTTGCTGCCCAGAGCGGCGAAAGACCGCTCGCCTCGCGGAATGCACCCATGAAGCCCACAAACTGCGTCACCATGATCAGCGGCCCCGGCGTGGTTTCCGCCATGCCCAGCCCGTCAAGCATCTCGCCCGGTGCCAGCCAGCCGAAATTCTGCACTGCCTCCTGCGCGACATAGGCCAGCACAGCATAGGCGCCGCCGAAGGTGACGACCGCCATGATGCTGAAGAACCCGGCGATCTGGGCAAAGACATTGGCCGGGCCGAGCGCGATGAACAGCAGGGCGACCGGTGCCAGCCAGAGCACGAGGAAGATGGCCGAAACGCGGAAGGCGTAGGCGCGGCTCACCTCGGCATGGCCCGGGGTCTCCTCGCCCAGCAGCGTATCGGCGTCATCGACCCGAACCTTGCCCAGCTTGCCGTGTCCTTCGCCCCCATGGAACGCGGACAGGCCGCCGCGCGCGCCAAGGAATCCGATCAGGCCAGCCGCGAGGATGATCAGCGGAAACGGCACCCCAAAGCCGAAGATGGCCACGAACGAGGCGGCAGCAATGGCAATCATGGCCCCGTTTTTCAGCGCGCGCGCGCCGATACGGATGACCGCCTGTGCCACAATGGCCAGCACTGCGGCCTTGAGCCCGAAGAACAGCGCCTCGACCGCACCGACATTGCCATAAAGCGCATAGATCCAGCTAAGCGCCATGATCGCCACGACGCCGGGCAGCACGAACAGGACGCCCGCGATGATGCCGCCGAGGGTGCGATGCATCAGCCAGCCAATATAGACCGCCAGCTGCATCGCTTCGGGGCCGGGCAGCAGCATGCAGTAGTTGAGCGCATGGAGGAATCGCCTCTCGCCCAGCCAGCGCTGTTCCTCGACCAGGATGCGGTGCATCAGCGCGATCTGCCCGGCCGGGCCACCGAAGCTCAAGAGCCCGATGCGTGCCCAGATGCGGGTGGCTTCGGAAATGGTAGGGTAGGCGCTACGCTGCATCATGCTGCTTTCGGATTGTTTATGAGCCATTCATGGACGCATTGCTTTGCGGCGCATACGGTTGGGCGAGGGACATCTGCCCTTCAGGGCTGCGTATTCCACGGCACTTGGCCACCTGTTCCACGAACATGTGGCCAGTCATTCCATGACATGTGGCCACCCCCGTGAGGTGATCTGCGAGGCTGTTTATTCATGACGTGATTTTCA
>SKIF01000061.1 GCA_007116575.1 Paracoccaceae bacterium
CACCAGCGCAGAAATGCCGCGCGGGCCGTCCTCGCCTGTCCGCGCCATGACGACATAGCCATCCGAGTAGCCACCGCCCGAGATGAAGGCCTTGGTACCGTTCAACACATAGCCCGCATTGTCGCGCGCGGCCCGCGTCTTGAGCGCGGCCGCGTCCGACCCCGAGCCCGGTTCGGTCAGGCAATAGGACATGAAGCATTCCAGCGACACAACCTTCGGCAACAACTCGGCCCGCATCGCGTCCGAGCCGAACTTGTCGATCATCGCCGCGCACATGTTGTGGATCGACAGAAAGGCCGCGACCGAGGGGCAGGCCATCGACAGCGCCTCAAAGATCAGCGTGGCCTCCAGCCGCGACAGCCCTGCCCCGCCGGAGTCCTCGCGCACATAGAGCCCGCCAAAGCCCAGTTCGGCAAACTTGCCCCAAAGCTCTTTCGGGATCGTGCCCTCGGCCTCCCAGGCGCGGGCATGGGGCGCGATCTCTTGGGCCCCGAAATCGCGCGCCATCTCGAAAATGGCCTGCGCTTCTTCGCTCAGAGTAAAATCCATGCTTTCCCTCCCCGGTGCTGCGGGTCACATGAACCCCGGAAACCTTGCAGGATTATTTCATCCTTGCCCAAATATCCTGCGGGGTGAATTGGCGCGAAGCGACAAGAGGGGGCCGCACAGGCCCCCTTGCGCCCTCGCGGCTCAGTCCATCGCCTTGAAGTTGAAGGCCGCGCCTTCCTTGATCCCCGAGGGCCAGCGCGAGGTCACGGTCTTGGTGCGCGTGTAGAATTTGAACGCATCCGGCCCGTGCTGGTTGAGATCGCCGAAGCCCGATTTCTTCCAGCCCCCGAAAGTGTGATAGGCCAGCGGCACCGGGATCGGCACATTGATCCCCACCATGCCGATATTGATCCGATGCGCGAAATCGCGCGCCGCGTCGCCATCGCGGGTGAAGATCGCGGTGCCATTGCCGTATTCATGGTCCATGGCCAGTCCGATGGCCTCTTCATAGCTGGCCGCGCGGACCATCGACAGCACCGGGCCGAAGATTTCCTTGCGGTAGATATCCATCTCGGGCTTGACGTGGTCGAAGAGGTGCGGGCCCACGAAAAAGCCGTTCTCGTAACCCTGCAACGTGAAGCCGCGCCCGTCGACCACCAGTTCGGCCCCCTGCTCGACACCGGATTCGACCAGTCGCAGGATGTTCTCCTTGGCCGCCGCGGTCACGACCGGGCCATAATCCACGTCATCGCCCGCCGTCCAGGGGCCGACCTTGAGCGCCTCGATCTTCGGGACCAGTCGCTCGCGCAACGCCTCGGCGGTGCCGTCACCCACGGGCACGGCCACCGAGATCGCCATGCAGCGCTCTCCCGCCGCGCCATAACCTGCCCCCACAAGCGCGTCGGCGGCCTGATCCATATCGGCATCGGGCATGATGATCATGTGGTTCTTGGCCCCGCCAAAGCATTGCACGCGCTTTCCGGCGGCGCAGCCGCGCGAATAAATGTAATGCGCGATCGGGGTCGAGCCGACAAAACCCACCGCCTGAATGGTCTCGTTGTCAAGAATCGCATCGACCGATTCCTTGTCGCCATTGATGACCTGCAGAACGCCATCGGGCAGACCGGCTTCCTTGAAGATCTCGGCCAGCATCAGCGGCACCGAGGGGTCGCGCTCCGAGGGCTTGAGGATCATCGCATTGCCGCAGGCCAGCGCCGGGCCCATCTTCCACAGTGGAATCATGGCGGGGAAGTTGAACGGCGTGATGCCCGCGACCACGCCCAGCGGCTGGCGCATGGAATACATGTCGATTCCCGGACCGGCGCTGTCAGTAAACTCGCCCTTCAGCAGTTGCGGCGCACCGATGCAGTATTCGATCACCTCGAGCCCGCGCTGCACATCGCCCTTGGCATCGACAAAGGTCTTGCCATGCTCGGAGGAGAGTTTTTCCGCAAGCTTGTCCATGTCGCGGTTGATCAGCGCCACGGCGGCCATCATCACACGCGCGCGTTTCTGCGGGTTGGTGGCACCCCAGGCGCGCTGCGCCTCGGCGGCGCGGGCCACAGCGGCGTCGAGTTCGTCCTTCGAGGCCAGAGGAACCCGGGCCTGCACCTCGCCCGTTGCGGGGTTGAAGACATCGGCGAAACGGCCTGACTTGCCCGCCACGCGCGCACCGTCAATCCAGTGGGAAAGCTCTTCCATCGCATCCTCCTCTCACGACTCAACCGCTACGATAGGCTTGCGAATTCGCCTTGAGAAGCGGGAATATTTCAAACAAGCCTTGCAATATTGCAAGGCATGAGCAGAGTGAACTGATGCGGGACTGGGATGACATCCGGATCTTTCTGGCTCTGGCACGGACCGAAAGCCTGGGCCGGGCGGGGCAGTCCCTGCGGCTGGACCCCGCCACGGTCGGGCGGCGCATCGCGCGGCTGGAACACGCACTCGGGCAACGTCTGTTCACACGCTCGCATCAAGGCTACGCGCTGACCGAGGAGGGCGCGCGGCTCTTGCCCCATGCGATCGCGGCCGAAAGCGCGCTGAGCGAAGCCGGGCAGTCCGCCACGGCACAGACCGGCTTGGCGGGGCAAATCCGGATCGGAGCCCCCGATGGCTGCGCGAATTACCTGTTGCCGCAGGTCGTGGCCACCATCTGCGCTGAAAACCCGGCGCTCGATGTCCAGATCATCGCCCTGCCGCGCGTCTTCAACCTGTCGCGGCGCGAGGCGGATATGGCCATCGGAGTCTCGGCACCACAGGCAGGGCGGCTGAGCGTGCAGAAGATCACAGATTACCGGCTGCATCTGGCCGCCGCGCACAGCTATCTGGGCCAGTATGACCCGATCACGGATCTGGCTGACCTGCAGGCGCATCGGATCATCGGCTACATTCCCGACATGATATTTGACAGCGAGTTGGACTATCTGGCCGCGCTGGGCTTGGAACGGGTGGCGCTGGCCTCGAACTCGGTTGCAGTGCAGTTCAACGCGATCCGGCTGGGCGCAGGGGTCGGCGTGGTGCATGATTTCGCCCTGCCCTCGGCCAGCGGTGTCGAGCGGGTGCTACCGCAGTCATTCGGCCTGACCCGGAGTTTCTACCTGATCCGCCATCAGGATGACCGGCGCGTGGCCCGGCTCAACCGCTTTGCCGACATGCTGTGCCGCGGGTTGCGACGTGAGGTGCAGCGGCTGGAAGCACTGGTTGCCGAAGGCAGCGTTTCTGCGCCTCAGGGCCACCTGTCGGGGCGCGGCTGACAGCCCTGCGCAGAGATTTCACGCAGCGGAACCACACCATGCAGTGCCTGACGCACGCCAAGGCTTGTGGCCAGAAAGCGGCGGATTTCACCCGGGTCACTGTCGTGCAGGAAACGCGCGCCGCAGACCGGCCCGCTGACCCAGCGCACCTCGACCGAGAAGACGCAGCCCTTGGCATGCAGGCGCAATGCGTCACCGACCTGCACCTCTCTTACACCGCGTAGCCGCATCCCGCCTTGTGAGATATCCTCTACATAGGCAAGGTCGCGCTGGCTACCGCGCATGACCCCCACGGTCAGCGAACGGCGCGTACGTCGGCTGCGAGGTTTCAAGCGCCCCCCTCCTGTTGCGGAACATGCAGCGCTCATTTTGCAGCCGGAAGGTTGCCAAGTGCCTAATTCTGCCGGGATTACGGCCTTCATCTTTCCTTTTTTCCGAGTGCAGTCGCATGTTGCCGGGCCAAGCTGACCGCGCGGAGGATGCATCGCGAAGTCAGTTTCCGGGGTTTCGCGCGGGTCCTGGTGATGGGCTATGCCTAACAGCATAGCAATGTGCCGGTCTCACTTGGCGCGACACGCGGTTTCTGACCCCTGCTCAGAGCGCGAGTTCCGCCCAGATCGGCACATGGTCCGAGGGTTTTTCGCCCGCGCGCACATCCGTATCGATCCGGCAGTCCTGCAAGAGGTCGGCGGCATAGGCGTTCAGCAGGATATGATCGATACGAATCCCGTCATTGCGCTCGAACGCGCGGGCCTGATAGTCCCAAAAGGTGTAGTGGCCGGGGCCGGGGGTGCGAGCACGAAACGCATCGGTCAGGCCAAGATTGAGCAGGCGACGGAACGCATCGCGCGATTGCAGGCGGAACAGCGCATCCTCGCGCCATGCCTCGGGGCGGGCGGCGTCTTCTGGCTGCGGGATGATGTTGTAATCACCCATCAGCACCAGCGGCATCTCGAGCGCCATCAACTCGCGCAGACGCGCCTCCATCCGCGCCATCCAGCCCAGCTTGTAGGCGTATTTTCCACCGGACACCGGCTGCCCCGCAGTGTCGAGTTCCACCGGGTTGCCATTGGGCAGATAGAGCCCGCAGACGCGTAGCGCATGGCTCGGCCCGCTGACCGTCGCCTCGATCCAGCGGGCCTGGGTGTCGTCTTCGTCCCCGGGCAGGCCGCGCGTGACATCCTCGAGCGGCAGCTTCGACAAGATCGCGACCCCGTTGAAACCCTTCTGCCCGTGGGTTTCCAGATTATAGCCGCGCTCTTCGATCAGGTCGCGCGGGAAGGCCTCGTCCGTGGACTTGATTTCCTGCAGCACGGCAAGGTCGGGCTGAGCCTCATCCAGCCAACGCGCCAGCGCCGGCCCGCGCGCCTTGATACCGTTGATATTGAAGCTCGCGATCTTCATCTCTGCCCCCGGCCTGTCTGGCGCGACACTGCCAGCTTGAGGCGCCTATCGCAAGCACGCCTTAAGGACGGATATGGGCCGTGGCCTCAATCTCGATCCGGGCCTCGTCCTCAACCAGCCCGGCCACCACGATCATCGACATGGCCGGGAAATGCCTGCCCATGACACGCCGATACGCCTGCCCGACCTCGCGCTGATGCGCAAGATATTCGGCCTTGTCGGTCACGAACCATGTCATGCGGGCAATATCACTTGCCTGCCCGCCTGCTGCCTCGACCACGGCGACAACATTGCGCAGTGCCTGCTCCATCTGGCCGATGAAATCACGGGCTTCGAAACGCTTTTCTGCGGTCCAGCCGATCTGCCCGCCGACATGCAGCGTGCCATCCTCGGCCAGCATGCCATTCGCATAGCCCAGCGCGGGTGCCCAGCCGTCGGGGTGAATGGTTTTCAGTGTCATTGTCTGGGGTCCAGTTCTGTCATGATCTTGTCGCGAATATGCTTGGGCCAAGGCGCGGGACGGCCTGTGCTATCCACATGGACAAGCGTGGATTCGCCCTCGAAGCGCGGTTCCGTGCCGGAATGCGCGCTCAGCGAAAGCGCCATGCTCGCGCGCCCGACCCGCGTGACACGCAGCGCCAGCCGAAGCCTGTCGCCGTGGCGCGAGGGGGCGGCAAAGCGCAGCCGGATCTCGGCGGTCGGCACGCCCGCATCCCTGAGCAGGGTCTCGAAGGGCCAGCCCAGTGATTGATCGAAAAACGCCTCGACCAGATCGTTCACCATCTCGAAATAGCGCGGGTAGAAAATGATCCCCGCCGGGTCGCAGTGGCGAAACAGCACCTTGATTTCCTGCTCGAAGACCATAGCCCCTCACAATTCACTGCGCAAATGCCAAAGTTCGGGGAAGAGTTCCACCGACAGCATCCGCTTGAGATAGGCCACGCCCGAAGTGCCGCCGGTGCCACGCTTGAAACCGATCACGCGTTCGACCGTAGTCGCGTGGTTAAAACGCCAGCGGCGGAAGTAATCTTCCAGATCGACCAGCTTTTCGGCCAGTTCATAGAGTTCCCAATGCGCGGCGGTGTCCGCATAGACCCGCTTCCAGAGCGCCTGAACCTCCGGCGCCGGTGCGTGCGGGCGGTCCAGCTGCGGCGCGGGGGCCGGGCCTGCGCCAAGCCGGGCATGCAGAAGGGTGATCACCTCGTCATAGAAACTCGGTCGGGCAAGCTCGGCCTCCAGCGCCGCGCGGGCCTCGGGCACATGCGCATGCGGGCGCAGCAGGTGCGGATTGCGGTTGCCCAGCACGTACTCGATCATCCGGTATTGCCAGGACTGAAACCCCGAGGACGGCCCCAGCGCCGCGCGGAAGCGCGTGTAATCGGCGGGCGTCATGGTGCGCAGCACATCCCAGGCGGAATTGAGTTGCTCGAAGAT
Organism: Paracoccaceae bacterium; assembly: GCA_007116575.1. GTDB lineage: Bacteria > Pseudomonadota > Alphaproteobacteria > Rhodobacterales > Rhodobacteraceae > Roseinatronobacter. The sequence continues at coordinate 6,081 of SKIF01000061.1, forward strand.
GCGCGCCACCCGCGCCAGCATCTTGAACATCTGCGGCATCTGCCCCGCGATCAACGCCCCCCGCGCCGCCTGCAATTCGTGCAACGCCAGCTTCATCCAGAGTTCCGAAGTCTGGTGCTGGATGATGAACAGCATCTCGTCATGCGCATCCGAGAGAGGGTGCTGCTGGTCCAGCACCGCATCGAGGCGCAGATAATCGCCATAGGACATGGCATCGCGGAAATCGGTCTTCGCGCCATCCTCGCGCGGATCATAGGCCCCGCTCATGACGCGCGCAGCCGGAAACGCTGGATCTTGCCGGTCGCCGTTTTGGGCAGGCTCTCGGCAAAGACTATCGAGCGGGGGTATTTGTAGGGTGCGATGCTGGCCTTGACGTGATCCTGCAGGCGCTTCGACACCTCGTCGGAAGGCGTGAAATCGGCTGTCAGCACGATATGGGCCTGCACGATGGCACCGCGCGCTTCATCCGGCACCCCGATCACGGCGCATTCGGCCACGGCCTCATGCGCCAAGAGCGCCGCCTCGACCTCGGGCCCGGCGATATTATAGCCCGACGACAGGATCATGTCGTCATTGCGTGCTGCGAAATGGAAATACCCCTCCGCATCATGCATGAAGGCATCCCCGGTGATATTCCAGCCATCCTGCACATATTCCGCCTGCCGATCGCCACGCAGATAACGGCAGCCGGTGGGACCGCGCACGGCCAGTCGCCCGACCTCGCCACGCGGCACCTCCTGCCCGTCCTCGCCGATCACCCTGGCCTCATAACCCGTCACGGGTTTTCCGGTACAGGCGGGGCGGTGGTCATCGAACCGGTTGGTGATGAAGATATGCAAGAGTTCCGTCGCCCCGATCCCGTCGAGCATCGGCTTGCCGGTCTTGGCGATCCACTGTTCATAGACCGGCGCGGGCAAGGTTTCGCCTGCGGACACAGCGGCGCGCAGCGAGGAGAGATCCGCGCCTTCCTCCATCGCCGCCAACATCGCACGGTAGGCCGTCGGTGCCGTGAAACAGACCGTCGCGCGATAGGTCTCGATGATCTCGATCATGTTGGGGGGCGTGGCCTGTTCCAGCAGCGTCGCCGCCGCGCCAAACCGCAGCGGGAAGATTGCCAGCCCGCCAAGCCCGAAGGTAAAGGCCAAAGGCGGCGAGCCCACGAACACATCCTCGGGCGTGACGCCAAGTACCTCGCGCGCATAGCCATCGGCGATGACAAGCAAGTCACGGTGGAAATGCATCGTCCCCTTGGGAACGCCGGTCGAGCCAGAGGTGAAGCCGATCAGCGCGACATCGTCCTGCGCGGTCTCCACCGCCTGAAACCGGACAGGTTTCTGCAAAGCCAGCCGGTCCAGTTCGGCATCGTGATTGGCCGTGCCATCAAACCCCACGACGGTCTTGAGAAACGCGCTGCCCTTGGCACAGAGCGCCATCTCGTCCATCAGCCGTGTATCACAGAGCGCATGGGTGATTTCCGCGGCATCGACATATTTCGTCAACTCACCCGCGCGCAGCATCGGCATGGTGTTGACCACCACGGCACCCGCCTTGGTCGCCGCCAGCCAGCAGGCCACCATCGCCGGATTGTTGGCCGAGCGGATCAGCACCCGGTTGCCGGGCTTCACGCCCAGGTCCTCGACCAGCACATGCGCCAGCCGGTTGGTCCAGTCCGCAAGCTCCTTGTAGGTCCGCCGCCGCCCGTTGCCGATCAGCGCGGTATGATCGCCAAAACCGCGCGCGACCATCTTGTCGGTCAGTTCCACCCCCGCATTCAGCCGCTCGGGATAGTCGAACCCGTCAAGCAGCAGATCGGGCCAGAGCGCACGGTCGGGCAGGTTGTCGCGGGTGAAGGTATCCGTGTGGCTTGATGCAAACATCTCTTATCCTTCCATATGCGCGGACATAGTCTGGCGCGCGATGACGACGCGCTGCACATCGGACGCGCCCTCGTAGATGCGCAGCGCCCGGATATCGCGGTAGAGCCGCTCGACCACCGCGCCAGAGCGCACCCCGTCGCCACCATGGAGTTGCACGGCACGGTCGATCACCGCCTGCGCCTGATCGGTGGCAAAGAGCTTCGCCATCGCCGCCTCGCGCGTGACGCGCGCAGCACCCGCGTCTTTCGTCCATGCTGCGCGATAGACCAGAAGTGCGGCTGCATCCACATCGAGCGCCATATCGGCAATATGCCCCTGCACCATCTGCAAATCGAAAAGCGGCGCGCCCCCGATCTGGCGAATGGTCACCCGTGCCAGCGCCTCATCCAACGCGCGCCGCGCAAAGCCCAGAGCGGCGGCCGCGACGGTCGAGCGGAACACGTCGAGCACCGACATGGCGATGCGGAACCCCGCGCCCGGTGCGCCCACCAGCGCCGATTTCGGCACGCGCAGATCCGAGAAACGCAGTCGCGCCAACGGATGCGGGGCCATCACCTCCAGCCGCTCGACGACCTCGAACCCGTCCATATCGGGCGTCACCAAAAAGCACGACAGCCCCTTGGCCCCCGGCCCCTCGCCGGTGCGCGCATAGACCGTGTAGAGATCGGCAATGCCGCCATTCGAGATCCATGTCTTCTCGCCGTTCAGAACATAGCTGTCGCCATCCTCCACTGCCGTCATGGTGGAATTGGCCACATCCGAGCCTGATTGCGGCTCGGTCAGCGCGAAGGCCGCAATCGCGCGCCCTGCCCGTGTCTCGGGCAACCAGCGCGCCTTCTGCTCGTCGCTCCCGAACAGCGAAATCGCCCCGGTCCCCAGCCCCTGCATGGCAAAGGCGAAATCCGCGAGCCCGTCATGGCGCGCCAGCCCCTCGCGCATAAGGCACAGGCTGCGCACATCAAGCCGCCCGTCCTCAGTGCCGGTCAGGTCCAGAAATCCGGCCTCGCCCAGCGCGGCCACCAGCCCGCGACAGGCATCATCAACCTGCGCGTGATCCACCGCCCCCAGATGCGCGCCAGCCCAAACCTCGACCGCATCCGCCAGCGCGCGATGACAGTCCTCGAAAAAGGGCCAGTCAAGATAGCTGCGATCACTCATTTTCTTGCCCCAAATACTCCAATCCGGCCGCAGGCCGCCCCCCCCTCAATCCCCGCCGAACACCGGCTTTTCGCGCGCCACAAATGCCTCATAGGCACGGCGGAAATCATTGCCCTGCATGCAGATCGCCTGCGCCTGAGCCTCGGCCTCGATCGCCTGATCAAGGCTCATCGACCATTCCTGCGCCAGCATGGTCTTGGTCATCATATTGGCAAAGCCGGGTCCCTCGGCGATCCGCTGCGCCATCGCGCACGCTTCATCCATCAGCGCATCCCGCGCCACCACGCGGTTGAAGAACCCCCATGCATGCCCCTCCTCGGCGCTCATCGACCGGCCCAGATACAGCAGTTCCGCTGCCCGCCCCTGCCCGATGATGCGCGGCAGGATCGCACAGGCGCCCATGTCGCAGCCCGCGAGCCCGACGCGGTTGAACAGGAACGCCGTCTTTGCCTCGGGCGTCGCGATCCGCAGGTCCGAAGCCATGGCAATGATCGCCCCGGCCCCCGCACAGACCCCGTCCACCGCCGCGATTACCGGCTTGCCGCAGCCGACCATCGCCTTGACCAGATCACCGGTCATTCGGGTAAAGGCGAGAAGCTCCTTCATGTTCATGCGCGTCAGCGGGCCGATGATGTCATGCACATCGCCCCCCGATGAGAAATTGCCACCATTGGGCGCGAAGATCACGGCGCGCACCTCGTCATCATAATGCAGATCGCGAAACCAATCGCGCAGCTCGGCGTAACTCTCGAAACTCAGCGGGTTCTTGCGCTCGGGCCGGTCGAGCGCCACGGTCGCGACCGGCCCGTCGATTTCGCAGCGGAAATGGGTCACGTCACTGCGCATCAGTCGCACTCCTTTCTGATATGGCCGGTCAGGCGGTCAAGTTGCGCGGCCATGCTGGCAAGGTCATCTCCGTCCAGCCCGGCGAGCAGGTGATCCACCCATTGTTCATGGGCGGTGGCTTGTTCGGCAAAGACCTCCTGCCCTTTCGGCGTCAGTCGCGCCACCATTGCGCGCCGGTCTCCCGGCACTGCCACGCGCAGCGCCAGCCCTTCCTGCACCAGACGGTCCACGATGCCGGTGATATTGCCATTCGAGACCCGCAGACGCTCGGATATCTCGGACATGCGCAGCCCCTCGGGCGCGCGGGCGAGCGCGGCCATCACGTCAAAGCGCGGCAGGGTCGTGTCGAACTCGGCCCGCAGGCGGCGGCGCAACTCGGCCTCAACCTCGCCAGTGGCTTTCAAGAGCCGCAGCCACAGCCGCAGCCGCGCCTTGGACAGGGGCGCGGGAACCGGGCTTTGCCGCGCCGCACTCATATCTCGCCCCCCGAGACACTCAGCGCATGACCGTTGACCATCGACGCCTCCTTTGACGCCAGGAACACCACCGCGGCAACCACTTCCTCCGGCATGACCAGCCGCCCCATCGGATTGCCTGCAACAACCTGGGCCAGTGCCTCGGCCTCGCTCAGCCCGTACCGGTCCTTCACCGAAGCCACGGCTTGCGCCGCCAGCGGCGTATCGACAAAACCGGGGCAGACCGCGTTGCAGGTGATGCCTTTGCTCGCCACCTCCAGCGCGACCGAGCGCACCAGTCCCAGCACCCCGTGTTTCGCTGCCGCATAGGCCGGGATCGTGGCCCCGCCCTTGAGGCTCGCGGTCGAGGCAAGGGCAATCAGCCGCCCGCCTGTGCCCATCCCACGCAGCGCTTCGCGAAAGGTCAGGAAGGTGCCGGTAAGATTCACCGCCAGCGTGGCGTTCCAATCGGCCAGCGACACCGTGCGCAGCTTGCCCGCGCTGCCACCGCCTGCATTGGCGATGACCACGTCATAGGGCGCTTCGAACAGAGCGGCGACCTGCGCCTCGTCGGTCACATCGGCCTCACGACACTCCATCCCCCGTCCGCCATCGGTCTCCTGCAACGCCGCCATTCGCCGCCCGGTGATGGTCACGGCGTCGCCCATCTCGGCGAAACCGCGCGCAAGCGCGCGCCCGATACCAGAGCCACCGCCTGTAACCAGAACCCGCCGACTCATACCTTGCCCACCATCTCGGCCTCGCGTTCGGCCAGCCGGCGCGCCTGATCGCGCCCGGCCAGGTAAGGCAGTGGCCAGTCAGCGCCCGTATCGCCCATCGCCACAGCCGCATGAAGCGTCCAGTAAGGGTTAGACAGATGCGGGCGCGCCAAGCAGACCAGATCAGCCCGTCCCGCCATCAGGATCGAGTTGACATGATCGGTCTCGAAGATATTGCCCACCGCCATGGTCGGGATGCCCGCCTCATTGCGGATTCGGTCTGAAAACGGGGTCTGGAACATGCGGCCATAGACCGGCTTGGCCTCGGTACTGGTCTGCCCCGCCGACACGTCGATGATATCCGCCCCCGCTGCACGGAAAGCGCGGGCGATCTCGACGGCATCCTCGGGCGTGATTCCGTCATCACCGCGCCAGTCATGCGCCGAAATCCGCACCGACATGGGTTTGCTCTCTGGCCAGACCGCGCGCATGGCCGCGAAGACCTCGAGCGGATAGCGCAGGCGGTTTTCGAGCGTTCCGCCATATTCGTCGTTGCGCCGGTTCGACACAGGGCTGATGAAGCTCGAGATCAGATAGCCATGCGCCGCGTGCAATTCGATCATGTCGAAGCCCGCGCGCTCGGCCATCTGCACCGCTGCCACGAACTGGTCGCGCACCGCGTCCATATCGTCACGATCCATTTCTTTCGGAACGGCATTGCGCTCGGACCACGGAATCGCGCTGGCGCTCATGATGGGCCAGTTTCCGCTGGCCAAGGGAGCATCCATCTCTTCCCAGCCAAGTTGCGTCGAGCCCTTGCGGCCGGAATGCCCGATCTGGCAGCAGATTTTCGACTGCGTCTCGGCATGGACGAACGCCACCAGCCGCCGCCACGCGGCCTCATGTTCAGGCGCATAAAGGCCCGGGCAACCAGGAGTTATCCGGCCCTCGGGGCTGACGCAGGTCATCTCGGTATAGACCAGCCCCGCGCCGCCCTTGGCGCGTTCGGCGTAATGGACAAGGTGCCAGTCGGTCGGGCAGCCATCCTGCGCCTTATATTGCGCCATGGGCGAGACCACGACACGGTTTATCAGGGCCATGTCGCGCAGCCGGTAGGGCTGGAACATGGGCGCGCGGCCCGCCTGCCCGCCCGCCTGTTCGGCAAACCAGTCTTCCGCCGCACGCAGCCAGTCCGGGTCGCGCAGGCGCAGGTTCTCGTGGCTAATGCGCTGGCTGCGGGTAAGCAGAGAATAGGCGAATTGCAGCGGCGGCATGTGGAGATAGCGCTCGACCTCCTCGAACCATTCCAGGCTGTTGCGCGCCGCCGATTGCAGGCGCAGCACCTCGAGCCGCCGCTCTTCCTGATAGCGTTTGAAGGCGGTTTGCATGTCCGGTTCCGAATGCAGATATTCGGCCAGCGCAATCGCCGAATCAAACGCCAGCCGCGTGCCCGAGCCGATGGAAAAGTGCCCGGTCGCAGCCGCGTCACCCATCAGCACGACATTTTCGTGATACCAGCGCTCGCAAATCACACGCGGGAACTGCATCCAGACCGCCGATCCGCGCAGATGGGCGGCATTGGACATCAGGTCGTGACCGTCCAGATGCGCCGCGAAGATCTGGCGGCAGGTCTCAACCGTTTCCTCCTTCGACATCGCCTCGAAGCCCAAACGATCCCAGGTTTCGGGCAGGCATTCGACTATGAAGGTCGCGGTGTTGTCGTCGAACTGGTAGACATGCGCCCAGACCCAGCCGTGTTCCGTCCGCTCGAAGATGAAGGTGAAGGCGTCATCGAACTTCTGATGCGTGCCCAGCCAGACGAACTTGCATTTGCGCGTGTCGATATCGGGGCGGAAGACATCCGCATACTCGCTGCGGACCCGCGAATTGATCCCGTCGCAGGCAACCACCAGATCATGGTCGCGACGGTAACTCTCGGCACTGTCGAACTCGGTCTCGAAACGTATCTCGACACCCAACTCTCGCGCGCGCTCCTGTAAAAGGATGAGCATCTGCTTGCGCCCGATCCCGGCAAAACCGTGCCCGCCCGAGACGGTGCGATGCCCGGCATGAACCACGGCGATATCATCCCAGTAGGCGAAATGGCTGCGGATCGCGTCGGTTGATTTGGGGTCATTGCGGCTCATCCGCTCCAGCGCGTCATCCGACAGCACCACACCCCAGCCAAAGGTATCATTGGCACGATTACGCTCGAGCACCGTAACCTGATGAGACGGGTCGCGCAGCTTCATCGAGATGGCGAAATACAGGCCCGCCGGACCACCCCCAAGGCATAGAATGCGCATCCATGGCTCCTGTTCTGGCTTCCCGTGAACGCTAGACCGGACGAACATGAATTTCAAGTTTGAAATTTCAAGCCTAAACTAAAATTCAGTATCACATCGCGTTCCGATAAAACTGCTGTTTATGTGCCTTGTGCGGGAAACAAGCTCTCGCGCGTTGCACATTCCGACGGTTGTTGGATGGCACCGCCGGCGAATTGCAGATTCCCGCGCAAGCGTGGGGCGTGGACTTGTGGGCTGGCGCGGCTGCGCGAACTTGTCGGTTTGCCCAAGATCGTCGCCTTTTTCGAGCGTAAGGGCGCTGGCGCAGACGCTCTTGACCTGAACGAGGGCACAACGCCCCCTGCACAAAGCGTCCAACACACGCGCGGTGAGGTTCCGGTCAGGCCAGCAACTGCGCCCCGTCATGGCCCGTGATGCGAGCCTCTACGATCTCGCCCACCGGTTGTGGCTGTGAAAAACGCACCTCGGCAAACTGCGCTGTGCGGCCCATATCGGGGGCCTCGATCAGTACCGCATGAGTCTCGCCCACCTGCGCGCCCAGATGCGCCGCCAGCGCCGCGCGCCCGGCGGCGCGCAGCTTCGCAGCGCGCTGCTTGATCACAGCACCCGCAAGTTGCGGCATCCGCGCCGCAGGCGTGCCGCGGCGCGGGCTGAAGGGAAAGACATGCAGGAAGGTCAGCCCGCATTCCTCGATCAGGCGCAGCGAATTGTCGAACATCGCTTCGGTCTCGGTCGGAAAGCCCGCAATGATATCCGCGCCAAAGACAAGATCGCGCCGCGCCGCGCGGGCCTCGCGACAGAAGCGGATCGCATCGGCGCGCAGATGGCGGCGCTTCATCCGCTTGAGGATCATGTCATCACCTGCCTGCAACGACAGGTGCAGATGCGGCATCAGGCGCGGCTCATCCGCAATCGCCTGCATCAGCGCATCATCCGCCTCGATCGAGTCGATCGACGAGATCCGCAGCCGCGCCACATCGGTGAACCGCAGGATGCGCCGCACCAGATCGCCCAGCCGTGGTGCCGCTGGCAGATCTGCACCCCAAGAGGTCAGATCAACCCCGGTCAGCACCACCTCGTGATAGCCTTGCGCAACCAGCCGGTTGATCTGATCGACCACCACACCCGCAGGCACCGAGCGCGAATTGCCGCGCCCATAGGGGATGATGCAGAAAGTGCAGCGATGATCGCAGCCGTTCTGCACCTGCACATAGGCCCGTGCGCGGCTGCCGAATCCGTCGATAAGATGGCTTGCGGTCTCGCGCACGGACATGATGTCATCAACCTGTACCCGCTCGGTCGCCCCGATCAGATCGGGCACCATTTGCGCCCATGTCTCGGGGCGCATTTTCTCGGCATTGCCGATAACGTGGCTGACTTCGGGCATGGCGGCAAAAGTCTCGGGCTCGGTCTGGGCCGCGCAGCCGGTCACGATGATCGGCGCGCCCGGGTTGTCGCGATGCAGGCGGCGGATTTCCTGACGCGCCTTGCGCACGGCCTCGGCGGTGACGGCGCAGGTATTGACCACCTGTGCTGCGCGCAGCCCGGCGGCCTCGGCGAGGGATTTCATCGCTTCGGTTTCATAGGCATTCAGGCGGCATCCGAGCGTGGTGAAGCGTGGCGCGGTCATGTCGCGCCCGCCAGAAATTCCGCTGACAGTGTCCCTTCGAAGACATGCGCGACAGGGCCCGTCAGCCACACTCCATCCGCGCGCCAGTCCACCTCGAGCAGACCGCCATCAGCCTCGATCCGAACCCGCCGCCCGGTCAGGCCGCGCCGATGGGCGGCGACTGCCGTCGCACAGGCTCCCGAACCACAGGCCAGCGTGATCCCCGTCCCGCGCTCCCACACGCGCAGACGCAGATGGTCAGGCGCGAGGCGCGAGACAAATTCGACATTCGTCGCCTGAGGAAAGAGCGGGTCGTGTTCGACCTCTGCCCCACGCGCAGCGACGGGCGCAGTTTCGGCATCGGCCACGAAATGGATGCAATGCGGATTTCCCATCCCGACTGCGGCCGGGTCGCCGGGCAATGGCAGATGGTCAACATCGCAGTCACGGGCGAGCGGAATTGTTGCCCAGTCCAGCACCGGCAGCCCCATATTGACCCAGATCAGTGCCCCTTGCCGTTCGGCCTGCAACACTCCGCGCGCCGTCCGGATCGAGAGCCGGTCCAGCCCACGCTCGTCCATCACCCGCGCCGCGACACAGCGCGTGGCATTGCCGCAGGCACCGGCCTGTGTGCCATCCGCATTCCAGAAATCGAGCGCCAGATCCTCTGTCTCGGCCCCCCGCATCTCGGCAAGCTGGTCAAAGCCTACACCGCGATGCCTGTCACCGATGGCGCGGGCGCGCGCAGCCGTCATCACCCCGGCGGCGCGCAACCGCGAGTCGATGATGACGAAATCATTGCCGGCGCCATGCATCTTGGCGAAGGCGAGCGGGGTCGAGGCACAGGTCATGGCGGCGATATAAGGGGTTCGGGTCGGCCTGACCAGTCGGCAACGCACAGTCAAGACACGAAACCACAGCATCGAACCAGATTTGCCCTTGACCCGAGAGAAGGGCTTTTCTAAGTAGCCAGCCATGCGTGGGCCCGTAGCTCAGTTGGTAGAGCAACTGACTTTTAATCAGTGGGTCACAGGTTCGAATCCTGTCGGGCTCACCATTTTTCCAAATGCTGTTGTGAAGCGTCACTAGGTTTTGCCTTTTGCGTCAGGTTTTTTTCCTTTTTGGTCACGAATTTTTTCCTCCGCGCGCGATGTACGCGTAGAAGGAGCAAAAGACGTGATCGCTGACCAACGCCGGCCTGACGCAGTCATCTCAGGCCACCACAGCATTTTAAACCACGCACCCAGAACATTGCAGAAACATTTTTTGTCCATAGAGCGACTCGCTTCGCTTCAGTGTCCTGCGGGGTGCGTGAGATCTGCGAGAGAGAGCCACGTGTCACCTTGCACCATTGCAATTGCGCCAAAATGACTGAAGCTGCCAGTCGCCTTACCTCTCGTCAACGGGCGCCGATGGTAAGCATTCGCCGAGG
>SKIF01000101.1 GCA_007116575.1 Paracoccaceae bacterium
ACAGGAAAATCTGCATGAGGGGGGCGAGCTCCAGGTCATGAATCCCCCATCCAGAATCGATTCCGGCGTCATCCGCAAGGGCAGACGCTCACACCCTCAGTTCCAAACGCGATTCCCCTGCGATGATGCGGCGATCTACGGTGATCTGTATGAAACTCTGACCGAACTCGACCGGTCTGTGGGGGGTAAGCAGCCATGAATTTCGCCATTCGACCTACGCTGCATGGCTATGACACAGTTGCAGCATTTGCGCAGGCCCTGGAGATTGGTCCGCGCGATCTGATTTTCACGCAACGTATCCTGCATGACAGCTTCATGCAGGATTTGTCCGCGCAACCCATGTTCTATGATGACTATTGCGCGGGTGAACCTTCGGATCTGGCCGTGGATGCGATGCTCGGCCATGTGCGCGGACTTCAATTCGACCGGCTTATTGCGATCGGGGGGGGATCGATACTGGATAGCGCCAAAGTTCTGGCGCTGGACAGTGATCTGGATGTCGCAAGCCTGTTCAAGCCAGATGTTCAGCCGGGTCGCCGGGCGGAACTTGTGCTTGTGCCGACAACCTGCGGAACCGGGTGTGAAGTGACCTGCGTTTCGGTCTTTGACTTTCCTGCAATCGGCACCAAGATCGGCAAGGCCTTTGACGCGGGTTTCGCAGATAAGGCGGTTCTGGTCGATGAATTCATGGCGCGGATTCCCTATCCGGTCTTTGCCACGTCATCTGCGGATGCGCTTGTGCATGCTCTTGAAATCTATCTTGCGCCCAAGGCCACAGCCTATACGGACATGTTCTGCCTGTCCGCCATTCGCGCGATCCTTGAGGGCTATATCCGTATTGTCGAGGAAGGGCTCGAAACAATTGTGCAAGATGCGCGACGTTACCTGATCGCGAGTAATATGGCCGGGATTGCACTGGCAAATATTCTGGCGGGCGGAGTTCATGCTATTGCCATGCATTTCGGTAGCAAACATCATGTCCCGCATGGTGAGGCAACACGACTTTTCCTGCCCCCTGTCTTTGAGATCTATCATGAAAAGGCGCCGGATGGGAAAATTGCGGATATCGCCAATCTGATTGTCGAGGTGCTGGGGAAACGCGCGGCCGGGCAGTCGCCCTTTGGCGCACTCGACGCTTTGCTTGCGCAAGTGGTGCCGACAAAACGGCTGTCAGATTACGGGATGAAGGCTGACGAGATGGCGCATTACGCGGAACGTGTCGTTGAAACCCAACAGCGTCTGTTGGTTAACTGCTATGTGCCGCTTTCAAATGACGATATAGCTCGTGTCTACAGGCAGTTGTTCTGACCTGTTTCGCAGATCGGATCGAGGGGGGGCGATGACGCAGAAGCTGGCGGAAAAGGTATACGAAACTCTGCGGGAGCGTATCATCCGGGGGGATTTGCGGCCCGCGAGTCCGCTTGATACGCATCGTATCGCCTCCGACTTGCAAATGAGCGTCACCCCGGTCCGCGACGCCATCAAGAAGCTGGAGGCTGAAGGCTATCTGGAAGTGATCCCGCGGTCGGGCACCTTCGTGCGCCATTTTACGCTGGAAGACCTGATCCGCGGCTATGAACTGGTCGAGGCGCTCGATGGTATGGCAGGATTTCTTGTCGCCGAGCGCGTTCGAGAAGGTGCTATCGACCCCGAGGATCTGAGCACCCGGCTGAGTGCGCTTGCGGATGAGATGGATGCCCATCTGGAACAGGATCATGTGCGGCGCTGGGCCGAAGCTGATGAGCGGTTTCATGCGACGGTTTTCGAAGCCGCAGGAAATGCGCTGATCCTGAACAGTTATTCCACTGCGCGCAGTCAGATGCGTTCTGTTCTTTCGTTCATCAGCCCGATCCATGTGGATCGTGCAAATTCTGTGAGGGAACACCGTCAGATCATTGCAGCGCTGCAGGCTGGTGACCGTTTGAAAGCGCGGGATCTTTGTCATTCGCACCGCCACCAAGTCCGCCGGATACTCAAACAGCTTGCAGAACAAATGTGACGCCGGACAGATGATCCGATCTGGCACGTCTTGGCCGAGGAGAGGGTCACAGTTCTTTGTGGTGCGCTCATCGCGATGTCGCTGATCGAAAGCGCGCGGAATGCCGAGAAGCGTTATCCTGAATGGGGCGGGCATCTCTTTACTGCCACCACCCGAAGAGCTTCCGGCCAGCATGAAAGCTGCATGTTTCAACGTGACCCATCTCTATTGTCTGACCGAAACCTACGGCCCGGCAGGTGGCGATGAATGGCATGTTGACTGGTCAGACCTTAGCCACTCCGAGCAGGCAAGACTGAGAGCGCGACAAGGCGTACGGCATGTGCCGTTGGACGTTCTGGCCGTGCTTGATCCCGACACCATGCAACCCGTTGCGCGTGATAGTGAAATCATCGGCGAGGTCATGTTGCGCGGCAAAGTGGTGATGAAGGGCGTTTTTCTATAAAAGAGGCCATTCAAAGGGCATTTGCCGATTGATGGTTAGACTCTGGCGATCTGGCCGTTGTCCACCCCGATGGGTATATCCAGCTTGAAGACCGCTCCCAGGATTCATCATTTCCGGCGGTGAGACTATCTCCTCCATCGAGGTGGAAGACGCGCCGTACCGGCAATCTGCCGTCGGCGTTGCGCCGGTGGTCGCGACTGGATGAATGTTCAGTGGCAGGTCATGCGCGACCAGATCAAGCTGGCAGCGCAATTGGTTACAACATGCTGATGACAAATCTTGGCGGCGTCGTCGTGCCACCCGCCTTTGGGTTGGTGCTGGAACTGGGCGGGGGGGTCGCATTAGCATGGGCCTTGACGGCGCTGGGTGTGTTTACGGCTTTGTTGCTGCTGTGGCGCGACCGCAGACGCGGTTGACCATCATCTGGCGGATGAAACGGTTACCGCGGGGTGATCGAGAGCAGGTTTTGGCTGAGGCATGCAGAAGAACGGCCCCTTTGGGGCTTGCCGCAACCGCTTTGCTGCACCCGGTGCGTCGATGATGCTACGATCGCGGACGGACCTCTGCAGTCGCAGCGAATGGCAGAAAGGTCTCGCAAGGGCAGGCCGTCGCTTACAACAGGCGCTAACCGTACCGTATCACTCTGGTTATATTGTGATTTGCGTCGCCCCTGCCTCCTTGCCATAGTCGTCGCATGAGTTTTTCTCCCGCCAAGGCTGCTATTCGCTTCGGCACCGGGCTTGACCTGCGCCATGCTGCGCCCGTGGACCCCGCGGCGCTGTGGGGCAGTCTGAAGGCCGAGGCGCGGCCCGGCTTTGCCATCACCTCATGGGACACACGGCGCGAATATGCCCGCCAGCGCTGGGAGGTGCGCCGGGCATTGCGCGACGCGCCCGATGACGACACGTTGCGTGCCGATCTGGGCAGGTTGAACCAGACCGACCGCATGGCGTCCCTGTCCGATCTGCGCGCCAGCCTTGCACGGCTGTCCGCAGCGCCTGTGGGGTTTCACGCGCGGCTGACGCGGTTCTGGGCCAATCATTTCAGCGTCATGGCGCAGGGCGGCATTCTGCGCAGCGCGCGGGCAAGCTTCGTCGAGGACACGATCCAGCCACATGTCACAGGTCAGTTCCGCGACATACTCCACGCCACCACCCTGCATCCGTTGATGCTGGCCTATCTTGACCAGAGCCGCTCTGTCGGGCCGTTCTCCATGGTCGGGCGCGGGCAGGGGCGCGGGCTGAACGAGAATCTGGCGCGCGAATTGCTGGAATTACACACTCTGGGGCCGAATGGTGACTATACGCAAGACGATGTGACTCAGATCGCGCGTCTGCTGACCGGGCTGACCTTCGATCTGGAAAACGGCTTTCGTTTCGAGCCGCGCATCGCCGAGCCCGGCATCATCGAGATCTTTGGCAAACGCTATGGCGGGCGGCCGATGTTCGTCGAGCATGTGCTGGAGTTGCTCGATGATCTGGCTATCCACCCGGACACTGCCCGACATCTGGCGACCAAGCTCGTGCGCCATTTCGTTTCTGACGCGCCGGACGAACAGCTTGTCGCACATATGACGGCCAGTTATCTTCAGTCCGGGGGCGAGCTGATGGCGCTCTACCGCGCGCTGCTAGAGCATCCAGCGGCATGGGAGGGCGGCCCCGGCAAGATCCGCGCCCCGATGGAGTTGATGGCCGCCAGCTTGCGCGCGCTGGACGTGCCGCCCGATCAGATCATCGATCTCAGCCCGCGCGTGACCAATCGCTGGCTGCTGATGCCGCTAGCCGATATGGGCGAGCCGCACGAGCAGGTGCCCAGCCCCGCAGGCCATGGCGATCTGGCGGTCTATTGGGTTACGCCACAGGCGCTGGCTGCGCGCACTTTGTGGACGATGGGCTTGCCCCTGCGTCTCGAGGATGTTCCCGACCCGCGCCGCTTTGTCGAGACCGCTTTGGGCGGGCAGGCGAGCGACGGGTTGCAATTTGCCGCCGCCGGTGCCGAGACCCGCGCCGAGGGCGTGGGTCTGGTGCTGGCCTCGCCGGAGTTCAGCCGCAGATGAGGGGCGCGATGCTCAGGGCAAAGGCAGGTTCAGACGGCATCGGCGGCCGCCTGCGTAAAGCTGCCCGGCGCGCGCCCGGTCCTTGTCATAAGGCGCCGGTGTTCCCTATCAACGTATGGGCGCGACCAGGCCGCGATAATGGCCCGGCCCCCGAGAAAGGACCGACATGACGTCTGCCTCCCTCTCCAGACGTGGCTTTATGGGACAGTCGCTGGCGCTGGGCTGTTCACTGGCCGCCGCGCCGCTGGTCACGCCCATCGCGCTGGCGGGCGCGCCGGGCGAGAACCGGCTGGTGGTGATCATCCTGCGTGGCGCGATGGACGGGCTCGACCTGTTGCGTCCGCTGGGTGACAAGCTGCTGCCGGAATTGCGCCCGTCGCTCTCCGGCGAGGGCCCGGCGCTCGACAATTACTTCGTCCTGCACCCCGCGCTCGACGGGCTCTTGCCCTTGTGGCAGGCTGGGGAGCTGGCCTTTGCGCCTGCCACCTCCACGCCCTATCGCGACCGGCGCAGCCATTTCGACGGGCAGGATCATCTGGAGGCGGGCACGGCGGGCGAGCTCCCGCCTGCGCTGACGCGCGATGGCTGGCTGAACCGGCTGCTGACACTTTTGCCCGGCGTCGAGGGACGCACCGCTTTCGCAGTCGGGCGTTCGCGGATGCTGATCCTGGAGGGCGAGGCCCCGATAACCCAATGGACCCCGGGCACCGAACTCACGCTGAGCCCTCAAAGCCAGTTGTTGCTGGGCCGCCTGTTCGAGGCCGATCCGCTCTTCGCCGAACCTGGCCGCACCGCACTGGAGATGTCGCGCCCCTCGGAAGGCGGGGCGGTGCCACAGGATGCCGAAGGGCTGGCGCGCTTCGTGGCCGAGCAGTTGCAGGGCGAAACACGCATCGCCAGTTTCTCGCTGACCGGATGGGATACCCACCGCGCACAGGCCCGCGCACTGCCCCCGGCACTTGCGCAGCTACAGGCCGCGCTTCTGGGGCTGCGCGACGGGCTTGGCCCGATCTGGGGGCGGACCACTGTCATGGCGATGACCGAGTTTGGACGCACAGTGCGCGAGAACGGCACGGGCGGCACTGACCACGGCACAGGCGGCGCGCTGCTGCTGGCCGGGGGGGCGATCCGTGGCGGGCGGATGTTCGGCGACTGGCCAGGGCTGGGAGAAAACGCTCTCTATGCCGGGCGCGACCTGATGCCCCTGCGCGACATCCGCGCCTATGCGGCCTGGGGTTTGCGCGACATGTTCGGGCTGCGCGCGTCAGAGGTGTCAGGGGTGGTCTTTCCCGGGCTCGACATGGATGAAAATCCGCGCCTGCTGCTCTGAAGCGGGCGCGGTGATGTTGCGCCGTGATCCGGTGCCGCCAGCATCGGATGCGCCAGGCCCGCAGGCAACAACTGGCCTTCGCACGGTGCCCATGCCTTCACATTGCCCGCCCCGCCCCATAAGCTCGACCTGCGCCTCCAGTCCCGGACCCCGTCATGCTTGATGACCTTCAGATCCGCCAGACCCTCGAGTCTCTCGACCCGCTTATCGTGATTGCGGTTGTGCTTCTGGGTCTGGCGTTATTGCTGTTCCTGCGCCAGCGCCACGCCGAAAAGCGCGCGTTGAAAGAGGCCCTGCGCCTCAGGGATGCCGAGTTGCGCGAAGCACTTGGCACCGCCACCCGCAACGAAACGCTGGCGAGTGAGCGCAAGCACGAAATCGATCGCCTCTATGGCGACCTCTCGAAGCTGCGCGCAAGGCTTGATTCCGACGCCACCCGCGCCGAAGCCGCCGCCGGGCGCATCTCGAGCCTTTCGGCCCAGCTTGACGCGGCCCAATGGGAGATCGAGGAGGGCGCGCGACGCCATGCCGAGGCCATGGCCGAGCTTCGCGCGCAACTCTCGGAGTTGCGCACGCGCCTTGAAACTGCGACCCAAGAGAAGCAGGCCCTCACTGGCAGCGTGAACCGACTCGAAGCCGAATTGCGCGCGCAAACGGCCGCTGCAGAAGAAAAAATCGAGATCCTGAGCAAGGTCCGCGCCGATATGGAGGCGAAATTTCAGGAACTTGCGCGTGAGGCACTCAAAGTGCAGGGCGAGGAATTCTCCAAGGCCAATATCGAACGCCTTTCGGCCACCCTGACCCCGCTGAAAGAGCATGTTGCCCATTTCGAGCGCGAGTTGAAGGACGTGCATAAGGCAACCGTGGATGACCGCGCTGCGCTCAAGGCCGAGATCGCGCAACTGAGCAAACGCTCCGAGGATATCTCGAAAGAGGCCGTCGCGCTGACCCGCGCGCTGCGTTCCGACCAGCAGCGGCAGGGGGCCTGGGGCGAGATGATCCTCGAAGGCATCCTTGAACGCTCGGGCCTGCGCGCGGGCGAGGAATACGAGACCCAGGCCCACCGCACCGATGATGACGGCAAGCGGCTGCGACCGGATGTGGTGGTGCACATGCCCGGCGGTAACTCGCTGATCATCGACAGCAAGGTATCGCTCAACGCCTATGCCGACGCGGTCAATGCCGAGGACGAAGAGGAGGCCAGCGCCGCCCGCAAGCGCCATGTCGCCTCGCTGCGTAAGCATATCACTGATCTTGCAGGGAAATCCTACCACAGCCTCGAGGCTGCGACGGTCGATTACGTCATCCTCTTCGTGCCGATCGAAGGCGCACTCTCCGAGGCGCTGCGCGAGGATGGTCAGTTGATGGAATTCGCCCTCGAACGCGATATCACCATCGCCGCGCCCACCACGCTGATGATGGCGCTCAGGACTGTGCGCCATGTCTGGGCCGTCGAGCGGCGGAACCAGAACGCCGAGGAAATCGCACGCCGCGCAGGGCTGCTCTATGACAAGGTGGCCGGGTTCGTCAGCAGTATGGAACAGGTCGGCACGCGGCTGCGGCAGGCCAGCACCTCTTATGAAACCGCTTTTGGCCAATTGTCGCGCGGCAATGGCAATGTGCTCTCGCAGGTCGAAAAGCTCCGGACTCTGGGCGCGCGGACCAGCAAGACCCTGTCGGTCGAGTTCGAACGCGACAGCGACGACGCGCAAGAGCCACCCGCTCTGGCTGCGCCCGAGGACGAGGAGAAAACACCCCGCAGAATGCAGTGACCTGCCCGCGCTGAACCGTGCCTTACGCGCCGTCGGCCAACAGATCCGCCACCCACTCGGGCACGGTCTCGGTCGCGGGGCCAAGACGCCAGTCGTCGAAGAGACGCGAGGTTTCTGAGGGCGCGAGGTTCAACTCCAGCGTACGCGCGCCGAAGGCGCGCGCCTCACTGACAAATCCCGCCGCCGGATAGACGGCCCCTGATGTGCCGATGGCCACGAACAGGTCCGCCTGTGCCAGCGCCGCGCCGATGGCTTCCATGTGGTAGGGGATCTCCCCGAACCAGACGATATCGGGCCGTGTGGCGGGCTGAGCGCAGGCAGGGCAGGGGGCGTGCGGGTCCATCTCCAGGGGCGCATCCCAGCGATGGCCGCAGGACGCACAGAGCGCGCGCATCACTTCCCCGTGCATATGGATCACGTCGCGCGCGCCTGCGCGCTCCAACAGGTCGTCGATATTCTGCGTGACCAGCGTCACCTTGTCTGGTGCTGCATGTTGCAATTCTGCAAGCGCGCGATGGGCGGCATTGGGCGCAGCAGAGAGGCAATTCGCACGGCGCGCGTTGTAGAATTCATGAACCAGCGTCGGGTTGCGGGCAAAGCCCTCGGGGGTCGCGACCTCTTCAAGATCGTATTTCTGCCAGATCCCGCCCGTATCGCGAAAGGTGCCCAATCCGCTTTCTGCCGAAAGCCCCGCGCCCGATAGGATGACGATCCGTTCCATTTCTCTCACCTTGCATTCAGGTGATCATGGATCACCTGCGCCAGTGCCGCCGAGATTCCCTCGACCGCCTGTAAATCCGCAAGCCCCGCCCGCGCCACGGCTTTGGCCGAGCCGAAATGCGCCAGCAATGCGCGCTTGCGCCCCGCGCCCACGCCGGGGATGTCATCGAGCGGTGAGGCGTTCACCGCCTTGGCGCGTTTGGCCCGGTGTGTGCCGATGGCGAAACGGTGCGCCTCGTCGCGCAGGCGCTGGATGAAATACAGGACCGGATCATTGTGGCGCAGCGCGAATGGGCGCATGCCGGGGCGGTGGAATTCCTCCTTGCCCGCATCGCGGTCGACGCCCTTGGCCACCCCCACGACCGGGATATCCTCGACGCCCAGATCAGCCATGATCCCCGCCACAGCAGAAACCTGCCCTGCGCCCCCGTCGATCAGCAACAGGTCCGGCCAGGTTTCGCCCTCGCGGTCGGGGTCTTCTTTCAACAGACGTTCGAACCGACGGGTCAGAACTTCCTTCATCATCCCGAAATCATCGCCGGGTGTCAGCTTGTCGCCGCGGATGTTGAACTTGCGATACTGGCTTTTCAAAAACCCCTCGCGCCCCGCCACGATCATCGCGCCCACGGCATCACTGCCCTGAATATGGCTGTTGTCATAGACTTCCACGCGGGCGGGCGGGGCATCCAGCCCGAAGGCATCGGCCAGCCCCTCGAGCAGCCGCGACTGCGCCGCTGACGAGGCCATGCGCATCGCCAGCGCCTCGCGCGCATTGCGCAGGGCGTTCTCGACAAGCTCGGCTTTTTCACCGCGCTTGGGACAGGCCAGTTCAACCTTGCGGCCTGCTCGCTCGGCCAGCAGAGCGGCCATCAGATCAGCATTTTCGAACTCGTGCGAGGTGAGCACCATCCGCGGCGGTTCCTTGCCATCGTAGAATTGCGCCATGAACGCTTCCAGAATCTCCGGCTCTTCGGCCCCGGCCCCTGTGGCGGGGTAGAAATCGCGGTTGCCCCAGGACTGGTTGGCGCGGATGAAGAAGACCTGCACGCAAGCCTGCCCCTTTTCCAGATGCACCGCGATCACATCCGCCTCGGACACGCCGCGCGGGTTCACCCCCTGGCTTTGTTGAACATTTGTCAGCGCACGAATCCGGTCGCGCAGCGCTGCGGCGCGCTCGAATTCCATCATGTCCGAGGCTTTCTGCATGTCTTCTGCGAGTTGCGCCTGAATCTTCGTGCTCTTGCCCGAGAGAAACCGCTCGGCATCCGCGACCAGCCCGGCATAGTCATGTTCGGATATGTAACCTACGCATGGCGCAGAGCAGCGTTTGATCTGATAGAGCAGACAAGGCCGCGTGCGGTTGTTGAACACGGAGTCAGTGCAGTTGCGCAGCAGAAACACGCGCTGCAACTGGTTCAGTGTCCGGTTTACCGCCCCGGCGCTGGCGAAAGGGCCGAAATAGCTGCCCTTCACTGCCCGTCGGCCGCGATGCTTGCGCAGTTGCGGAAAGGCATGGTCGCGCGGTAGCAGGATATAGGGAAAGCTCTTGTCGTCGCGCAACAGTACATTGTAGCGCGGCTTCAATTGCTTGATCAGGTTCTGCTCCAGCAGCAGCGCCTCGGTCTCAGTTCGTGTGGTCAGGAACATCATCGAGGTGGTCTCGGAGATCATTCGCGCGATCCGCGCTGAATGTCCCGAGGGGCGGGTGTAATTCGCCACACGGGCGCGCAGGTTGCGCGCCTTGCCGACATAGAGCACTTCGGATTTCTCGTTGAGCATCCGATAGACGCCGGGCGAGGCATCGAGCGCCCTGAGATGGTCCTGAATACAGGCATGGCCGCGCAGTTGCGGCGTTGCGTCGACTGGTGGGTCAGCGGGTTCACTCATGGCACAAGGATTTGCGTGATTCTGCGTCCGGCTGCAATGTTTTCGGAACCCCGGCAACCTGAATCCTGTCCACGAATTCTGTGGATAACTCTGTGGAGGGGTGCTGCATCAAGGCGAATTTCTGTTGCCTCCATAGGGATTCCACCTGTTGCCTAAAAAATAGGCAAATATATAACCATCAGAAATAAAAGAATAATTTTCTTTGGCGTGGCAAGCGCATGAAAACTATTAAGAAAACATCTCAGTTCCGTGACAGGTTTGTGAACAGTGCACAACTTGCATCTGGATTTCAGCTTTTTCCCGCTGGGGCGCCCATCACGTCGGGGGTCTGCCAGACCAGATGCTGCCCGCCATCGACACATAAAATCTGCCCCGTAACTGACGGAGCGTCCAGAAAAAAACCCAGCGCGGCGGTGATGTCTTCAGGGTTCGCACCGCGTTGCAGCACAGTGCTGGCGCGGCTGTGCAGATACTCTGCCCGGTCCTGATCGGCGGCCTGCAGGGTCGGGCCGGGGCCGATGGCATTGACGCGCACCTTTGGCCCGAGCTCTTGCGCGGCCATCTGCGTGAAGGCCCAGAGCCCCATCTTGGCGATCGAATACGTCATGTGCTGGGGAGTCAGCTTGCGCACTTTCTGGTCGATCAGATTGATCACCAGCCCCTGCGCAACGGGCTCGCCCGCCGCATCCTGCGCGGGTGGGGGGCATTGTGCGGCGAAAGCCTGGGTCAGCACGAAGGGCGCGCGCAGGTTTGACATCATGTGCCGGTCCCAACTTGTGCGCGTGGCCGTGGCAATGCTGTCGGGCTCGAAGATCGAGGCATTGTTGATCAGCGTGTCCAATGGTCCACCAAGCCTGCGAGCGGCATCACTTACAAGTGGCGCAAGTGCTGTCTCGTCCAGCAGATCGGCACGCAGGCAGATGGCCTTGCGCCCCGCCGCCTCGACTTCCTGCGCCAGTGCCTCGGCACTCTGCGACGAGGTCGCGTAGTGGATCGCGACATCATATCCGCGCTGGGCCAGATAGAGCGCCATCGCGCGCCCCAGTCGCTTTGCGGCTCCCGTCACCAATGCCCGCGCCATGCCTCACCCTCCGGATGGTACCAAAGACCAGAGGTAGCTCGCATAGGCGATAAGCAAGATCGCCCCCAGCGCAGGGCCCAGGCTGCGCCCGGCCCAAACCAGCGGCGCGATAAGTACTGCGGCCGCGGCCATTACCCAAAAATCCAGCGCCATGACCTGCGGCGGGACGTCAATGCGTCCGAACAACCCTGCCACCCCCAGGATCAGCAGCAGGTTGAAGATGTTCGAGCCCAGAATATTGCCCAGTGCCACGCCCCCCTCGCGCCGCCATGCGGCCATTACGGTGGTCGCAAGCTCGGGTAGCGAAGTGCCGATGGCCACAATGGTCAGCCCGATCACCACATCCGACACTCCCAGCGCCTCGGCGATATTCACCGAACCAGTCACCAGCAGATGCGCGCCCAGTGGCAGGCCGACGATGCCAAGCCCCAGAAAAAGCACCAGTTTGGGCGCGGCGAGATTCGGATCCGCGCCCTCCAGATCCTCGGGCGCAATTCGGTCACGGCGCGCACGCCGGATCGAGTCGGCCATGAAGAGCCCGAAGGCCACAAGCAGCACCAGTGCCTGCCACAGCCCGATTGCCCCGGTCAGTGCCAGCGCTCCGAAAAGCGCGGTCGCGGCCAGCATGATCAGATAGTCGCGCAGGCTTTCGCGCTCCATCACCATCGGCGCAATCAGCGCGGGCAGGCCGATCACCAGCAAGATATTGGCAATGTTGGACCCGACCACATTACCGAGCGCCAGTCCGTCCGCATCGCGAAGCACTGCCTGCACTGCAACCAGCAGTTCCGGGGCCGAGGTGCCAAAGGCGACCACGGTCATACCCACCATCATCGCCGGGATGCCCAGTCGAAGCGCCAGATTGACCGCGCCGCGCACGATGACGTCGCCCGCAAGCAGCAGGGCCAGCAACCCCGCCACGACCAGCCCCATATCGAGGATCATCGTTTACCTGTCCTTGCAACGACAGCCGTCGCCGCCCAAGAGAAACCTGCCACAGTTTTTACATTTGCGCGGGCGGGGCAGTTTTGCTCCGCGCAGTCGGTCAATCGGGGTCTTGTGGTTGGGGTTGAGCCATTTCTGGATTGTACCCATCACCACCATGAAGACCAGAAACGCGGCGACAATCTTGATGATCATGTGCTCACAGCCCGTAGCGCGCATAGAGCGCGCGCTCTTCCGCCATCGCGAGGCCGTCCTGCATCAGCGATAGCCCCAGCCGCGACAGGAAGGGGCGGCGCAGTCCGTATTGCCGGAACCGCACCTTCTCGCCGAAACGCGCTTTCATCACGGGCACCAGGTGGCCGACCGCATCAGCCAGCCCCAGCTCCACTGCGCGTGCGCCCAGCCAGAACGCGCCAGTGAACAGGTCTTCCTCGGCGAGTTTCGCACCGCGCCGCGTCTTGACCTGATCGATGAAATTCCCGTGCATCTCGTCCAGCAGCGTCTTGAGCCGTGCCACATCCTCGGGGTTTTCGGGACGAAACGGGTCAAGCTGCGATTTCGAGGCACCCGCGGTGTAGACCCGTCGCTCCACCCCGATCCGCCCGATCATATCGTGCAGGCCGAAGCCTGCCGAGATCACACCGATCGAGCCGACAATGGAATTCGCATCGACGTGGATTACATCGGCTGCAGTTGCCAGCCAATACCCGCCCGAGGCCGCCACATCTTCGATAAAGGCATGAACCTCGACCTCATGCTCCTCGGCCAGCCGTCGGATGCGCGCAGCAATCAGCGCGCTTTGCACTGGGCTGCCGCCGGGCGAATTGATGACCAGCGCGACAGCCTTGGGCTTGCCGCGTTTGAATGCCGCCTCAAGAAGCCCCGCCAGCGTGGCATCATTCAGCCGTCCCGGAGAGCCACTGGCCGCAATCATCCCTTGCAGCCGGATCACGGCCACGAGCGGGTGTCGGTTCATAAAGGGCAAAAATCGCATCATGGCGCGAGATGTAAGCGGTCGCTGCAGGCGCAACAAGAGCGGCTGCGCAGAATTTCCCTCACCGCTGTCTTGCGCCTGTCGCGCGCTCAGGCAGAATGTCGCCATGCTCGAGCGTTTGGAAATGTTCATCGCGCTGGCCGAGACCCGCCATTTCGGCCGCGCAGCCGAAAACTGCAGCGTCACCCAGCCCTCGCTGTCGGCGGCGATCAAGCGCCTGGAGGGCGAGTTGGGCGTGCAGCTTGTCATTCGCGGTGCCCGCTTTCAGGGCCTGACACCTGAGGGCGCGCGCGTGCTCGACTGGGCGCGCCGCATTGTTGGCGACGCGCGCACCCTGCGCGAGGAAATGCGTGCCGTGCGCCACGGGCTGGCGGGGCATCTGCGTCTTGGCGTCATTCCCACGGCGTTGCCCATGGTCGCGCGGCTCACCAGCCCTTTTCTTGCCCGGCACCCAAATGTGCGGCTGGAAATCCGTGCGCGCTCTTCGATCGAGATCCTGCAGCAGATCGACGCGCTCACCCTGGATGCGGGGATCAGCTATCTCGACAATGAACCGCTTGGCCGGGTCGAGACCGTGCCGCTCTATGCCGAACGCTACGCTGCGCTGATGCGCCGTGACCACAAGCTGGCGCGGCGCAAGCGGCTGGACTGGGCTGATCTCGCGCAGACCGCGCTCTGCCTGCTGACACCCGACATGCAGAACCGCCGCATCCTCGACAATGCGCTGCTGCAGGCGGGGGTACAGGCGGACCTGTCGCTGCAGGCGAATTCGACACTGGCGCTCGTCGCCCATGTGCAGGCCGGGCCATGGGTGAGCGTGGTCACAACCCAGACCGCCGCGCTCTTTGCCCCTTCGCCTGACCTTTGCGCCGTGCCCCTGCCCGAGGAGGGCGCGCTGAAACAGGTCGGCCTCATCGCGCCGTGGCGCGAGACCCATACCCCGGTTCTGGCAGCCCTTCTGGCCGAGGCGCGGCGCGTGGGGAGATAAGCAGGGCGGTCACTCGCGCCCGCGCCCGCCCGTCGCCTCGGTCACACGCGCTGCCGCGTCTTTCACCAGCGCGCCCATCTCTGCTGCGCGCTCCAGTGTCAGCCGAAAGACCGGCCCCGAGATGGACAGCCCTGCCACCGGCTCGCCATGGGCGTTGAAGATGGGGGCGGCGATGCAGCGCATCCCTTCGGTGCGTTCTTCATTGTCGATCGCATATCCGCGCTCGCGGGTGCGGTGCAGGTCGGCCTCCAGCGGGCCGATTTCGGTCATTGACTGCGGTGTGAACGGGGTCAGCCCGTCCTTGGCAAGCGTTACCAGCACCCCTGAATCCATATAGGCGAGCAGCGCCTTGCCGATCCCCGAGACATGCATCGGGCTGCGCGTGCCGGGTGGGAAAAAGGCGCGGATGGCCTCTTGTGTCTCGACCTGGGTCAGGAACAGCACCTCGCCGCGATCCTCGATGCCGAGATTGGCCGTCTCGCCGGAACTGCGCATCACGTCCTGCATCGCACCGCGCGCCCGCTCCACCAGTGCGGTGCGGCGCAGAAAGGCCGAGCCGGTGCGAAACGCGCCGGCGCCGACATGCCAGCGCTGCGCGGCCGGGTCGAGTTCGACAAAGCCATGCGCCTGATAGGTGGTCAGCACCCGGTAGACCGTGGCCGGGGCGTGGCCCGCCTCCTGCGCCAGTTCGCTGAGCGTGCGCCCGTCACTTTGCGCCAGTACCTGCAGAATCGTCAGCGCCCGGTCGAGCGACTGGACCGTGTTCTGCTCGGTCTTGTCATGGAAGGCGCGCGGGCGCCCACGGGGGCGAGTTTCAGCCATGATCGGTCCCTTTTTTGAAAATGAAAATGCATTTCAATGATTGAAAAAAGAAAAATGCTTTCAACACAAGACCTAGCGTAATTTTTCACTCAGTAAAAAACTATTTCAAAAAAATTGCGACGCGGGAACGCGAGCGGTAAGGTGCAGGTGTCAAAGCGAGGAGTATACCCATGTCCGCTCAGAATCCGGTATTCATCCCCGGTCCGACCAATATCCCCGAGGAGATCCGCAAGGCCTGCGACATGCCCACGCTGGACCATCGCAGCCCGAAATTCGCCAAGGTTTTCAAGCCCGCAGTGGCCGGGGTGCGGCGTGTGTTGCAAATGGAGGCGGGCGAGGTGATCGTGCTGCCCTCTACCGGCACGGGGGGCTGGGAAGCGGCTGTCACAAATACGCTTTCCGCAGGCGACAAGGTTCTGACGGCACGGTTCGGCATGTTCAGCCATCGCTGGATCGACCTCTGCCAGCGCCACGGTCTGGATGTGCAGATCATCGAGACGCCGTGGGGGCAGGGTGCGCCGCTGGAGGCCATCGAAGCCGCCTTGCGCGCCGATTCCGCGCATGAAATCAAGGCTGTTCTGGCCACGCATAACGAAACCGCAACGGGCGTGCGCTCGGATATCGCTGGCATCCGCCGCGCGCTGGATGCGGCAGGCCACCCGGCGATGCTGTTCGTCGATGGCGTCTCTTCCATCGGCTCGATGCCGTTCGACATGGCGGGGTGGGGTGTCGATGTTGCCGTTGCGGGCTCGCAGAAAGGGTTCATGCTGCCTGCGGGACTGGCGATCCTGGGCGTCTCGCCCAAGGCGCTGGCCGCGATGGAACATGCGACCCTGCCGCGCACCTTTTTCGATTTCCGCGACATGACACAGGCTTATGCGACAGGCGGTTTCCCCTACACGCCGCCCGCGGGCCTTATTGCCGGGCTCGCGGCATCCATCGAGATGCTGGAAGAGGAAGGGCTGGAGAATGTCTATGCACGCCATGCCCGCTTTGCCGAGGCCACCCGCCGCGCTGTCGCGGCCTGGGGGATGCGCCCCTGCGCCGCAACCCCGGAGCTCTATTCCGACACGGTGACGGCCGTGGTCGTGCCCGAGGGCTGCAATGGCACCGATCTGGTGCAGCTTGCGGCCAGCAAATACGGCATGGCCTTTGGCGTCGGGCTGGGCGAGGTTGCCGGAAAGGTGTTCCGCATCGGCCATCTGGGCATGCTGACCGACGCGATGCTGCTCTCGGGGCTGGCCGTGGCCGAGATGTGCATGGCCGATCTGGGCTGGGATGTGCGGCTTGGTTCGGGCGTGGCAGCGGCGCAGGAGTTTCTGCGCACCAGCGGGAACCACGCGATCGCGCAGGCGGCGTGAACGGATCGGGAGGCCGGGGGGGCTCTGCCCC
>SKIF01000030.1 GCA_007116575.1 Paracoccaceae bacterium
ACGATCTACCGCGAATTGGGGATCACGGCAGAGGCC
This sequence comes from Paracoccaceae bacterium, assembly GCA_007116575.1. Classification (GTDB taxonomy): domain Bacteria; phylum Pseudomonadota; class Alphaproteobacteria; order Rhodobacterales; family Rhodobacteraceae; genus Roseinatronobacter. The sequence goes on from SKIF01000030.1 coordinate 37, forward strand.
GTGGTGGCCAAGGTCAAGGCGCTGCTCTGACCCTGCAAGGGGGTAAGCGCCCGCTCACGGCCCCACCCCCCCGCCCATGGCCATTCGCGGGCGCTGCCCGGGCCTGCAGCCCGGGCGGGGGCTGCGCGGGTGTAATGCAGTAAACCGGAGGTGCTCATGCCGTCTGATTTCCCCTCTCCCGACGCTCGCCATCCGATCCGGCTGGCAGATGACACGCCCCATATGGGCACGGTCTTCCTGCGCGCGGTCATTGATCATCCGCGCTGGCAGGTGGGTGATTACAGCTATGCCAGCAGCGAAACCCCGCCTGAAGACTGGGCGCATCGGCTGGCCCCGTATCTCTATGCGTTTTCGCCCGAGCGGCTGGTGATCGGCCGGTTCTGCCAGATCGCGGACGGGGTGCAGTTTCTGACCGCCTCGGCCAATCACCGCAGTGACGGGTTCTCGACCTATCCTTTCGCGGTGTTCCACCGCCGGTTTGAGGGGGCCGCCTCGCTGCCAGTGGCGGGGCCGGATACAGTGATCGGCCATGATGTCTGGATCGGTGCGGGCGCGCGCATCCTGCCCGGTGCGCGTCTGGGGTCGGGCGTGATTGTAGGGGCGGGGGCCGTCGTGGGGGGCGAGGTCGCGCCCTATTCGGTGGTGATCGGCAATCCGGGGCGGCTGCTGCGCCCCCGTTTCGCGCCAGAGGTGATTGCGCGCTTGCTGGAGATTGCGTGGTGGAACTGGCCGATAGAGGCCATCTGCGCGCAGGAGGCAGCTATATGCAACGCCGATCTGGACGCATTGGAGCAGGCCGCGCGCGCGGTGGCCGCCTCAGACCCGGCGCAGTGAGTTGCGCAATCGCAGGTCGGGTACGGGGCCTTTGGCCGCGTACCCGACTCATGCCTATTGCGCAGGCAGCGGGCGCAGCGTCTCGCACCGCTCGGCTTGCAGGCAGGCGCGGGTCAGCTCGGGCGAGAGCGTTGCCATTGCATCGAACTGGGTCAGGAAGACCTCTCCTGTCAGATCATCGAGGAAATGGCTGCGCTTAAGCTGGTCCATCACCGGCCCCTTGACCTCGGAGAGGTGGAACTGCACCTCCGCCGCCTTGAGCCGGTCATTGATTGCCTCGAGGCTTTCAAGCGCAGAGGCGTCGATGTAATTCACCGCATTGGCCTGCAGCACGACATGGCGCAGCTCCGGCAGATCGGCCAGCGCCTGCACGATCCGGTCCTCGAGTGCGCGGGCATTGGGGAAGTAGAGCGATTCGTCCACGCGGATCGAGAAGACATGGGGGTCTTGCGTGACCTCGTGGCGTTCGACATTGCGGAAATGCTCGGTCCCGGCGACCTGACCGACCACGGCCATATGCGGGCGCGAGGTGCGGTAGAGATAGAGAACCAGCGACAGCCCGACCCCGGCCAGCAACCCCTCCTCGACGCCGATGAGCAGCGTGACCGCCATGGTCGCGGCCATCGCGGCCCCGTCGGCGCGCGAATAGGCAAGCGTTCGCGGCAGGGCGCGGAAATCGAGCAGCGAGAGCACCGCCACGATGATGATCGCCGCCAGCGTCGCGCGCGGCAGATAGGCCATCAGCGGCGTAAGTACCAGCACGGCCAGCGCGATCATCACGGCAGTGATGGCCCCGGCGGCGGGGGTCTCGGCCCCGGCGTCATGGTTCACGATCGAGCGCGAAAGCCCGCCCGTGACCGGCATCGCGTTGCTGGCGCCTGCGCCCAGATTGGCCAGGCCCAGCGCCACAAGCTCCTTGTCGGCATCAACGAACTGGCGCTTTTTCGCGGCCAGCGTCTGCGCGATGGAGATCGATTCGACATAGCCCACGATGGCGATCATCAGCGCAGGCGCGGCGAGAAGCTGGATCAGCGTCAGATCAAAAGCGGGCAGGCCGAATTCGGGCAGACCGCGCGGGATATCACCCAGAATAGCGACCCCCATCGCGTCGAGCCCCAGCGCCCAGGTGGCGAATGTCGAGACCACCACGGCCAGCAAGAGCGCGGTTTTGCCCAAGAGCTTTGCCAGCGGTGCGGAGAGGCCAAGCCGTTGCAGCAGCGCCGCCAGCCCCGCGCGCGACCAGATCAGGAAGGCCAGCACCGAGGCCGAGAGCGCCAGTGTCGCCAATGAGACCGCGCCGATATTGGCGGCAATCGACGGGATCACCTGAGGCAGGGTCTTGCCACTGGTCTCGATGCCCAGGAGGTGGCGCAACTGGCTGGCCGCGATCAGGATGCCCGCAGCGGTGATGAAGCCCGAAATCACCGGATGGCTGAGGAAACTGGCGATGAAACCCATGCGGAACACCCCCATCAAAAGGAGCATGGCCCCCGACAGAAGCGCGAGCCAGAGCGCGGCGAGGTGATAGCCGGGTGCGCCGATCTCGGCCACTGTACCCGCCGCCGCCGCCGTCATCAGCGCAACCACCGCGACCGGCCCCACGGCCAGCGAACGCGAGGTCCCGAAGGCGGCATAGATCAAGAGCGGCAGCATCGCGCCATAGAGCCCCGCCTGCGGCGGCAGGCCCGCGAGCATGGCATAGGCCATGCCCTGCGGCACGAGCATGATGGTCACGACCGCCGCCGCGATCAGGTCATTGGTGAGATTGGCGCGGTTATAGTGCCGCGCCCAGGTCAGGAACGGCAGGAAATGGCTTGTCATGGGCTGTGATCCCGTTGGCAGTGAGGGGCGGCGCGCGGGCGACGGGGCGCTGGCGCAGATTGGCTCTGCGCGATATATACGAATGCAATTAAATATTGCAAGTATTGAATATGATGTTTTCCGGAGAGGCGGGGTCTGCTGTGCAGGTCAGGCGCTGGTCCCGCGCCTCAGAAAGCGCGGAAGGTCATGGTGGTGAGAGTCCGGCTGATGCCGGGGATGTCGAACAGGTTCTCGGTCAGGAAATGGCCGACATCCTCGCTTTCGGGGATGTAGATCTTGGCGATCAGGTCGAAATCGCCCGAGGTTGAATAGAGCTCCGAGACAATCTCGCGGTCATAGATGGCCGAGGCGACCTCATAGGTGGTGCCGGGCTTGCAGCGGAACTGGACGAAAACACAGCGCATGGCGGCTCCTGACGTAAAGGGGGAGGGGGCGTTGCCCCCTCTGGGCCTGCGGCCCGTTCACCCCCAGGATATTTGTACAAGGATGAAACGGAAAGGGTGTTTATGCAGTTCCTGCCGAGGCACGGCTCAGGGGGTGGATGCCAGTGTGAGCGGGGCTGTCGTGCCGGGCAGGTCTTCGGTGGTGAGCGCGCTGCGCGGTCGGGCGAGGCGGTTGCGCACCACCCAGTAGAGTCGGTGTTCGGCGCGGGTGATGGCGACATAGGCCAGCCGCTTCCATAATGCGACCCCGCTCTCGCTGCGGCCCGCGCGCGCGGCGGCCCAGAGGTCGGGGGCGAACACCTGCACTTGCGCCCATTGCGACCCCTGCCCCTTGTGGATGGTGCAGGCCGCGCCATGCACGAAAGCCGCGCCCATCGTGGCGGCATAGGGGATGAAGGGCTCTTCTTCGGGGTCGGTCTCGATCTTGATGATCGAGGCGACCGAGATTTGCGGCTCATCGGCACCGAAGATATGCAACCGCGAGAAGCCGGGGCGGCGGCCGGGGCCGAGATAGACCACCTGCGCCCCCTTGATCAGTCCGCGCGCCTCCAGATCGATGCGTTTCTTGCGGTGCTTCAGCGGCAGCTCCAGCCCGTCGCAAATCAGTGGCTCGCCGGGCAGGAGTTCGGTCTCGGGTGCCTGATGGGCGGCGCGGAAGGCATTGATCAGGCGCAACCGCGTCGCATTGCGCCACACCAGCACCGGCGAGCGCGCCATCAGGTCGCTGTCCACGCGCTCGGCCAGCACCACGCGGTCATCGCGTGCGGCGGCGGCTTCGACCATGCGCTCGAAATCCTCGAACCCGAGATCCGGGTCGCCCAGCGCATGGGCGAGATCGAGGATCGGGTTGCCTTCGGCCTGGCGGTGGATGCGCGAGAGGTGCAGTTGCGCGGGGGCGGGCAGGCGGTCGAATACCATTTCGCCCGAGTGGCCCACGGGCGCAAGCTGGGCCGGGTCGCCGAACAGTACCAGCGTCGAGAACAATTCGCGCAGATCATCGAGCTGGCGCGCATCGAGCATCGAGCTTTCATCGACAAAGCCGATATCAAGCGGGTCCTCGCGCCGTTTCCAGCCGGTGATGAAATCGGCCCCGCGCAACCCGGCCGCGGCCAGCGCGCCGGGAATGGATTTCACCTGCTCGAAGAAAGCCTGCGCGCGGTCGAGCGCGGTTTCGGTCAGCCCCTCGATGCTGGGGCGGGGCAGGTTGCCCGAGAGCCATTCGGCGATCTTCTCGTATTCCGGGTCATAGACCGGGGTATAGAGAATGCGGTGGATCGTGGTCGCAGGCACGCCGCGCGCGCGCAATACCGAGGCTGCCTTGTTGGTCGGGGCGAGCACGGCAAGGCTGCGCCGCGAGCGCCGGCGGCGGCTTTCATACTCGCCCGAGACGATTTCGACCCCGGCCTCGGTCAGTGCGCGGGTGAGCCCGGCCAGCAGCATGGTCTTGCCCGACCCGGCCTTGCCCATCACCGCCAATGTGGTCTGTGCGGCCTCGGGACTGGCGGGAGTGCAGTTGCCTTCGGTCAGGTCGACCCCAGCCTGTTCCAACAGCGCGGCGATTCGGTCCCAGGCCACGGCCTGATCGTCGGAAAAGGTGAGGGCATTGGCGGACATGGGCGCAGATTAGTCGATCCTGCGGGCGGGTGGCAGGGCGAATTCGGGTTTCGACGGTAAAAATGACAGCCAGCGCGGCGGGGCCGTTGGCAGACCAAGGAGGGGCCGCTTGCATCTGCTAAGGTTCGTCGTTCTGTTGGGGGGGGTCACTTCGATGCTGGGGCGGATGAAGCGCCGCTTCGGTGCTGGCAATTTCCAGATGCGCAAGCGCGATAGCGTCATCAAGATGCCGGGACAGACGGGACAGCCCCAGATCGCCCGCATGGTCGCGCAGTTCGGCAAGGGACTCGATCAGCCAGGCGTGCGACACGAGAGGCGGGGCTCCTTTCTGACCCGACCAGATGGGTCAGAGCGAGTCTACCCGGCTTGGGCTTACAAAACCATTTACGCATCGACGGAAAAACGCCGCACGGCAAGAAGCCGCGCGGCGCTGTCGTCGCTTCGGTCTGGGGTGGCTTAGCGGTTGCGGCCAGTCTCAAGTGCGTCCTCGAATGTGCGCAGGCCCGTGCGGGGCGATTGCACCAGAACCGCCATGTTGCCCGGCTTGTGTTCGTTGCGATACATCTTCATGTGGGCGGCGGGAATTTCGTCCCATGGGAAGACCTCGGACATGCAGGGATCGAGGCGACGCTCGATCATCAGCTTATTGGCCGCGGAGGCCTGCGCCAGATGGGCGAAATGCGAGCCCTGCAGGCGCTTTTGGTGCATCCACATGTAGCGTACGTCAAAGGTGCAGTTGAACCCCGAGGTGCCCGCGCAGATTACCACCATGCCGCCCTTCTTGCACACCAGCGCAGAGACCGGAAAGGTCGCCTCGCCGGGGTGTTCGAACACCATGTCGACATTGACGCCCTTGCCGGTGATGTCCCAGATTGCCTTGCCGAATTTGCGCGCTTCTTTCAGCCAGGCGTTGTATTCGGGCGTGTTGACCGTGGGCAGCTGTCCCCAGCAGTTGAACTCCTTGCGGTTGATCACGCCTTTCGCGCCCTGATCGAGCACGAACTGGCGCTTGCTTTCGTCCGAAATGACGCCGATCGCGTTGGCGCCTGCCGTGTTGGCCAGTTGGATGGCGTAGGAGCCAAGCCCGCCAGAGGCCCCCCACACCAGCACGTTCTGACCGGGCTTCAGGTCATGCGGCTCGTGTCCGAACAGCATCCGGTAGGCGGTGGCCAGTGTCAGCGTATAGCAGGCGGCCTCTTCCCATGTCAGATGTTTGGGGCGCGGCATGAGTTGCTGCGCCTGCACATTGGTGAATTGTGCGAAGCTGCCATCGGGGGTTTCATAGCCCCAGATGCGCTGGGTGGGCGAATACATCGGGTCGCCGCCGTTGCAATGCTCGTCATCGCCGTCGTCCTGGTTGCAATGGATGACCACCTCGTCGCCCACTTTCCAGCGCTTCACCTTGTCACCCACGGCCCAGACAATGCCCGAGGCATCCGAGCCTGCGATGTGGAAGGGGGCCTTGTGCACGTCAAAGGGCGAGATCGGCTGGCCAAGACCCGCCCAAATGCCGTTGTAATTGACCCCTGCGGCCATCACCAGCACCAGCACCTCGTGACTGTCGAGCACAGGCACATCGACCACCTCGACCTGCATGGCGGTGTCGGGCTCGCCGTGACGCTCGCGCCGGATAGCCCAGGCATACATCTGCTTGGGCACATATCCCAGGGGCGGCATTTCGCCGATTTCATAAAGATCTTTCTCAGGGGCGTCATAGGGGGCGATGCTGTCTTGCGTGTCGAGAGCCATATCTGTCTCCATACGTTGATGTCCGGGGCGGCACGCTTTCTGCGATGCAGAATTTTATGCGGCGCTTGCAGCATGGATAGATTTGCCCGCGCAACAATGCAACCCGAAATGATGCGGATTTGTAATTTTATGTCGTCAAGTTGCAATCTTTTCGGGTTCATCCAGCCCAGGCTTGTTGGTCTGGGCAATGCCATGGGGCGAATCGCAGCGTTGCAGGGTCGAGGCAGCATAAAACCCCAGCACATCCTCTTCGCCCGGCAAGGTCTCGATCCGGTCGCCGGTGCGGCGAATGATCCCGCGCAAAGCCAGCGCATCGAGCCCCGCCTCGAGTGCATCGTCGCTGGCTTCGGGCAGCAGATGCATCCAGGCCCGCCGCTCATCCAGTGTGGCGCGCAACTGGGCGCTGGCGCGCGCCAGCTCCACGTTAGAGGCGCTGCCTCCGCACCGTGCCAGCGCCGCTGCGGCCAACGGGACTGGCAAAATGGGAACTGCGGAGCGGATACGCTCCATCAGTGCCTCGGCCAGGCTTTCGGTGCTGGCATCGGGGGCCTCGGTCATGAAGGCGCGCAGGGACAGCGGCTTGCCATAGCAAACAGCAGCGAAACCGAAAGGCGTGAAGCGCCCGAGCAGTTTCTGCCAGATGATCCGCAGCGTGAAGCCCAGAACCACGCGCACCCGCACCGGAAAGCGCCGGATTCCCTTGAGCCCCGCGCTGATCAGCACCCGATCTTCCAGCACCCGGTCATAATTCAGCGCCACTGGCACAAAGACGACATCAGGCCCCTCGTAGATACTGAAGCCGCGCACGATGTAATGCAGCAGGCCCTTCTTGGCCGGGCCGACCGCGCCAGTCAGGCTCAGCCCGCCTTCGGGAAATATCGCCTGTGTGGTGCCTTGCTGGATCGACATCTGCACATAGCGCGCCAGAACCGCGCGATAGAGCGGGCTGGAATAGCGTCGCCGGATGAAATAGGCGCCCATCGCCCGGATCAATGCCTTGAGCGGCCAGACCCGCGCCCATTCGCCGACGGCGTAACTCAGCGCCGAGTGCTTCGAGGCAAGCCAGGTGATGAGCACATAATCCATGTTCGAACGGTGATTCATCACGAAGACGACCGAGGCATGCGAGTCGATCTGCGCCAGTTCCGGGCTGTCCGCCCCGCCCAGCCGCACGCGATAGAGCCCCTGGCTCAGTCGTTGCGCAAGCTTGATGGCAAAGCCGAAATAGGTGGCGGTCGAAAACCCCGGGACGATTTCGCGCGCGTAGGAACGGGCCTTCTCGAAGGCCACATTGGGCGGCACGCCCTCGTCGCGGGCATGGTTGCGCACGGCTTCCATCACCTGCGGGTCATAGATCAGGCGCGTGACCTGATCCTCGCGGCGCATGATCTTGAAGGGCTCGATCGGGCGCTGCAACCGCGTGTTGAGCCGCGCCACCGCGCGCTCCATCCGGCGGCGGAAGAACCAGCGCACCGAGGGGAACAGGAAATGCGAGGCGAAGGTCACTGCGGCAAAGCCGAGGATCAGCAGCAGCGCCCAGTAGGGTAACTCAACAGGCTCGAACATGGGCGCAATGTTGCAGGAAACGCCCGCATGGTAAATATGAGTTGCAGCGCGTGCCGTGCATTACAGGTGGCGCGTTTTCGAGAGCGGCAGGGCGCGTCAGAATCGCAGGTTGAAATGCCGCGTCAGCCCGATTTCGGCGGTGATCTGGTTGCGGCTGCCCTGCTGCACAATAGGCGAGGCAGCCGCATCACCGCGCAACCGATCGAAACGGACGCTGCCTGTGACGCCCCAATCGGGCGAGAGTGGCTGATAGGCTCCGAGTTCCAGCCCGATGGAGTGAAACCCGGCTTTGGGAGAAAAGGCTGACAGCCCCGACGCAACTGATTCGTCCGCGCTTACACCGAAATAAGTCCGCGCAAACCGGCGATCCCCGAATTCGGCGCGCGGGCCGCCATGCAACACAAGCCCGGTTTCACTGCGCCAGATCGCATTGGCCCCGATTTCGCCGGCAAAACCGCGATGGCCGATCGCTCCGTAGCGCAGATCAGCATAGACCTGCCAGTTTTCTTCTGTGTAGTGCAGTCCCACGCCCAGTTCGACCGACGCGCTGACATCGTCAAGCCCGGACAATTCACTGCGGCCCTTCCGCTCGGGAATGAAGCGAAACGCCCCGCGCAAGCCCGCACCAGGGGCGAATTGCACGGGCCCATCCACGCTGCCAAGCTGTGCGCCGCCGATGCTCAGCCCCGAAAAGCTGAACCGTCCCGTCGGACCGACCCGGCTGTCCGAGGCACCGAAGTAGCTGGGCGCGACCTTGGCCCCGCCGGTCAGTGAAAAGGCAAGCGCGCGCTCCTGCGCCATCGCGGGCAGGGTACCAGTTGCCAGAATTCCGGCGACAAGGCTCGTGATCAGGGGGTTTCGCATCTTCGAATCGTCCGCTATCGCTGCCATGTGTCAGATAGTGTAAACCACGCGGGATTACACATCGCTTGCGACACATTTTTCTTAAAATCTGCGCGACAGGGTGGAAATCGGCAAGAAGAGGGTCAGATGCAGTTCACAGTAGCGATTGACGGGCCTGCGGCGTCGGGCAAGGGCACGATCGCGCGCGCGCTGGCCGACTCGTTCGGCTTCGCGCATCTTGATACCGGGCTGTTATATCGGGCCGTGGCGATGAAAGGCGGCGATCCGGTCGCGGCCGCGCACAGCCTGTGCGCGGAGGATCTGACGCGCGGGGATCTGCGCACGCTCGCGGCAGGCGAGGCCGCGAGCCGCGTTGCGGCCATCCCCGAGCTGCGCGCCGCGCTCACGGAGTTCCAGCGCGATTTTGCCCGCCGCGAGGGCGGTGCAGTGCTTGACGGGCGCGATATCGGCACTGTGATCTGTCCGGGGGCCGACGTGAAACTCTTTGTTATTGCCAGCCCCGAGACGCGCGCCCGCCGCCGCTGGCAGGAGGCTGGCGCGGGCAGCTATGAGGCGGTGCTGGAGCAGGTGCGCACGCGCGATGCGCGCGACATGGAGCGCGCAGACGCGCCGCTGCGTCCCGCCGATGATGCCGTGCTGCTGGATACGACCGATCTGAGCATTGCCGAGGCCGTGGCGCAGGCGCGCGCATTGGTTGCGGCGCGACTGTCCCGCTGAGGGAGGCCACGTCACGCTTGCGCCCGCCAGCTCTCGCGCGGCAAGATGACGTTGGACGCAAGGGAGGACCGGGGATGCGCATGCTGCTGAGATGGGGCTTGCGGGGGCTAGTGGTGCTGGTGGTGCTGGCACTGGCTGTGGGGCTTTGGAAACGCGAAGAGATCACGCGGCTGATGGCCGTCAACAGCCTCTTTGCCGAGGATCGGATCGTTGCGAATTTCTCGTCGATGGACCGCATGTTCCTGCATACCCACATGGCGGCAGGCACGCCCACAGACCTGCCACGCGGGGATCAGGCCAGCCTGCCCGAGGGGTTCGAGGACTGGCTGCGCGCGCGCAGCGTGACCGCCTATGTGGTGTTGCGCGATGGCGAAATCGTGGCCGAAGACTATCTGCAGGGCACGCAGGCGGATGACCTGCGCATCTCTTGGTCGATCGCGAAAAGCGCGCTGTCGCTGCTCTATGGTGTTCTGTTGGAAGAGGGCGCGGTGCCGGGGCTGGAGACGCCGGTCGTCGAGGCTGTCCCTGCGCTGCGCGGCTCGGCCTATGCGGGGGCCACGATCCGCGATGTGATCACCATGTCCTCGGGCATTCGCTTCAACGAGGATTATCTGGATTTTCATTCCGACATCAACCGTATGGGCCGTGTGCTGGCGCTGGGGCAATCGATGGACCGTTTCGCCATCGGGCAGGATGCGCGGGAATTCGAGCCCGGCACAAGCTGGCAATATGTCTCGATCGACACGCATGTGCTGGGCATGGTGATCCGCGAGGCGACCGGGCGCAGCATTGCCGAACTGGTCGAGGAGCGGCTTTTCGTGCCGATGGGGCTGGAGCGCGCGCCATTCTATCTGACCGACGGGTTCGGCGTGGCCTTCGTGCTGGGCGGGCTGAACATGACCACGCGCGATTACGCGCGGCTTGGCCTGCTGGTGGCGCAGGGCGGCGCGTGGAATGGCACGCAGCTTGTGCCCGCCGGTTGGGTGGCCGAATCAATCGCCCCGCAAGCCCCCGCCGCGGCGCTTTACGGGTATCAATGGTGGGTGCCCGAAGGGGCTGAAGAGGGCGAGGTGATCGCGCGCGGAATCTACGGCCAGTATGTTTATGTCAACACGCGCGCGGGCGTGGTGGTCGCGGTCAATTCCGCCGATCGGCAATTCCGCGCACCGGGTGCGCAGGCGCAGATGGTCGCGATGTTCCGCGCGATTGCCGAAAGCATCTGATCGGTGGCGCGCCTGTTCCTGCGTCTGGCGCGTTTCCCGGTGCTCTGGCATGTGCTGGCGCTGGGGCTGGCGGGGGCGGGTATGGTCTGGCTGCTGGTTCGGGTGGACGCGCTCTATCTGGCGTCAAACCATCCGGTATCACATGCCGCAGGGCAGCTTGCCTTTTCCGCCGCGCGCATCGAGGCGCATTATGCCGAGATGCAGGCGGCAGGGACGCTGCATCTCTATGCGGCCTCGCAACGGCTGGATTTCGGGCTGATCGCCGCGATTGCGCTGGTGGCCGTGTTGCTGGGCAGTCTCTTGGCGCGGCTGGGCGGGCCGGGAAGCCGGGGCTGGCGGGCTGGATGGGCCGCGGCAGTGCTGGGCGTGGCGGGGGCGGGCATGGACGCGGTCGAGAACCTGCTGTCCTTCGTGATGCTCTCCAACCCGCAGGTCATCCCGCAGGCGCTGGCCGTCGCCTATTCAGGCTTTGCGGCGGCGAAATTCGTCCTTTTGGTGCTGGCGCTTCTGGCCGCGCTGGCGTCGCTTGTCGTCGGTGCGGTCGAGCGGGTGGCCGGGGCATGGCGGCCAAGGTGATCGAGGGGGCCAAGGTGATCGAGGGGGCGGGGTCTACCGGCCCCTGTAAGGCTCGACATATTGCAGCGCCATATCCCAGGGGAAGAAGATCCAGGTGTCCTGGCTGACCTCGGTGATGAAACTGTCCACCATGTCGCGCCCCTTGGGCTTGGCATAGACCGTCGCGAAATGCGCCTTGGGATATCTCTTGCGCACCAGCTCCAGTGTCTTGCCTGTGTCCACAAGATCGTCGATGATCAGCACGCCTTCGCCATCCGCGCCCATCAGATCGGGTTGCGGGGCTTTCAGCACCACCGCCTCGGCCTGTTTCTGCCAGTCATAGGATTTCACGCTGATCGTATCGACCACGCGGATATCCAGCTCGCGCGCGATGATCATCGCCGGGGCCAGCCCGCCGCGCGTGATCGCGACAATCGCGCGCCATTGCCCGCCATCGGGGCCCTGCTTGTCAAGCCGCCAGGCCAGCGCGCGGCTGTCGCGGTGAATCTGGTCCCAGCTGATGTGGAACCCTTTTTCATGGGGCAGGCGGTCAGTCATGGCAAGGCTCCCTCAGGTGGTGGCGAGTTTGACGCCCAGCGCGGCGAGTGCCCCGCCGAAGGCTCGGTCGATCACGAGCTTGAAGCGCAGATAGACGCGGCGCGGGGCGGACAGGCTGAAGGCGCGGGCCACGGCCAGCGTGCAGATCATCTCATTGGCAAAGACACTCGCCAGCAGGGCCGCAACCAGAATGGGTGCCGTGCCCGGCGGGACCGCAGCGACAAAGACCGCGCCGAAGAAAATTGCAGGTTTGGGGTTGGCCAGTTGCGCAAAGAGCCCCAGCCGGAATGCCGCAAACGGAGTTTGCGGCACGGCAAGCCCGTTGGCGGGTATCTCCAGTGGCGCGCGCGCGTGACGCCACATCTGCGCAGCGATCCAGATCAGGAAGGCCGCGCCCACCAGCTTGAAGGCCCAGAGCAATGTCGGCACGACCCGGAACAGCGCGGCCAGCCCGAACAGCGCCGCCATCGCCCAGATCAGCGCGCCCAGAGCCAGCCCCGAGCAGAGCCACAGCCCGGTGCGGATACCTTGCGTCACCCCTGTGCGCGCGGCCAGCAGGATCGAGGGGCCGGGGCTGGCCGCTGCGATCAGATGGGCAAGCCAGGCGGCGATCAGCGCGGTCATCGGGGCAGGCCTCTCATGGCGTCTCGGCTGCGCCCGTCAGGGCCAGCCGCGCGCCCAGGGCGCCCAGCACAAGGGCTGCAACGCGGTCAAGCCAGCGCCGCGCGCCCAGATAGGCTGCGCGGGCGGTGGGGCGCGACAGGGCGAAGGCGATCAGAGCGTAGCCCAGTATTTCGAGGAGAAGGTGATTGGTGACGACCAGCGCGATCTCAGCCGCACTCAGGCCCGCAGGAAAGATCACCACCAGCACGGCGGCGGCAAAGAGTACTGATTTCGGATTGGCGAGATTGATCAGCATCCCCATCCCGAAAGCCCGCCAGACCACGCGACCTGTTGGCCGGTCGGGGGCCTCGGCCAGCGGAGCGCCTGCATCGCGCCAGATATGCCAGGCAAGCCAGAGCAGATAGGCCGCGCCCGCAAGCTTCAGCACACCATATGCCCAGGGCACCAGCGCGAAAATGGCTTGCAACCCCAGAAACGCCGCCAAGGTCCAGCCTGCCGCGACCAGTGCCAGACCGCAGCCTGTGGCAATACCCAGGGTCAGCCCTCCGCGCAGCGTGTTGCGCAAGGCGTAGAGCATCGCCGGGCCGGGGCTGAGGAAGGCTGCCAGCAGCGTGATGTTGAAGGCCAGAAGATGCGCGAGCGTCATGACGTCAGTGATCCTTGCGCCCGGTCACTGCGTCGATATCGGGGGCGTCCACGGCCTTCATGCCGACGACATGATAGCCGGCATCGACATGCAGGTTCTCGCCCGTCGTGCCCGAGCCCAGATCCGATAGCAGATAGACCGCCGCCTTGCCGACCTCCTCCTGCGTCACGTTGCGGCGCAAGGGCGAGTTCAACTCATTCCATTTCATGATATAGCGGAAATCGCCGATACCAGAGGCTGCCAGCGTCTTGATCGGCCCGGCGCTGATCGCATTGCAGCGGATGCCGTCCTTGCCCAGATCCTCGGCGATATATTTGACCGATGCCTCCAGCGCCGCCTTGGCAACGCCCATGACATTGTAATGCGGCATGACCTGCTCGGCGCCGTAATAGGTCATGGTCAGCAGCGACCCGCCCTCGGGCATGAGCCTGGCGGCACGCGCACAGACCGCAGTGAAGGAATAGACCGAGATATCCATCGTCATCGCGAAATTGTCGCGCGAGGTATCGACATAGCGGCCGCGCAATTCGCTCTTGTCGGAAAAGCCGATGGCATGGACAACGAAATCGATCGTGCCCCAGAGTTCCTCGAGGCTGGCAAACAGCGCATCAAGGCTGTCCATGTCCGACACGTCGCATTCGAAGACCCGCGGCGTCCCGAGCTTTTCGGCCAGTGGCAGGACGCGCTTCTTCAGCGCCTCGCCCTGATAGGAAAAAGCCAGCTCTGCCCCGTGATCGGCCAGCGCCCGTGCGATGCCCCAGGCAATCGACTTGTCATTCGCCAGCCCCATGATGAGGCCGCGTTTTCCTGCCATCAATCCCGCCATGACATATCCGTTTCTGCTGGAAGACTCACAGCGGTTCTAAGTCATCCCCCCACGCGCTGCAAGCGTACCCGGCGCGTCCGCGGGCCCGGACCACAACAGAGCCATGGAAAATGTATCCCGGATGCATCTTGTGTTCGCAACGCAGAAACTTGGCTTGCGTCTGCCGCGCGACTAGGTCACAGATAGAGGTGTTTCAGGGTTAAAAGGCATTTCAGGGAGGTGGTCGGCATCAGGGAGGTGGTCGGCAGCGAAGCGCGGAACTGAACGCCCTGAAAATCTCCTGCAGGAGGACAGGTGAACGACAGAGGCGGCATATTCGCGGGAGACTCGCCGTTCGAGATCGCACAGCGCTGGCTGGGCGAGGCCGAGAGCACCGAACCGAATGATCCTAATGCCATCGCACTGGCCACGGTCGACCCCGAAGGCATGCCCAATGTCCGCATGGTGCTGCTCAAGGAGATCACCTCCGACAGCTTCATCTTTTACACCAATTACGAAAGCGCCAAGGCGCAGGAAATTTCGCAGGCCGGTACTGCCGCGTTCGTGATGCACTGGAAATCACTGCGCCGACAGATCCGGGTGCGTGGACGCGTCAGCCGCTTCGAGGGGGCCGAGGCCGATGCCTATTACGCCTCGCGCTCGCTCAAGAGCCGCCTAGGTGCCTGGGCCTCGCGCCAGTCGCGCCCTCTGGGCTCGCGGGCCGAGTTGATTGCCGAGGTCGCGCGCCAGACGGCGCGTCACGGCACCAACCCGCCGCGTCCGCCATTCTGGGGCGGGTTTGCGATAGACCCGGTCGAGATGGAATTCTGGGCGGACGGGGCGTTTCGTCTGCACGACAGGTTCCGTTGGTGCAAAGCGGCCAAAGGAACAGGCTGGGAGATTTGCCGCCTCGCACCCTGAGGCCGCAAGAGGAGAATAGTCATGTTGCGAGATGTGAGTGATAGCGGAGTACAGTTCGAAGACACGCCCGAATCCTTGCTATGGGCTAAGAACGAGAGAGAGAGAGACCGTATGGCTTCGGAAGAGAGACCCGATCAGGAGATTGAGGGCGTTGTAAAATGGTTCGACCCGACCAAGGGGTTTGGCTTTATTGTGGCGACCGAGGTGGACTCGGACATTCTGTTGCATGCCAATGCGCTGCGCAGCTACGGTCTGAGTTCGGTGTGTGATACGGCACGGATCCGGGTCGTCGTGCAGCAGACGCCGCGCGGGCTGCAGGCAGTGCAGGTGCTCAAGGTGCTGCCGCCCGAAGGCGGGCCTGACGATTGCCTTGACTCAGATCCCGCCACCCCCGAGATCGACCGTTCCATTCCGCTGCAGCCGGGGCGCGTCAAATGGTTCGACAAGGTCAAGGGGTTTGGTTTCGCCAATGTTTTCGGGCGTCCTGAGGATATCTTCGTGCATATCGAAACACTGCGTCGCTCGGGGCTTGCCGAGTTGCAGGCCGGTGAGGCAATTGCCATGCGCGTCGTGAACGGCGAGCTCGGACGCATGGCTGTGTCGGTCGAGCCATGGGAAGCGGGTCTGGATGCGGACCAGCCGAACGAAGGTGGCGAGGCATGACGCGCCGGTTTGTACTGGCGCTGACGCTTGTCTGCACAGCGCTGTTTGGCTCGGTGGCGGCAGCCGCTTGCGCCCCCGATCGGGTTGATCTGCGCGGCCCCTGGGGGCAGGCGCGGTTCTCGGTGGAATTGGCGGATACCGACGAAAGCCGTGCGCAGGGCCTGATGTTTCGCGAACGGATGGCGCGATCATCGGGGATGCTGTTCATCTATGACGCGCCAACCGAGCCCTATTTCTGGATGCGCAACACCCTGATCCCGTTGGATATGCTGTTCATCGACCCACAGGGCCGGGTCAGCCATATCCATCACGAGGCGGTGCCGCTGGATGAAACGCCGATTCCGGGCGGGCCGAATGTGCTGATGGTGCTCGAGATCAATGGCGGGCAGGCGCGGGCCTTCGGCATGAAGGTGGGGACCGAGATCCGCCACCCGCGCCTTGATCAAAGCCGCGCGCTCTGGCCCTGCGACTGAACTTTTTTTCCGCCACATGCGGTGTTTGAGGCTTTTCTCGGCCGCGCAAGGCGGCTAAACACCCGGTCAGTCGGGGCGTGGCGCAGCCTGGTAGCGCGACGGTTTTGGGTACCGTAGGTCGTAGGTTCGAATCCTGCCGCCCCGACCATTTCTTCCATCGGTGATCTGCCGGGCCGGGCTCAGGTCGTGGCGTTGCAAAGCTGCGCGACAAACGCATCGACCTG
>SKIF01000004.1 GCA_007116575.1 Paracoccaceae bacterium
AACGGCATTCAGGGCGTGGTGAAGGACCCCAAGGACGGGGCGACCGTCATCAACTACTACACCGAGTTCAATATCACGCCCGCAGCTGAGGTGGATTTCGACCTCGACAATGCCACGCCCGGGTCCGGCGCGCTGCGCAAGCGCTGTCAGGCGATGATCGAGAGCGTCGAGGACAGCCTTGGTGGCCTGGCCGCCGGTCAGGTGCAGCTGCGCGCCGAATGCGGATCGGCCTTCTTCGCCGATCTGGTCGCCCATAAGGAGGTGCGCGAGACCTATCTCAACACTGCCGCCGCCGCCGATCTGCGTGGCCGCGTGGGCGAGGAGGTCAGCTTCGGCGGCATCACCTTCCGCCGCTACCGGGGTGGGCTCGGATTCGGCGTGCCAACCGACAAGGCGTATTTCTATCCCGAGGGGGTCGAAGGGCTGTTCGAGATTTACTACGCCCCCGCAGACACGTTCGAGACCGTCAATACTGTGGGCTTGCCACTTTATGCGCGCATGATCCCCGACCGGGATCGCGATGAATGGGTGCGGCTGGAAATCGAGTCGAACCCGCTGCCGATCTGCACCCGGCCGCAGGTGCTGCGCTCGGCGCGGCGGACCTGATGCAGGCCTTCGCCGTGGCGCTGGACGCGCTCTTTGCGGATGGCAACATCGCGCGCGACGCTGTTTACATTGCCGAGGGCGGCGCGCCCCAGCTCGTCCGCGTGGTCACCCGCCGCGCGGATGAAGTCACCGGCTTCGGCGAGGCGCGGCTCTGGTCCGAGACCACCCGCGTTGATCTGCTCGTGGCAGAGGTGGCGACCCCGCGTCCGGGCGACCGGATCGAAATCGCTGGCGAGGCGTTTCTTATCCAGGGCGAGCCCGTCCGCGACCGAGAGCGGCTGGTCTGGACTGTCAATCTGAGGCCAGCATGAAGCTGAAACTCGACACCACGCCTGACCTCGTTGCCATGATGGCTGCCGAAATCAAGGCGGGCGAACGCGCCGTCAGCACCGCCACGCGCGAGGCAGGCAACAGCCTGAAGTCCGCCTGGCGCACGCAGATCACCGGCACCGGGCTGGGCCAGCGGCTCGCGCGCACCATCCGCTCAGAGCAGTATCCGAAGGGTAAGCCGAGCCTGAATGCTGCGGCACTGGTCTGGTCGAAGGCCCCGGTGATCATCGGCGCGCATGACACAGGCCCGCTGATCCGGTCGAAGAACGGCTTCTGGCTGGCGATCCCGCTTCCCGCCGCAGGCAAATCCCTGCGCGGCGGCCGGATCACCCCCAGCGATTGGGAGCGCCGCTCGGGACTGCGCTTGCGCTTCGTCTATCGGCGAACGGGCCCGAGCCTGCTGGTGGCTGAGGGCCGGCTGAATGCGCGCGGCCGCGCTGTGGCTTCGCGCTCAAAGACGGGACGTGGGCGCACCACCGTGCCGATCTTCCTGTTGGTGCCGCAGGTGAAATTGCCGAAGCGGCTCGATCTATCGCGGGATGCGGACGCGGCGCAAGACGCATTGCCGGGCGCGATCGTAGCGAATTGGGTTGACGGGCGGATCTAACCGCCCGTCTCAGCAAGTTTCACTGCCACTTCAGTGAATACGTGCAGCTGGGGTTGGAGCTATCTGCCCCCCGGCATCAATGATGGCTTCCTGAAGAAGTTCGTGAAGGCGGTTCAAGAAAAGACGAGCATCAGCACTCATTGCAGCACTAATCCTCGGCGCTGCGTTCTCGTGGATGGTCTCAATGGTACGGGCACGCAGCGTCGCAGAGCCCGGTCCGCTGTGATCGAATGCATCCCGCCAACCTGCAACTTGGTCGTCAGTGAGGCGACTTCTGGTGAGGTCGTAGAGCCTTCCGAAGACAGCCCGCCTGATCCGGTCCAGCGCCAGTTCACGTTCTTCTTCGTCGGAGGGCAGTCGCGTCCATCCAGACGGGCGGTCCAACCACTTCGAAGCCTCCTCCTGCAGCCGCGCAAGGAGGTCGGCGACAGGCGTGAGATTATCGTATTCATCTGCCCAACGAGAAGCGAGCCTGCGACTAAGTGCCTTGATGCGTGTCCAGTGCTCCTTCGAGATTCCGTCGTGATAGGCGAGGCCCAGCCTTGCGCGCCAAGGATCTCTGAACGCATCGATTGCGTCGTGCATCGCGATTTCGAGCCCCTTGAGGTCGTAAACCGGGCTGCAATCTGTTTCTTCGGCGGGAGAGGACGCTGCCTGCATCATCTCGATCAACTGCACCAGTTGGCGCTTGAAGCCGCCTGGAAGCCTCAAGGTGGGTTTGTCCAGCCCGCCCAAGAAGACGGAACTCGCGTCCACCTGACGTTCGATGGCACCGGCTACGCCAGCACCGACGATGTCTCTCAGGCTGGCCACTGCGTTCCCGACTGAGCCAAGAACGTGGTCCCGCTTCTGATCGAATGAGCCTAGATTGGCACCCTTGACCTGATCGAAGTGCGTGAACGCGATGGCCAGCTTGTCGGCGAAGCCCGAGCTTCCGACGGCGCGCAGCAATGCCAAGGGCGCCGCCTGCATTGGCTGCTGCGCGTTGTCGACTAGCAAGATCATGTCCACCTTCGCGAACTTGTTTGTGACGCGCGTCGAGACCGACGAAACGCTACTGGCCGTGTGCCCAAGACCCTGACCATCTAGGAGGACAAGCTTCAACTCTGCGGTATCGTCGCCCAGATCAGGGTAAAGGGGGCCCTGGACCCTGATTCCGTCGACAAGTGGTGTCAGCAATCGACCAAACTGCTTGTGATGGTTGCTTGAAAACCAGCGAACAGCGGCTAGGAAATCGTTACGTTTGGGACAGCTGAATGTCCAGATAATCGGCCAGTCGGTTGCCGAGCGCTCGGTGTTTCCGACGTCAATTTTGGTGAAGCGATCTGCCACCTCATCCATGATGTCGAGGGCAAGACTTGAAAACTTGGGGTTCCGGAATGCCTCGACCCCAAAAAGCTCGAGCCAAGTCGCGCGGTCGTCTGCGGTCTTCTGGTCCTTGAGTTTCCCGAGAGACGCTTCGAACGTTGACCCTGTTTCCTTGCTCAACTCCTTGATGGCGGTCACGAAGCTAGCAAGTCGCTCCCGATGTTGCTCGACCTCTTCCGACGATACGGACTCCTCGTCATCAACCGCAGCTTCTGAAATCACATCGTCTTCGAAGGAGAAATCATCATCGTCGCTTTCGACAGAAGTTCTCCAAGCGCCGAGAATGTACGATAGACGAAAACGTTGTTCGCGGTGCTCGAGCAAAGCTGCAGCGATCTTTACGTCTGGCTTTCCTTGGATCGCTTCCAGGCAGGCTTCCTCGAGGCACTCATCTATGTGTGCGCGAACTTCGTGCTCCGGCATGAATGTGACGGCAGCCGAGAAATCGCCAGGAGAGGCAACAATCTCGATGTCGGCAGTTGTGGTCTTGGCTGTCGAAGTCGACGGGAAGCGGTCTTTCTCGGGGTCCGAGCCAATGATATGCCGCAAGAGCGTCGTCTTTCCCGCCCCAGTCGTACCCAAGAAGAGAATGGTCCCGTAGCCGTCATCCCGATTCGGCAATGGGATCACGTCGGAGCGTCTTTCCTCAGCATTGTGCGCCACCACCTCTATGCCGTCAAAGAACGCCGATACCACGACTGGGTCGAAACGAAGTTCTGCGTCGTTGCGGCGATCGCCACTCCACCAGGACTCATCGTGAAGAAGTTCGTTCAGTTGTCCCACCAAGAGATCGGCGGCAGCATCATCTGCGGTACCAAGACCCTTCCGGACCTTGAGGCCACACTCACCACGGCTATCGGTGCGAACCGGGTGTCGGAACGTGACGCTCCAACCGGGACGGTTCGATCTTGATTTGGATGCCGTAAATCTGCGCTCTGACATGATGTTGTTCTCCGTTGTGCCAACCTCTTCTAGGGGCTGACACAAGGCGCGTCAAGCCGATTCGGAACAACGCAGAACAACGAAAGGCCACCTCACCCATGCCCACACCCCGCGAAACCACCCTCGCCGCGCTGCATGCGCGGCTTTCAGCATTGCACGCCACCGCCCTGCGCGGTGGAGTTCTGCCCGAGCGTGTGCCTACTGCGGGCCTGCTCATCCTGCGCGACGGCGACGCGGGGGGACCGGAGGTGAGTTTGTCGCCACTGCGCTACCACTACCAGCATCGGGCCGAAATCGAGACGGTGGTTCAGGGCAATGATCGCGACACCGCCTTTGCCACCCTTTGCGCAAGCATCGGTGCGGCGATCTCCGCCGACCGCACGCTTGGCGGCCTTTGCGACTGGGTCGAGGCAGAAGCCCCACGCCCCGTTGATCTGCCTGTCGAGGGCGCGGCCAGCCTGAAGGCGGCGGTGATCCCGGTGATCCTGCACTATACCACTTCCGACCCATTGGCCTGACCCACCCGACAATCCGAGGAGAAACACCATGGCACGAGCGCAAGGCGCGCGGGCGCAGATGGCGCTGGCGTTCGAGACGACTTATGGCACGGCGCCTGCGAGTGGCTTCACCCGCATGCCCTTTGCCAGCGCCACGCTGGGGGCCGAGCAGCCGCTTCTGAACAGCGAGCTTCTGGGCTATGGCCGCGACCCACTGCCGCCGATCAAGGACGCGGTGACCTCGGATGGCGATGTGGTGGTGCCGATTGATGCGCAGGCATTTGGGTTCTGGCTGAAGGCCGCGTTTGGCAACCCGACAACAACGGGGTCATCAGCGCCCTACACCCACCAATTCCACTCCGGTGCA
>SKIF01000130.1 GCA_007116575.1 Paracoccaceae bacterium
ACACGACATCACGCATCCGGGCGAGGTCGAGGCGACGATCAAGACCTTCTCGGCGGCGGGCCTGCGCCTGTCCGGAGCGGTCCTGAACGGCTTCGATCCGCGAAAGGCGCGCGGGCGGTATGGGTATGGGTATCGCTACGATTACAAGCAGCGAAAGCAATAGGTTTTCATACGTTTGTGCGACATAGTCTGCCCAATGATGGGCGGACTTTTCGGCCATGACCATGCTTGCACGATGAGCGTGGAAGCGAGGGCATTGCCCAGAGCCTGTATTTCAACTGGTCGAAACAGTTTCTTGAGGTTGGGAAGAAACGCTTGGTCGGGGGAATATCAAGAGGCCCTGAACCGAAGGTCAATCACGCGGCGCAAGCAATGCGTCACGGCTTAGACATATCGCTTTACGACATCCAAAAAGTAAGCCGCCTGAACTGGCTTGTATAGAAACTCTGACGCGCCGCGCATTTCTGCCAATGCGGTAGAGGTTTCCAGCGCCACCTCCTCGTTGCCACCTGACAGGAACAGGACAGGCACCGCAGGATGGACCTGTTGAAGATCTGCCATCACCTCGAGTCCGGTATCGTCACCGACCCAGAAATCCAGGATGAAGAGCGAGAAACCCTGCTGGGCCTTGAGAATGGCGACCGCGTCCTCCCGGGTCGCCGCGGTCACGACAGAGTAACCATTGGCCTGGAGCAAATGGGACAGTACACGCCGGATTGACGCATCATCGTCAACAAGCAAGATCTTCTTCACAACGCTACTCTATGGTGATGCCTCCTACGAAAAGTTGCTGCAGGACGCGCCGGAACTCAACCCTTTTGTCCGGTTCCAGACGATCAAGGCGTCTGCTGATGACGAGGATCGGATCCCTTTTCAGCAACTCATAACCTGTCGGCGTCAACTCCACGATCATTTGCCGCCCGTCATTCTCATCGCGGCGCAGCGATACAGCGCCATGCCGTTCCAGCGCTTTGATCGCGCGATTGACCGGGGCGGCTGTGACGCCCACAAAGCGGGAGATCCAGCCTTGGGTGCACGGATCTGCCTTGGCACGGAGGATCGCCCGAAGGATAGCCCATTGCAGCGGTGTCACCGACCCTGGTGCCCGGTCTGCATAGGCGTCGCGAACCAGACGTTCGATAAGCAGCGCGGTTGCGAGATTGATACGGTCACTCTCGCTCATAGTGTATTATTCCTGATTTCTTTGGAGCACATTATGTACTCTTGCGCGCCTCTGACAAGCCCTTGCTACCAGCATGTTATCACTCAAAGAGTGTTCGCTCAATCTAACGGTAAACTTCGGCGTGCGTGATTGCGACATTGCCCCGACCTGCGGCATTGGGCTAGACTTGGATACAGTTTGCCTGATTTCATGAGTTTTTCCAGTGCCTTGGGGGTCTGATGATGCAGTTTTCAGAGGGTGCCGCAGTTCTTTCCAGGGTTGCCGATCTTGCGCAGGTCGTAATCCTTCGCCTGAACCGGGAGACAGGTCAGGCCTGGTGCAGCGAGTCGGCGCGGGCCGTGCTCGCGCTGGAGCCCGACCAGATGGACGCGGATTGGGCCGGAGAGCTTGAAACAGTCTGCGAACAGGACAGGGCACGGATCGCCCGGGCTCTCGCCGAGGCCGACGCCGAGAAGGTTCAGGTGGTGTTCGGGATGATCGCCGGCGACGGGGTGGTGCGGCAAGTCGAGGCGACCATCAGTTGCGTCTCCGGGCAGGTCGAAGGCGGCGCGCAGGTTCTGGTAGTGCTGCGTCATTTGACAGAGGAAGATTTTGGCCGCCAGGGACAGGCTGTCTACAACAAGCTCAGCCGCGAGGCCCGCTTCGTCACTTGCCGCCGCACCAATACTGTCCGGTTCGACAATGGCCTTAAGCGCGTATTCGGGATTGACCTGAGCGGCACGCATCCGGTGCCGACCCCCTATGTCGACCATATCCATCCCGATGACCGCGCTCATGCCTATACCGGGTATTTCAATCTGATCGAGGAGACGCCAAAGCGTGGAGAGCTTGAATTCAGGCTACGGCGTGGGGATGGCAATTATGCTCAGGTCCGCGAGGAGTTTCTGGTCGAGCGGGATGGTTCGGGTAAGGTGCAATCCGTATACTCGACCGTCACTGATATCTCGGATTGGCATGAGGAACGTAAGCGGCGGGAGTTGCTGGCAAGGGCCAGTGGGCGGGTCGTGATCGACTACGACCCTCGTGTCAACAAACTGCGATTCAGCGGCGCGACCGAAGGACGCCTTGGGATCGCAGTGGATGCCATGCCAGAACGCGTTGAGGACTACCATGCGATGCTGCATCCCGATGACCGGCCGGTTCTGCAACATGCCGTGGCTGCGCTGCGTGCAGGCAAGGTCTGGAGCACACCTTTGGAGCTCAGCTACCGGCTGCGGCATAAGGATGGACATTATGTGCCATTTCTGGACCGCTCGCTCACGATTCTGGATCCCGACGGGAAAGCTTCGGGCGTGATCGCAGTGTTGACTGATGTTTCCAGTGTCCTGCAGAAGCAGGAAGAGTTGCGCATCAGCCATGAACGGCTTCGCGCACTCGCTGATCTTTCCGGTCAGGTCGTGGCAGAGTATGATATCGCGCACGGCACTTTTACCTGGAGCGGCGCTGTCGAGGCTCAGTTCGGCCTCTCGGCTGAACAGATGCCCACCGAGCCATCGGCAGTCTTCGATTTGATCCACCCTGATGACCGCGCCGTTCATGAGGCAGCTTTGCAGCGCGTGATCGCGGGCGATGTCTGGACCGAGCCACTGGAACTGTCGTTTCGCACGCGTCACCGCGATGGGCATTGCCGGCACATTCTCGACCGCTCGATCTGCATGTTGGACAAGGACGGTAAGGCCGAAAGCGTGCTGGTCTTCCTGAACGACGTGAGCAGCCTTTTGCAGAAACAGGGGCAACTTGTCGCCCTCTCCGAGATCGCATCGGATGCAACCTACGAATACTTCCACGACGAGGGCCGGATTGTCTGCAATCAGGGTTTCAGGACGTCGTTCGGCCATGACTGGGTCGGCGAGCACCGCTTTCCCTCACCTTGGTCCGAATACGTCCATCCGGAAGACCTTGACCGGGTAAGCGGCGCTTTTTTGGAATTCGTTGACAGCAAACGCGCCCGGTTCGTCTGTGAGTACCGTTTCCGCCGTGGGGACGGAAGCTGGGCAATCGTGACCGAAAAGGTTGCGGCGTTGCGCGACGCGGATGGCCAAGCGACCCAGATCATCGGCTCTCTGGATGATTTCACCGAAGAGCGTCGGGCCACTGAGCGGTTGCGTGAGGCCGTCGAGGCGCTGGACAGTGGGTTCGCGCTCTACGACGCGGATCAGCGGCTTGTGCTGCACAATCGTCGCATGGTCGAGCTGAACCCGGGGCTCGACGATCTGATTCGTCCTGGTGTGGAGCGTGATACACTGCTGGCCGCCATGACGACCCGCAAGCTGTTGCTGGCTCCCGAGAAGGCCGCCTTCTCGCAGACCCCGCAGGGCCGCAATGCAGTCAATACGGATGTCACACAGGCTGACGGGCGTCTGTTCAAGGTGCGATTCAACCCGACCCAAAGCGGGGACTGGGTTTCGCTGATCACTGATGTCACGGAAGTCGTGCAGGATCAGAAGAAACTGCGCGCGATGTTCGAAGTTACGGCGGACGCCGTTTTCGAATATGATTTCGCAAGCGGCAAGATCAGGTTTGACAGCGGCTTCAAGACGCATTTCGGCTATGACTGGAGCGAAGAATACGACGTTCCCTCACCCTGGTCCGCGATTGTCCATCCGGAGGATCGCGCAGCGCTGACCGAGCGGTTCCGCGACTTCATCACGTCCCGTCAGTCGCTCTTTGTTGCTGAATTCCGGATGCAGCGCGCAGACGGAAGCTGGGCGCATGTTCAGGAGCGCGCAGTCGCCTTGCGCAACGAGAGGGGAAGGGTCGTGCTCGTCATCGGCACTGTTGCCGACCAGACCGAACAGCGGATGCTGGAAGATCAATTGCGCAAAGCCCAGAAGATGGAGGCCATAGGCCGTATCTCGGGTGGAATTGCCCATGATTTCAACAATCTTCTGGCCGTAATCATGGGAAATGCGGAACTGATGGGTATGGTTTCGAAAGACCCAGATCAGAAGGAGTCGATTGACGAGATCGTCGATGCCGCGAGGCGCGGCGCGGAACTCACCCGGAGGCTTTTGAGTTTTGCCCGGCGCGCGCGACTGGAACCGCAAGTGGTCGATATCAACGAGCTTGTTTCAGGAATGGGGCAACTGATCGCGCGGGTTCTGCCTGCGACCATCAGCCTTCAGACCAGCTTGCAGGCGGGTTTGTGGAGGACGCGAGTGGATCCGGCCTTTCTGGAAAGCGCTTTGCTCAATCTGGTCATAAACGCGCGTGACGCGATGCCCAAGGGCGGAGTGCTGACCATCGAGACCTGCAATATGCGCGTGAACGAGGATTACGGCATCGAGCGGACCGAGACCATAACTCCGGGCCGCTTCGTGATGCTGGCGGTCACCGACACTGGCCATGGTATCGCGCCCGATATCCTGCCGCGCGTGGTCGAACCCTTCTTTTCGACCAAAAGCCAGCAGCTCGGCTCTGGTCTTGGTCTGTCGATGGTGGATGGTTTCGTGCGCCAGTCGGGCGGGACGCTGCGGATCTACAGTGAAGAAGAGGTCGGCACTACACTCAAGCTGCTCTTGCCAGCGGCCCCGGCTGATGCTGCTTCGGTGCGTCCCGCAGCGCCCCCGCAAAGGGTGGAAAAGCCGTCCCAGCGCAAGCGTATACTCATGGTCGAGGATGAGCCCAAGGTCCGCAAGGTCGTCATGCGGATGCTGGAAGAGTTCGGACTTGATGTGATCGCAGCCAATTCGGGGGACGCGGCTTTGGCCCTCTACCAGACGATGCAGCCTCGCCCGGATATTCTGCTGACCGATGTGGTCATGCCCGGTGAGGTGCAGGGACCGGCGCTTGCACGCAAGCTCAAGGCCCTGCAGCCTGATCTCTTCATCATCTTCATGTCAGGCTATGCCAACGAGGCCGCCATCAATGGCAATGGCCTGCGGCCCGATGATATCTTTCTGATGAAGCCGATCCAGCGCCAGAAACTGTGGGAGACATTGGCGCAGCTCTCGTCCGGAGCCTCGCGAACCTGATCGCTGCACGGCGCGCTTATGTGGTTGTCTGCCAGACAACACCAGCGGGCGGGATTGTCAGCCCGTCCCAGATTATCGGCTCGGTGCCGTGATTGAACCAGAAACGTCGCTGCCCTGACTCGCGCGTTCGCAGGGCCGCTGGCAGATGTAGCGTCTCAATTCCCCGCGCCGCGCACAGGCCGCGCAGAAGCTCCTGCAGGCTGGCCGCGTCCGGCCACCCGGCCAGATAGGCCAGCCGGTCGTCGCCCACCATTGCCGGTTGACCATCGGCGCGGCGCAGGATGACTGGTGCCGTGGTCTCAAGGTCTTCGGCCCAGTGCAGGAAATGCCCGCCCCCTTCCAGCGCCACGCGTGCCCCCGGCGGCAGACTTTCCACCCGCGTCACCCGTGCATCAAGCCCTGGCAGATCAGGCGGAAGCTGCGCGGGGATCGCGAAACCCGGGGTCTTGGAATTGCTGCGCGGGCCTAGCAGTATCGTTCCCGGGCAGGTGGCCAGCGCCGCGCGCAACTTCGGCGAGAGCGAGAACAGCCCCGGCATGAGCACGATCTGCCATGCCGAGAGGTCGATCGCATCGGGCGGCAGGATGTCGATATTCAGGCCCAGATGACGCAGCGCGCGATACCATTCAAAGACCAGCCGGAAATAGTCGAAATCCGCCCCTTGCGGCTGTGTCTCCCAGGCCCAGGCGCTTTCATAGTCGAAAACCAGTGCCACATCACCGGGGCGGCTGGCCACCTCCGCCGCCTCGGGTAATTCGCGCGCGACGGCGGCGGCCTCGGCCAGTCCCGGGGCGGGCGCGCTGTCGGGGCGCAACAGGCCTGCGTGCATCTGTTCCTGCGCGAAAGGGGCCTGCCGCCAGCGGAAATAGCACACGGCCTCGGCCCCGTGGGCAAAGGCTTCCCATGTCCAGAACCGTACCATACCTGGCAGAGGTGCCGGGTTGAATGGCGCCCAGTTCACCGGCCCCGGCTGCTGTTCCATCACCCACCAGCGCCCCCGACCGACAGCACGATAGAGGTCATGGTGAAAGGCCTGAAAATCCGGATCGCCCTGCCGCAGGAACGCGGCCTTGTGCGCCGCGCTGGCCTCTAGGCGGTCGGAGAGGAAACCCAGCGGGTAGCTGTCCCAGCTTGCGATATCCAGATCAGCCCCGACCTTGTAGTGGTCAAACTCGGTGATCCGGCCCATGTAGTTATGCGCAATCGGCGCGTGCGAATGGCGGCGGATGATCTCGACCTGCGCGCGGTTGAATGCCACCACCTGTTCGCTGGCAAAGCGCCGGAAATCCATGACATGCGCCGGATTGGGTTCGGTCACGGTCAGGTTGGGCAGGTCGATCTCGTCGAAACTGGCATAATCCATCGACCAGAAGACATTGCCCCAGGCGCGGTTGAGCGCGTCAGGGCTCTGGTATTTCTGCGCAAGCCAGTCGCGAAAGGCATCCCGCGCGGCCTCGGAATAGCTCAGGATCGTGTCATGGCAGCCATATTCATTATCGGTCTGCCATGCGGCAATATGGGGGTTCTGCCCGTAGCGCTTCGCCAGCAGAGTGACGATGCGACGGCACTCATCCAGATAGCCGCGATGGCTGAAGCAGTAATGCCTGCGCGAGCCGAACCCGCGCTGACGGCCAAGGGCATCGACCGCCAGCATGTCGGGGTGGCGCTTGATCATCCAGCGCGGTGGCGTGGCCGTGGGCGTGCCGAGCACCACCTTCAGTCCCGCGCGCCCCAGCACCTTGATCGCGCGGTCGAGCCAGTCGAACTCCAGCCTGTCGGGGGCAGGTTCCAGCCGCGACCATGCAAACTCGCCGATCCGCACCCATGACAGCCCCGCTTCGACCATGCGGGCGGCATCCTCGGGCCAGATTTCCTCGGGCCAGTGTTCGGGATAGTAGCAGACCCCCAGACCGCGCTGCATCACGCCTCCATAATGACCCGGTGCTCGGGTTGCCCCTTACCGATGCCCACGGCGCGGAAGGTGGCCCCGTCCAGATCATGCGGGTTCTGGCGACCTTCGCGCGCCGTGGTGCAATAGAGATCGCCCAGAGCCGCGCCGCCGAATGCCGGGCAAGAGGTATGCGGCGCGGGAAAACCCACCGCGCGCAGAAATTGCCCGTCCGGGGCGTAGGCGCCAACCCGCCCGGCCCCCCATTGCGCGACCCAGAACATGCCGCTCGCATCGAACACCGCCCCGTCAGGGTTCAGCTCGTCCGCTGTCAGATCGAGCCAGCATTCGGGGGTGCCCTGCGGCCAGCCCTCGGAATCAAGCGCCACGCGCATCACTTGGCGCGTGGTTGTGTCGGTGAAACAGGCCGTGCGGCCATCGGGCGGGAATGAAATCGCATTGGGAATGGTGATGCCCGCAATCAACCGCCGCAACTCGCCCTTGTACCAGCGCCAGATCGCGCCCGCGCCCTTTTCGGCCCGTTTGCCCATGGTCGAGATCCAGAACCCGCCCTGCGGGTCGGCGCGCCCGTCATTCGAGCGGGTTGCGGCATTCTCGGCCTCGAGCGGGCAGAGCGTGCGCAGGCTGCCGGTCTCGAGATTGAAGACCGCAAGCCGCGTCTCGGTCGCCATCAGCACATGGTCATGGTCCAGCCAGCCCATGGCCGAGGTCATCTCGTCCAGCGCCCAGCTTCGCGCCAGCCCGTGCAGCTTGCGCCCCGTTATGTCGAACCAGAAGATCTCGCCGCGCTCCGGGTGCCAGAACGACCCTTCGCCAAGCTCGCAGCGGATATCGTTGAGCGGTGTCATGCGCAGGCATCCCATGCGGCCACCGCCGCGCGGGCGCGGTCGCGGACCTCTGCCGCGGCCATGCCCGGCCGGTAAAGCGCCGTGCCAAGGCCAAAACCCGTGGCCCCGGCCTCGCGCCATTGTGCAAAATCGGCCGGCCCGACCCCGCCCACGGCAAAGACTGCGCAATCCGGGGGCAGAACGGCGCGGATCGCCTTCAACCCGTCCGTACCCAGCTTGAAGGCCGGGAAAAGCTTCAGACCCGTTGCCCCCGCCCGGATTGCAGCAAACGCCTCAGTCGGGGTGAAGACACCGGGGAAACTGTCCAGCCCCGCTGCGCGACTGGCGGCGATCACCTGCGGGTTGCAATCGGGCGAGACGATCAGCCGCGCGCCCGTGGCCGCAACCTGCGCCACCTGCGCGGGCTCCAGCACAGTGCCCGCTCCGATCTGCGCCTGCGCCCCATACTCCGCAACCATCGCCGCGATGCTCTCCAGCGGGTCGGGCGAATTGAGCGGCACCTCGATCCTTGTGATCCCTGCCTCGATCAGTGCTGCGGTGATGGCAGGGGCCTCGGTCGGTGTGATCCCGCGCAGGATGGCGATCAGTTCACGCATGGCCGCTCCGCTTCCGGCAACAGGGCGCGCGCGCGGGTCAGCCCGGCCAGGGTCATTTCGGTCGCGTCATGCAAGGTGACCGGAACCGACAGGGTCTTGAGCGCATCCGCATAGGCACGCGCGACACCCTCGGCCCCGATAATGGCCACGCGCTGGCCCAGCCAATAGGGTTTGGCCGCGGCCAGTTCGGCCCCGATCAACAGGCCGGATAGGCGCGCACGGGCCGCACCGGCTTCAAGCCCGTGCAGCAGGCTTTCGGCGCGGATCGCGAAGAGGCGCGCCATCAGCCGCTCGGGGCGCTCCATGCCCAGCGCCACGCCCTCTGCAAAGCCTGCCGCCTCCCACCCGCTGACCGAATGCCGCAGCACCGAAGTCTCCGATAGCAGCGCAAACATCTCGCCCGTCAGGAAAGTCTGGAAACTGACCACCTCACCCGCGCTGAGATGCGCCCATTTGCTATGCGTGCCGGGCAGGCAGATGACGCCGTCCCAGCCCGGATGCGCGGCGAGATAGCCCGCGATCTGGGTTTCCTCGCCGCGCATCACGTCGGCAGGCCGGGGTTGCTTGAGCCCCGGCACAACATGTACCGAGAGCCGCAAATCACGGCAGGGAGCTTGCGCCAGCGGCCCGCCCAGTGGCGCGCAGGGCACCGCGCTGTAGGGGGCCTCGACCCAGCCCTGACGGGAGCCCACCATACCACAGGCGAGAACCGGCGTGACCTGCCCCTCGGGCAGCCAGTCCCGCACCATTGCCAGCAGCGCAGGCTCGAACCCGTCACGCTCCAGCACGCCCATACCCTGATCGGACTGCGCCGCGTGGATCACCCGGTCGCCCGACAGTCCCCAGACGCGCAGATGCGACGTGCCCCAGTCAGCAGCGATCCAGAAGCCTTGTGTTGGGGCGGGCTCGCTCATCCGGTCACCACCACGCCGCCATCGATCACCAGTGCCTGACCTGTCATCGCGCGGCTGGCCTCCGACGCAAGGTACAGCACACCCCCCGCGATATCCTGGGGCGAGAGCGTGTCAGGCAGGCATTGGCGCTTCATATGCTCGGCCAGCCCCTCTGGCGTGACCCATTGGTCCAGTTGCTTCGGCGTCATAACCCAGCCAGGTGCCAGTGCATTGACGCGGATACGGTGCGGCCCCAGCTCGCGCGCGAGGCTGCGCGTCAGCCCGTTGAGCGCCGAATTGGCCGCCGTATAGATCGGGTAGCCCGCATTGCCCATCATGTAACTGATCGAGGTGATGTTGATGATCGACCCGCCGCTCATATCGCGCATCGCAGGGACCACGGCCTGCGCGGCATGGACATAGCATTTGAAGTTGATCGCGAGCGCCCAGTCAAGAAACTCATCGGTCACATCGTCCAGCGTGTGGCGCTGGTCATTGGCGGCATTATTGATCAGAACCCGGATCGGGCCATGCGCCTCGGCAGCTTGCGCAATCGCGTCTTCCAGCGCGCGCGCATCGGTGATGTCGCAGGCAATGAAAAGCGGTCGGTTGCCAGTGGCCTGTTCCATCGCATCGCAGAAACCTGTCGCATCCGAGCGCTGCACGAAAGCGACCCTCGCGCCCTGACGCAGGAACGCCTCGGTCAGCCCGGCACCAATGCCTGATCCTCCACCCGTGATAAAGACCGAGGCCGCGTTCAGATCGGAGTAGAGTGCAGTCATGCGGGGTTCCGGGGGTGAGGGTGGGTTTGAGTATTTGTTGGCAAGATGAAGATCAGGCGGCCTTGCGGGGGCGGCACCAGTCGGGCAGCCAGTCGGCATGGGCGGTCAGCAGATCATCGACCAGCGCGCGGATCTGGCGCAGGTCTAGTTCAGCGGCGGTGTGGGGGTCAAGCATGGCAGCGTGATAGATGTGGTCGCTATTCTCGGTGAGCAGCGCCTGCACGGTCAGTTCCTGCACGTTCAGGTTGGTGCGCATGAGCGCGATGAGATGTGGCGGCAGGTCCGGCACGACCGTCGGCTGCAAGCCATTGGCATCGACCAGTGTTGGAACCTCGACTGCAGCCCCTTCGGGCAGTTGCGGGATAAATCCGTGATTGGCGTGGTTGCCATAGATCACCGAGGGCGTGCCGGTCGTGAGGCTGTCCATGATGGTCGCGGCGTATTCGTGCGTTTCCAAGTGCTCGATCATCGGCGCGGTTTTCAGCGCCTCGGCCTGCGCGCTCCAGGCCGCAATCTGTTCTTCGCAGCGTTTTGGGTATTCGTCCAGCGGGATGCGGAGACGCTCGATCAGGTCGGGGCGGTGGGACTTGATGAACCAAGGCACATATTCGGCGAAGTGCTCGGAAGATTCTGTGACGAAATACCCGAGATGCTCCATCACCTCGTAGCGCACGAGGTTGGGGCAGCGGGGGTTCCAGTGGGATTCCAGCGGGATGCGCCCAGCGCGGTATCCCTCGCGCAGGGCCGGGTAGAGGTCGCGCCAACCGCTGCAATCGCGGGCCTCGAGCGAGAGGTAAAAGGCCATGTGATTGATACCCGCCGCACGGTAACGCAGATCGGCCACGTCAAGGCCAAGATCGCGAGTGAGCTCCTCAGCCGTGCCCTGCACGGAATGGCACAGGCCCACTTGCCGGATGTCGGGGTAGCGGGCGGTCAGCGCCCATGTGTTGATCGCCATCGGGTTGACATAGTTGAGCATCAGCGCATTCGGGCAGAGCGCGCGCATGTCCTCGGCCAGAGCCCACAGATGCGGCACTGTCCGCAGCCCGCGCATGATACCACCCACGCCCAGCGTGTCGGCAATGGTCTGGCGCAACCCGTAAGCCTTGGGGATTTCGAAATCCGTGACCGTGCACGGCTTGTAGCCGCCGATCTGGAAGGCCACGATGACAAAATCCGCACCATCAAGCGCAGTACGGCGGTCGGTGGTCGCCGTCACGCGCGCCCCGGCCCCGAGCGAGGCGGCCAGTTTGCGCGCCACCAGCGCAGAGTCCTCCAGCCGCGCCGCGTCGATATCCATCAGCGCGATATGGGCGTCCGACAGGGCCGGGCGCAGCAGTGCGTCGCCGATCAGGTTTTTCATGAAGACCGTGGATCCGGCCCCGATGAAGGCAATTTTCGTCATTTTACAGCTCCGAGAGTGAGTCCCGCGATGAAGTGTTTCTGCATCAGGAAGAACATCATCACAGGCGGCAGGGCAGCGATGATCGAGCCTGCGCTCATCATGTGATAGGCAGCACGGAACTGGCTGTTGAAGGCGGTAATCCCGGCAGTGACGGGTTGGCTTTCGACCCCCTGGGTCAGCACAACGGCCCAGAAGTAATCGTTCCAGATAAAGGTGAAGATCAGCACGCTCAGCGCCGCGATGGCCGGGCGCATCAGCGGCAGTACGACATACCAGAAGATGCGGATCTCGCTGACACCTTCGACGCGGGCGGCCTCGATCAGCTCGCGCGGTAGCGCGCGGATGAAATTGCGCATGAAGAGCGTGCAGAACCCGGTCTGGAAGGCGACATGGAACAACACCAGCCCCATGCGCGTGTCATAAAGCCCCATATTCACGGTCAGGTCGCGCACTGGCACCATCAGGATCTGGAAGGGCACGAAATTGCCCGCCACGAACATGAAGAAGATCCAGATATTGCCCTTGAAGCGGTAAACGCCCAGCGCGAAGCCTGTCATGCACGAAAGCGCCACTGCTCCGATGACTGTCGGTACGGTGATGAAGATCGAGTTGATCAGGTAACGCGGCATGGCGCTGTCGGTGAAGACGCGCGTGTAATTTTCGAACCCTGCAAAGCTTGAGGGCAGCCCCCAGAGGTTGCCTTGCGTGAAGTCAGCGTCAGGCTTGATCGAGAACAGCGCCACCATCAGCAAGGGCAGCAGCCACATCATGAGGGCGATTGGCAGCAGCGCCTTGTAGCTGGCCTGTATAGCTGCAGAGCGGCGCTCGACTGGGGTGGGAAACATCTCAATACCCCCGCTCTTCGCGCCACATGCGCCACAGGAAGAAGGCGATATAGACCATCATGATCAGGAACAGTACAACAGCGATGGCCGCGCCATACCCCATGCGGAAGCCAAACTCCGAAAGTGAGACCTCGAACATGTAATAGGCCAGCACGCGGCTGGACCCGAACGGCCCGCCATTGGTCATGACCGAGACCATGTCGAAGCTGCGCAGTGCGCCGATGACTGTGACCACCACGGCGATAAAGGTGGCGGGGCGCAGTTGCGGCAGGATCACATACCACAGCATTTTCCAGCCCTTCGCACCATCAAGCCGCGCGGCCTCGACCTGTTCCGGATCGACTGCGTTCAGGCCGGTCAGATACAGGATCATGCAATAGGCAACCTGCGGCCAAAGCCCCGCCGCGATGATGCCATAGGTCACCGTGTTTGGGTTGCCGAGGATATTCACAGGGCCTGCGCCGAATAGACCCAGAATAGGGTTCAGAAGCCCGATGGATGGATTGTAAAACCAGGCAAAAACCAGCCCGACAACGACCTGAGAGATCACGAAGGGAAAAAAGAACAGCGACTTGTAGAGCCGGATACCGCGCACCTGCTGGTTCAGAAATAGCGCGATGAACAAGCCGCCGGGAATCGCGAGCAGATACAATACCAGCCAGCGAAGATTGTTCCAAAGCGATGTGTAGAAGGCCGGGTCATCCAAGAGCCGTTCATAGTTCTGCAACCCGATATATCGTGCTTCGCCCAGACCGTCCCAGCGATAAAGGCTGATATGGAAGCTCTGGAAGATCGGCAGAACCACATAGATTGCGAAGAACACCATCCCCGGCGCCAGGAACAGCCATGGTGCGATCCTCATCTGGTTGCTGCGCCAGTAACCGCGTGCGGGTGGCGGGGCGGGTTCGGAGGTGATCGGTGCAGCCATGACACAGCCCGTCTTGTGAAGTAGCCGCCGGGACAGCCCAAGGGCCGCCCCGGCGGCGGGAGGAACCTATCAGTCTTCCAGCATCCGCTGCCGCACGCTTTCAAGACGGTTCAGGATAGCGTCCAGATTGTCGGGCATGACCATGAATTCCTGAAAGCCCTCCATTGCGGCTGAGGC
This sequence comes from Paracoccaceae bacterium, assembly GCA_007116575.1. Taxonomy (GTDB): domain Bacteria; phylum Pseudomonadota; class Alphaproteobacteria; order Rhodobacterales; family Rhodobacteraceae; genus Roseinatronobacter. Next base: position 13,541 of record SKIF01000130.1, read on the forward strand.
CATCTCGGCATCCGCGTCGCGGTCGAAGAATTGGGCAATGCCGCCCGTCGCATTCGACAGCATCTCGAAGCCCGCCTGAATGAACTTGTCATCGGCGACTTCGGCGTTGCTGTTCACCGGCAACTGTCCCAGAACCTCATTGGCGATGGTCTGGTTCTCGGCGCTGGCGACATAGAGCAGAAATTCGCGCGCGGCTTCCTTGTTCTGGGCCTGTGCGGGGATGTGTAGTGTGTCAGTTGGCGCATCTTCGGCCATAGGAATGCCGGGCGTGATTTCGGGGAACTGGTAGAAGCCCAGTTGATCGTCCGTCATGCCCGCATCGCGCAGCGGCTCGACCAGAAAGTTGCCCATCAGGTAAGCAGCGGCCTGACCATTCACCAGATAGGGCTGCGCTTCTTGCCAAGTATAGGCGGTGTGGTTGTCGATGAAGGCACCCATGTCGATCAGCGTCCGCCAGTTGGCGAAGGTTTCGCGCACGCGGTCATCGGTCCACGGGATCTCGTTCGCAGTCAGGGCCATATGGAAGTCATAGCCATGGGTCCGCAGGTTCAGGTAGTCGAACCAGCCGCCCGCCGTCCACAGAAAGCGCGTGCCGATGGTGTAGCACTTGCGCCCGGAATCGAGGATCGCCTGACAGTTGGAAATCTCTTCCTCCCATGTCGTCGCCGGGGTCAGGCCGAGTTCCTCGTAGATATCCGAGCGGTAGTAGATGCCCCACTGGTAATAGGTATAGGGCACGCCCCATTGTTTGCCGTCCAGCGTGAGCGCGGGCCTGGTCGAGGCAAGCTCTTCACCCATCGGACCGTCCCAGAGGTCTGAGACATCCTCGAACAGCCCCGCATTGACATAAGGCCGCATCCGGTTGCCCGCATACCAGCCGTTCACGTCCGGCGCATTCGCGGTCAGGTAGTTGCGGATCTGGGTCTTGTTTGCCTCACGGTCGATCAGGGTCAGTTCGATGTTCAGCTCGGGGTGCATCTCCTGAAAGCGCTCGACCATGCCCTCCATCGCTGCGCGCGGCGCAGGGTTCTGGTCGTTGAAGAAGATGCGCAGATCGCCGGTCAGTTCGGCGCTGGCAGGCGCGGCAAGCGCCGTCGTCATGGCCAGAGCGGCAGCCGCGCTCTTGAGTGTGAACCGCATGATTTCCTCCCTTGCAGGTTTCACTATTTGAAACTAGTTTTTATATATTGAAAACGATGCGGCGAATCGCTATGTTTTGTCAAGACGTTGTTTCGGGCTTGGAGAGGTCATGACCGCATCGCCAGCTGACGGCACAGTTGCCAAGGCGCTTGAAGTGCTGGACCTTGTCGCCACGCATGACACGCCGATGCGGTTTTCCGATCTTCTGGGCCAAAGCCCGTATCCCAAGGCAACGCTATACCGCTTGCTGCAAACGCTGGTCAGCCAGGGTATGCTGGCGTACGATCCGGAGCGCGCCACCTACAGCATGGGAATACGGCTGGTTCGGCTGGCGCATATCGCCTGGCAGCAAAGCTCGCTAGCCCCTATAGCGCGCCCATATCTCGATGATCTGTCAAGCAAAGTTGGCGAGACAGTGCATCTGGCGCAGATGGACAATGCGCAAGTGCTCTATGTGGACAAGCGCAATGCCCGTGCTCCTGTGCGCATGTATTCTCAAGCGGGCAAAGTTGGGCCTGCCTATTGCACGGGCGTGGGAAAGGCCATGCTGGCCTTCGTGCCGGAAGCGCAGCTGCCGGCGTTGCTGACGCAGCAAAGCTGGCACAGATTTACAGACAACACGCTGACTGCCCCCGATGCGTTGCGGGCCGAGTTGGACCTGATCCGCGCCCGCGGTTTTGCTTTCGACAACGAAGAGCATGAACCGGGCATCATCTGCGTTGCCATGCCAATTCTGACTTCGGGCGGAGGGGTCCTTGGGGCGCTTTCTGTCACATCAACCACGACGCGCATGACGCTTGCTGAGCTGGAAGGGTTGGTGCCCATGATCCGTGACATTGCCAATACCATCGCGGATGCGGCCGAGGACTGGCGTTTTCCCGAAGACAACACACTCCCCACCCGCAAGAGGGCCTGAATCATGTCCGGTGTGAATCTGAACTCTGTCGTCAAGAAGTACGGCGAAACACAGGTTATCCACGGCGTTGACCTGAACATAGAGCCTGGCGAGTTTTGTGTTTTTGTCGGCCCCTCGGGCTGCGGGAAGTCAACGCTTTTGCGCATGATCGCAGGGTTGGAGGAAACCACCAGCGGCAAGATTCACATCGGCGCGCGCGATGTCACGCGGCTGGACCCCGCCCAGCGCGGTGTGGCAATGGTCTTCCAGACTTATGCGCTCTACCCGCATATGAGCGTGGCCGAGAATATGGGCTTCGGGCTCAAGATGACTGGTCATCCCAAGGCCGAGATCCGCGAGAAAGTGGCCAAGGCCGCAGAGATTCTGCGCCTGAACGAGTATCTGACCCGCAAGCCCAAGGCGCTTTCAGGCGGGCAACGCCAGCGCGTGGCGATTGGCCGGGCCATCGTGCGCGGGCCGGAAGTGTTCCTGTTCGACGAACCGCTTTCCAATCTCGACGCCGAGTTGCGCGTCGAGATGCGCGTGGAAATTGCTCGCCTGCACCGCGAGATCGGGGCCACGATGATCTATGTCACCCATGATCAGGTCGAGGCGATGACGCTCGCCGACAAGATCGTCGTGCTGCGCGGTGGCCGGGTCGAGCAGGTAGGCGCGCCACTCGATCTCTATCGCGACCCGGACAACCTGTTTGTTGCAGGCTTCATCGGTTCACCGGCGATGAACCTCGTGGAGGCGAAACCCGTCGAGGGAGGTGTCGTTGCGCCCGCGCTGGGCGAAGCCGTGATCCCCTGCCGCGTGCCGTCGCATGCGCAGGATCTGGTCGTGGGGGTGCGTCCGCAGGATGTGCAGATAACCTCGGGCGATACCCACAGGGTCGAACTGACCGAGGCGCTGGGCGGGGTGTCCTTCATCCATTGCGCGCTAGGCGGCCAGCCGAAACTGATCATCGAGACCAAGGGCAGCCATGTCGAGGCGGCCGGCGCAACCATCGCATTGCAGGTCGATCCGGACACGATTTTCCTGTTCGACAAGACCTCGGGGCACCGCTTGCGCTGAACGTCTGCGCCGAATTGTGGCTGGTGCAATCGGCGACTCTCTGCCTTGTGTTGGCTGCGTGAGCAGAACGGGTCTTTCGGAGCACTGAAAATGCAGTATCTACACTGCATGAGCATGACCCGTCGATCCCTCCTCTTGGCGCTGCCCGCATTCGCGGTGGCACGACCCACTTTCGCGCAGGCGATTCCGCTGAGCGAGATTTCTCGCTATTTCAATAGCTTCACGACCGCCGAGGGCGAGTTCACGCAGATCAATCCGGATGGAACGCTCTCGACCGGGCGCATCTTCATTCGCCGCCCCGGGCGCGTGCGCTTCGAATATGACCCGCCCGAGCGGTCACTGGTTATGGCAGGCGGCGGGCAGGTCGCGATTTTTGACGGGCGCTCAAACACCGGGCCAAACCAGTATCCGCTGCGTCACACACCGCTGAATCTGATCCTTGAACGCGACGTGGATTTCTCCAATCGGCAAATGGTGGTGGGTCATACCCATGACGAAACGACGACGACCGTCGTGGCACAGGACCCCGAGAATCCGCAGTACGGTTCCATCCGGCTGATCTTTTCTTCCGATCCTACCGAACTGCGCCAATGGGTTATTCGCGACGACACCGGCGCCGAGACAACCGTGATTCTTGGAAACATGCGTTTTGGTGGCGAGTTATCCGCGCGACTGTTCAACATTACCGCCGAAACGGAAGCGCGTCGACGTTAGGTACAGGCTCGGTTGCCTGCGGGCGTGCCCGCACGGTGGCGGAATGCCCTCCTGCCGCACTTTTTAGGTGAACGCTCTGGCCTTGTCCGGCAGAAAGGGCTCGCTTATAGGGCAGACATGACTCACCCGCTTCGCAATCGCCCCAGCCTTCCGTCCGAAATCGCAAGGCGCAGAACCTTCGCGATCATCTCGCACCCCGATGCGGGCAAGACCACATTGACCGAGAAGTTCCTGCTGTTCGGCGGTGCCATCCAGATGGCGGGACAAGTGCGCGCGAAAGGTGAAGCGCGGCGCACGCGGTCCGATTTCATGCAGATGGAAAAGGATCGTGGCATCTCGGTCTCGGCTTCGGCGATGAGTTTCGATTTCGGGCAGTGGCGGTTCAATCTGGTCGATACGCCGGGCCACTCGGATTTTTCGGAAGATACATACCGCACGCTCACGGCGGTTGATGCGGCAATCATGGTCATTGACGGGGCGAAAGGGGTCGAGAGCCAGACCCGCAAGCTCTTCGAGGTCTGCCGGTTGCGCGACCTGCCGATCCTGACCTTCTGCAACAAGATGGATCGCGAAAGCCGCGAGACCTTTGATATCATCGACGAGATCCAGCAAAACCTGGCCATTGATGTGACGCCTGCAAGCTGGCCCATCGGGCAGGGGGCCGAGTTTCTGGGCTGCTATGATCTGCTGCGCAACCGGCTCGAACTGATGGACCGCGCCGACCGCAACAAGGTTGGCGAGAGCATCGTTCTTGAGGGGCTGGACGATCCCGCGATGGAGGCGCATGTGCCACCCGACCTGCTGGCGCAGTTGCGCGAAGAGGTCGAGATGGCCCGCGAGCTTTTGCCACCGCTTGATCCGCGCGCGGTGCAAGAGGGTCACTTGACCCCGATCTGGTTCGGCTCGGCGATTAATTCATTCGGGGTCAGAGAGTTGATGAGCGGCATCGCGACTTATGCCCCTGAACCACAGCCCCAACGCGCCGAGAGCCGTGAAGTCGCGCCCGAGGAGGACAAGGTCGCGGGCTTTGTCTTCAAGGTTCAGGCAAATATGGACCCCAAACACCGTGACCGCGTGGCATTCGTCCGGCTGGCTTCGGGGCATTTCGAACGCGGAATGAAGCTCACGCATGTGCGCAGCAAGAAGCAGATGACGGTCGCCTCGCCAGTGCTCTTTCTGGCCGCTGACCGGGAACTGGCCGAGGAAGCCTGGGCGGGCGACATCATCGGCATCCCCAACCATGGCCAGTTGCGCATCGGTGACGCACTGACCGAGGGCGAGGCGCTGCGCTTCACTGGCATCCCGAGTTTCGCGCCAGAGCTTTTGCAGGCATGCCGCGCGGGTGATCCGATGAAAGCGAAGCATCTCGACAAGGCGCTGACGCAATTCGCCGAAGAAGGCGCGGCCAAGGTTTTCAAACCGCAATTCGGTTCGGGCTTTGTAGTGGGTGTGGTCGGGCAGTTGCAGTTCGAGGTTCTGGCCAGCCGGATCGAGCTTGAATACGGGCTGCCCGTGCGGTTCGAGCCGACGCAATTCACCTCTGCGCGCTGGGTGTCGGGCGACAAGGCCGCTGTCGAGGCTTTCGCTGCGGCCAACAAGCAGCATATGGCACTCGATTCAGATGGCGACCCGGTATTCATGACGCGCCTGCAATGGGATATCGACCGCGTGGCGCGGGACTACCCCGAGGTGCGCCTGACTGCGACCAAGGAATTGCACGGCACCTGAAGGCTCTGCGGCCCGCGACGCGCCTTCCCAACTGGCTCAACATTTTCCGTAACAGGCGTCTGACATCTGTTATCTTGTGTTGCGGGTTGACTGCTCAGTCCAATCGCAACCGGTAGCGAGCCTCTTTACGGCAACAGAATTTCTCACTTTCTGCGCTTGACCTTCCCACGGCTGGAAGGACTATCTGAAGCGTGATCCACTTCAGCATCCTGGGAAAACACGATGAATGCCCCGACCAGACCCGCCACTCAGTTTTCGTTGCCTGTCCAAGGCATGAGTTGCGCCTCTTGCGTGGGGCGGGTCGAACGCGCCTTGCGCGCGGCTCCCGGTGTCCTCTTAGCGAATGTGAACCTTGCCACAGAGCGCGCGGATATCACTGCGAGCGACCTCACCGACCGTGCTGCACTGATCGGGGTGATCGAGGCTGCGGGTTACGAGGTACGACCCGCGAAGCTGGAGCTTGCCATCGAAGGCATGAGCTGCGCCTCCTGCGTCGGTCGGGTGGAGGGTGCGCTGCGCCGCGTTCCCGGTGTGACCGAGGCGAATGTCAACCTTGCGACCGAACGTGCCAGCATCACAGGACATGCCGACACGGCGGCCCTCATCGCTGCTGTGGAGGCAAATGGCTTTGGCGCATCCGAACGCCGCATGGCCGCAGATGAAACGCCTGACGCCCGCCGGGATGCCGAGGCGCAGAGCTTGCGGCGAGACGCCTTTGTCGCGCTGGTTCTGACCCTGCCGGTTTTTGTGTTGGAAATGGGATCGCACATATTCCCGCCGCTGCACCATCTCATCATGTCCACCATCGGACTGCAGACCAACTGGCTGATCCAGTTCGCGCTGACAACGCTGGTTCTGGCCTTTCCCGGCATCCGTTTCTACGCCCACGGATTCCCGGCGCTGGCCCGGGGCGCACCGGACATGAACAGCCTTGTCGCGGTCGGAACGATGGCGGCCTATCTCTATTCCATGGTGGCGACCTTCGCACCGGGGTGGCTGCCCGCAGGCACGGTCAATGTCTATTACGAGGCCGCCGCGGTCATCGTGACCCTGATTCTGGTCGGGCGCTATCTGGAAGCTCGCGCCAAAGGACGCAGTTCCGAGGCGATCCGGCGATTGATCGGATTGCAGGCAAGGTCGGCGCGCGTGCGCCGGGGCGGGGCTGTGCTGGATCTGTCGGTGGATGATGTGATTCCCGGCGATGTGATCGAGTTGCGCCCCGGCGAGCGCGTGCCGGTGGATGGTGCGGTGATCGAGGGCGAGAGCTATGTCGATGAGTCGATGATCACCGGCGAGCCTGTGCCCGTCGCCAAGGAGAGCGGGGCGCAAATCATCAGTGGCACAGTCAACCAGACTGGCGCGCTGGTGTTTCGGGCGACAGCGGTCGGCAGTGACACGATGCTGGCGCAGATCATCCGCATGGTCGAGGCCGCACAAGGCTCCAAGTTGCCGATTCAGGCGCTGGTGGACCGCGTAACGCTGTGGTTCGTGCCCGCCGTGATCGTCGTCGCCATCTTGACCTTTGTCATCTGGGCCAGCTTCGGTCCGGCCCCGGCGCTGACCTTTGCACTGGTCAATTCGGTCGCGGTGCTGATCATCGCCTGTCCATGCGCGATGGGGCTGGCGACGCCGACATCCATCATGGTCGGGACGGGTCGCGGGGCCGAGATGGGTGTACTGTTCCGCAAGGGCGAAGCGCTGCAGCAATTGCGCAATGCACAGGTCGTGGCCTTTGACAAGACTGGGACCCTGACCGAAGGACGCCCCCGCCTGACCGATCTGGAAGTAACGGAAGGCTTCAGCCGTGATGCTGTTCTGGCGCAGGTGGCGGCGGTGGAAGCGCGTTCGGAACACCCGATCGCGCAAGCGATTGTCGATGCTGCGGATGCCTTGCCCCTGCCAGATGTGTCGGGTTTCGAGAGCCTCACCGGGCTCGGGGTCACGGGGATGGTCGAGGGGCGACGCATCGCGGTCGGGGCCGACCGCTACATGGCGCGGCTCGGTCTTGACACTGGCACCTTCGAGCAAACCGCCAACCGTCTCGCGGGCGAAGGGAAAACCCCGCTCTATGCGGCGATTGACGGACAGCTTGCCGCGGTGCTTGCTGTGGCCGACCCGATCAAATCAACCACCCCGGACGCCATCGCTGCGCTGGGCGCAATGGGTTTGCGCGTGGTCATGGTGACTGGCGACAACCGGCACACGGCCAATGCCATTGCCCACAGGCTGGGCATTGACGAGGTCATGGCCGAAGTGCTGCCCGAGGGCAAGCTTGATGCGGTGCGCGAGTTGCAGTCCAAGCATGGCACGCTCGCATTCGTCGGTGACGGGATCAATGACGCCCCGGCGCTGGCACAGGCCGATATTGGCATTGCCATAGGCACCGGCACAGATGTCGCGATAGAGGCTGCCGATGTCGTGCTGATGTCGGGGTCGCTGCATGGTGTGCCGAACGCGATTGCGCTTTCCAAGGCCACGATCCGCAATATCCGGCAAAACCTGTTCTGGGCCTTTGCCTATAACACTGCGCTGATCCCGGTCGCCGCTGGCGTACTCTGGCCCGCTTTCGGCATCCTGCTCTCGCCGATCCTGGCGGCGGGCGCAATGGCGCTGTCATCGGTTTTCGTGCTCAGTAATGCGCTGCGCCTGCGGGGCTGGACAGCCCCTCTTCGCGCGACGGAGGGCGGGGTATGAATATCGGTGAGGCGGCCAAATCCTCGGGCGTTTCGGCCAAGATGATCCGGTACTATGAGGAAACCGGGCTCATACCACCGGCTGCGCGCACCCAATCCGGCTATCGGGTCTATGCAGAGGCGGATGTGCATAGGCTGCGCTTTATCCGGCGTGCGCGTGATCTGGGGTTTTCGCTGGTCGATATCGGTGAGTTACTCGGCCTTTGGCGTGATCAGTCGCGCCAGAGTGCGGATGTCAAACAATTGGCGCTGGCCCATATCGCGGGGTTGCGGCGCAAGATCGTCGAATTGGAAGACATGGCGTCGACACTGGAAACACTTGCACAGGCTTGCCAGGGGAATGCCCGCCCCGATTGCCCGATCCTCTCGGAACTGGAAGGCCCCGCGCACCCATCTTTGCCGGACGCGGCCAGCGCCAGGGACAACGGGGTGCGGGGCAAGGGTTGAGTCTGTGCGTCGCCACTTTACGCCTGCTGCAGATCAGGCGCGCGTGTGCAACCGGTAGCCGGCATGAAAGACAAGCCGGACAGAGGTAATCATCTGTCTGCCATTGCGCGTCGTGCGATCCAGAGCAAGCAATCCCGCGCCCGCTGAGCAGCCCAGAATGAACGCCTCCTGCGTGCTGGCAGAGATGGCAGAGAGGGCGAAATCACCGCCATCAAAGGCCACTTCGCGCACCAGCCATTCATTCGGGCTCATCGTGTCGAACCGGGCCTCTTGCGCGGCAGGCACCGCGCGCGTGTTGACCCAGCGCGTTTCGAAGACATAAGGCATGTGATTGGCCATGTAGAGGGTCTGCAGATAGAGGATCGGCGCATCCTCCCCGATTTGCAGCCTGGCCTGGATGTCGGGCGGCGGTGGTCGCATCTCGCGCGTCAGAATACGGAAATCGAACCGCTCCCCCCGGTTCTCGATTTCCTCGCGGATCAGCGGGATGCTGAATTCGGCGCGTCGTATGGGGTTGAGCGCGACACGGGTGCCCGCCTTGCGCCGACGCTCCAGCAATCCGGCATCGGCAAGCCCGCGCAGCGCGCGGTTCACGGTCGCACGCGCGCAGCCCAGTTCCTGCGCCAGGTCGGCCTCATGGGGGATCTGGTCGCCCGGTTTCCAGATGCGCTGGCGGATCCGCTGGCGCACGATTTCCTGCACCGCCTGCCAGGAAAGGCGCGCATCGCCGGTCACAAGACCTGCCCCAACTCGGCCATCACCTTGCGATAGGCCGCAACGATCTCGCCGCGGCGGATATGCTGCCCCTCCCTGACCACATGCCGCCCGGCGGACCACAGGTCCTGCACCATCCTGTCATCACCGGCAAAGATGTAGCTGTCCAGAAGCGTATCGCCCTGTCTGCCAGTCAGATCGATTGATGAATTGTCCAGCGTCATCAGATCTGCCCAGGCACCGGTTGCGATTCTGCCGCTGGCCCGCCCCGCAGCATGCGCCCCACCCCGCGCCGCCGCTTCGAACAGGTGGCGACCAGTTGACTGCGCCTGCGTAGCCAGCACGGCGCGCGATTTGTCGCGCAGACGTTGCGAATATTCAAGCGTGCGCAATTCCTCGGCCAGCGCGATGCGGATATGCGAATCCGACCCGATGGCAATCTGTCCCCCGGCATCGAACCACCGCACCGCGTCGAAAATGCCGTCCCCGAGGCTCGACTCGGTGATCGGGCAGAGACCGGCAATGGCCCCCGACCGCGCCAGCGCCTCGGTTTCGTGCGGCTGCATCTGGGTGCAGTGAATCAGGGTCACACGTGGCCCGAGCGCCATGTTTTCCAGCACCCATTCCACCGGGCGCTTGCCCAGTGCGGCGCGAACCTCATCTACCTCTGCCACCTGTTCGGCAAGGTGCATATGCACTGGCCCGTCGGTTAGCGCCGCGGTCCGGGCGAGGGATTCCGGGCTGACTGCGCGTAGGCTGTGGGGGGCCACGCCCAACTGGCAATCGGCGGGCAGGCCCGACACTGTGCTTTTGGCACCTTCATAGAGGCGCGCGAACCGGTCGGGGTCATTGCCGAAACGGATCTGACCGGGGTCGAGCGGACGGCCATCCAACCCGCCAAACTGGTAGTGCACAGGCAGAAGGGTCAGCCCGATCCCGCTTCGCGCCGCCGCCGCGCCGATGCGCAGGCTCATTTCAGCCAGATCGTCATAGGGCGCGCCGCCCGGCTGATGATGCAGGTAGTGAAACTCGACGCTGGCGGCATAGCCTGCCTCTAGCATCTCCATCTGTACAAGAGCGGCGATGGCCTCGACATGTTCGGGCGTCAGGTGGTCGAGAAAGCGGAACATCAGCTTGCGCCAGGTCCAGAAACTGTCGCGCGGGTCGGGGCCGCGCCGCTCGGTCAGTCCGGCCATGGCGCGTTGAAACGCATGGCCATGTGCGTTGGCGGGCGCGGGCAGAAGAATGCCCACCACATGCGCGCTTGATTTCGGTGCGTCGGGCTGCACATGCGCAATTCGCCCATCCGGCCCGACCGAGACCAGAACATCGCGGGCCCAGCCCGACTCAATGAGTGCCTGTTCCGCCCAGATTTTCATGCTGATCCTGCTTGACTCATCATTATGTACATACTTATACGGATTAAACGCAATCTGTTCAAGGTGAATCATGCGACTCGAAAATGCCACCATCGCGACAATGCATGGCCCCGGCCCCTATGAGCTGATCGCGGGCGGGGTTGTCGTGCTGCGCGGCGCGCTGGTCGCATGGGTTGGGCTTGCGCAAGACCTGCCCGAAGAGTTCCGCGCCGATGATGCGCTTGATCTGGAGGGTCGTCTGGTCACGCCCGGACTGATCGACTGCCATACCCATGTCGTTCATGGCGGCAATCGTGCCCGCGAATTCGAGATGCGGCTTCAGGGGGCCAGTTATGAAGAGGTCGCGCGCGCGGGTGGTGGCATTGTCTCGACCGTGGCGCAGACGCGCGCCGCCTCGGAAGCAGAGCTTGTCGCCGCTGCCCTGCCGCGTGTCGATGCGCTGCTGGCCGAGGGCGTCACCACGCTGGAAATCAAGTCCGGCTATGGGCTGGACGTTGAGACCGAATTGCGGATGCTGCGCGCCGCGCGCTGCATCGCCGAATTGCGCCCGGTCGAGGTCAGGACAAGTTTTCTGGGCGCGCATGCTGTTCCTGCCGGAATCAGCGCCGATGCCTATATCGCCGACACCTGCCTGCCCGCGCTAGAGGCCGCCCATGCCGAGGGGCTGGTCGATGCCGTGGACGGGTTCTGCGAGACCATCGCCTTCACGCCCGACCAGATCCGCCGCGTGTTCGAGCGCGCCCGCGCCCTTGGCCTGCCGGTCAAGCTGCACGCCGAGCAACTCTCGCATCTGGGCGGCGCACGGCTTGCGGCCGAATTCGGCGCGCTTTCGGCGGATCATCTGGAATATGCCGATGCGCAGGATGCCGCCGCGATGGCCAAGGCGGGCACGGTCGCGGTCATCCTGCCCGGCGCGTTTTATACCCTGCGCGAAACCCAGGCCCCGCCCATCGATGCCTTCCGCAAGCATGGCGTTGCCATGGCGCTGGCCACCGATTGCAACCCCGGCTCATCGCCGCTGACCTCGCTTCTGCTGACGATGAACATGGGCGCCACGCTGTTTCAAATGACCCCGGAAGAATGCCTCGCAGGCGTCACTCTGCACGCAGCCCGTGCGTTGGGACTGCGAGACAGGGGGGGCATCTGGCCGGGCGCGCGCGGCGATCTGGCGATCTGGGACGTCGAACACCCGTCCGAGCTTTCCTATCGTATCGGTTTCAACCCGCTCTGGAAGCGGGTTCATGGAGGCATGCTGTGACCCTGATCCTGACACCCGGCGCTGCCACGCTTGCGCAGCTTGAAGATATCTGGCGCAACGAAACACCCGCGCGCCTGAATGACAGCGCCCGCCCGGCCATCGAGGCCGCCGCGCGCATGGTGGCCGAGGCGGCGGCGGGCGATGTGGCGATCTACGGGGTCAATACCGGCTTTGGCAAGCTCGCATCGGTGCGGATCGCACCGGGCGATACGGCACAACTGCAACGCAACCTGATCCTGAGCCATTGCTGCGGCCTTGGCGAAGCGCTGGACATTGCCACCACGCGGCTGATGATGGTGCTCAAGCTGCTCTCGGTCGGGCGCGGGGCGTCGGGGCTGCGCGGGGCGACGGTCACGCTGCTCGAGGAATTGCTGGCGCGCGGCGTGACCCCTGTCGTGCCGGTTCAGGGCTCGGTCGGGGCGTCGGGCGATCTGGCCCCGCTCGCGCATATGGCCGCGACGCTGATCGGCCACGGCGAGGCATTTCTGAATGGCGAAAGGCTGCCATCCTCGGTTGCGCTCGAGCGCGCGGGCCTCGCGCCAGTGGTGCTGGGACCCAAGGAAGGGCTGGGGCTGATCAATGGCACGCAATTCTCGACCGCCTGCGCGTTGGCGGGCTGGTTCGAGGCGATGCGCAATGCGCAGGGTGCGATAGCGGTCTCCTGCCTTTCGACCGATGCGATCATGGGCTCGACCGCGCCGCTGCAACCGGCGCTGCATGCGCTGCGCGGCCAGCGCGGGCAGATCGATGTCGCGCGGGCGATGCGCATGATCATGGACGGATCCGAGATCCGCGAAAGCCATCGCGACAGCGATACGCGCGTGCAGGACCCGTACTGCATCCGCTGCCAGCCGCAGGTGACCGGGGCGGCGCTGGACCTCTTGCGCTTTGCTGGCAGCACGCTCGAGGTCGAGGCGAACGCGGTCTCGGACAACCCGCTGGTTCTGGTCGAGGAAGGGCAGATCGTCTCGGGCGGGAATTTCCATGCCGAGCCGGTCGCTTTCGCCGCCGACCAGATCGCGCTTGCTCTGGCCGAAATCGGCGCTGTTGCGCAGCGCCGCGTGGCGCTGATGGTGGACCCCACGCTGAGCCATGACCTGCCCCCTTTCCTGACGCCCGAGCCGGGGCTGAATTCGGGGCTGATGATTGCCGAGGTGACCTCGGCCGCGCTCATGAGCGAGAACAAGCATCTGGCCAATCCCTGCTCGACCGATTCCACCCCGACCTCGGCCAATCAGGAAGACCATGTCTCGATGGCCGCGCATGGCGCGCGACGGCTGGCGCGGATGAATGCCAATCTCGGCGGTATCCTCGGCGTGGAACTGCTCTGCGCCGCGCAAGGCGTCGAATTCCGCGCACCGCTGGCAACTTCGCCCGCGCTGCAACGGCTGCTGGCCCTGACCCGCGCGGCGGTGCCCGCGCTGAGCGAGGATCGCTACATGGCCGATGACCTTGCCCGCTCAGGCGCCCTGATCCGTAACGGGCAGGTTGCGGCGGCCTGCGATGTGGCGGCGCTGCTGGAAGCCGCGCCATGACCCCGGTGGAGGTGATCCGGGGCGACGGGCCGGTGGTGCTGGGCATGCCGCATACGGGCACATGGCTGCCCGAGGAGGTGTTTGCGCGCCTTACCCCGCGCGGGCAGTTGCTGGCCGATACCGACTGGCATATCGACCGGCTCTATGAGGGGCTGCTGCCCGGTGCAACGATAGTGCGCGCGCATTTCCACCGCTACCTGATCGACGCCAATCGCGACCCCTCGGGGGCAAGCCTCTATCCGGGGCAGAACACCACCGGGCTGGTGCCGCTGACCGATTTCGATGGCGAACCGATCTGGACCAGCCCGCCCGACGCAGATGAGAACGAGGCCCGCCGCGCAAGCTATCATGCGCCCTATCACGCGGCGCTGGCGGCCGAGCTGGAACGGGTGCGCGCGCAGCATGGGGTTGCGATCCTTTATGACTGCCATTCGATCCGCAGCCACATCCCGTTCCTGTTCGAGGGTCGTCTTCCGGATTTCAACATCGGGACCAATGGCGGCACGACCTGTGCGCCGCAGATTGAGGCCGCCGTGCAGGGTATCTGCGCGCAGGCAAAGGGCTTTACCTCGGTGCCCAATGGCCGGTTCAAGGGCGGCTGGACAACGCGCCACTACGGAGAGCCCGGAAGCGGCATTCATGCAGTCCAGATGGAGCTTGCACAAAGCACGCATCTGGCCAGTGAAACGTCCCCCTTCGCCTATGACCCCGGAAAGGCAGACAGATTGCGCCCGATCCTGCGCGACATTCTCGAAACCCTCCAAACCCTCGCCCCAACGCTGAGAGGCTGATCATGACCAACCCCCGCCACAACCTGCGCGACATCTACCCCCCCACTGGCCCCGAGATCACCGCGAAAAGCTGGCTGACCGAGGCCGCGATGCGGATGCTGATGAACAACCTGCACCCCGACGTGGCCGAGAACCCGCATGACCTGGTGGTCTATGGGGGTATTGGCCGCGCGGCGCGCACATGGGATGATTTCGACCGCATCGTGGCCGGGCTGAAGGATCTCGAGGCCGACGAGACGCTGATCGTGCAGTCGGGTAAGCCCATCGCAATCATTCGTACCCATGCGGATGCCCCGCGCGTGCTGATCGCGAATTCGAACCTCGTGCCGCATTGGGCAACATGGGAGCATTTCAACGAACTCGACCGGCGTGGGCTGATGATGTATGGTCAGATGACTGCGGGAAGCTGGATCTATATCGGCACGCAGGGCATCGTGCAGGGCACCTACGAGACCTTCGCCGAGGCGGGCCGTCAGCACTATGAGGGCGATCTGCGCGGGCGCTGGATTCTGACCGGGGGCCTTGGCGGCATGGGGGGGGCGCAGCCGCTGGCGGCTGTCATGGCCGGAGCCTGCTGTCTGGCCGTCGAATGCGACGAGACCCGGGCCGATTTCCGCATCCGCACCCGCTATTGCGACGCCAAGACGCATGATCTGGACGAGGCGCTGGAAATGATCCAGCGCTGGACAGAGGCGGGCGAGGCCAAATCCGTGGCGCTTATCGGCAATGCCGCCGAGGTCTTCCCCGAAATCTACCGCCGCGGCGTCCGCCCCGATATCGTCACCGACCAGACCTCGGCGCATGACCCGGTGCATGGTTATCTGCCCACCGGCTGGACCGTCGCCGAGTGGCGCGAAAAGCAGGAAAGCGACCCGAAGGCCGTGGAACAGGCCGCGCGCGCAAGCATGAAAACTCATGTCGCGGCGATGGTGGATTTCTGGAATGCAGGCGTGCCGACGCTGGACTACGGCAATAACATCCGGCAGGTCGCGAAGGAGGAGGGTCTGGAAAACGCCTTTGCCTTTCCGGGTTTCGTGCCCGCCTATATCCGGCCGCTCTTCTGCAAGGGCATCGGCCCGTTCCGCTGGTGCGCGCTCTCGGGCGACCCGGAAGACATCTATAAGACTGATCAGGCCATGCGCAAGTTGTTCCCCGAGAACAACCACCTGCACCGCTGGCTCGACATGGCGCGCGAACGCATCGCCTTTCAGGGCCTGCCTGCCCGGATCTGCTGGCTGGGTTTGGGGGATCGGCATCGCGCTGGGCTCAGGCTGAATGAAATGGTGGCCGCGGGTGAATTGAAAGCCCCCATCGTCATCGGGCGTGACCATCTCGACAGCGGCTCGGTTGCCAGCCCCAATCGCGAAACCGAGGCGATGCGTGATGGATCAGACGCGGTGTCGGACTGGCCACTGCTGAATGCGCTGATGAACACGGCCTCGGGCGCGACATGGGTCAGCCTGCATCATGGCGGCGGCGTCGGCATGGGCTTTTCGCAACATTCCGGCGTGGTGATCGTGGCCGATGGTACGCCGGAGGCTGCGAAGAGGCTGGAACGCGTGCTGTGGAACGACCCTGCCTCGGGCGTGTGGCGGCATGCCGATGCGGGCTATGAGGACGCGCTGCAATGCGCGCGCGATCATGGCCTGCGGTTGCCGGGGATCCTGGGCAACTGAGTCTGCGGGCGCCTTCATCTCTGCGAATGTGCCGGGACACGACCAGATATTCAAACAAGGCAGACAGAAAGCGCGCGTAATCGTAGCCCCCGACGCCCTTCATATGACGGCTGACGGGGGCAACGGCTTTCAACTGTCCTCGAGGGCTATCGCGACAGTGCGCGTGGCCCGTCGCTACAGCGCGCTCGTAAGCATCCGCAGGGCCGTGATGCAAAGGAAGACCGCAAAGGCGCGTTTGATCCAGACGGGAGGCAGGGCATGCGCGATGCGCGTGCCCAAAGGTGCGCAATAGACCGAAAGCGGCAAGATCAGCACAACGGCGATCAGATTGATGAAGCCCAGCGAGAAGGGCGGTCGCTCCTCGACGCCAAGGCCGAAGAGCGCCATTGCCAACGCCCCCGGCACGCCGATCATCAGCCCCAGCGCGGCGGCCGTACCCACCGCCCGATGTACCGGCACCGAGAACGCAGACATCAGTGGTACGCCCAAAGTGCCCGACCCGATCCCCATCATTGCCGAGATGAGCCCGACGCTGCCCGCCATCGCAGGCTGCACGCCGCGGCGCTCGGGCAGCGCGTCGGCAATCGTGAAGCCCTTCGCGCGCGCCATGTTCCACGCCACCAGCAGCGCCACGGTTCCGAACACCACCAGAAGCAGCGCCCCGTCGACAAGCCCTGCCACGCTGCCCCCGCCGAGCGCTCCCAGCACCATCCATGGGGCCCAGCGGCGCAGGATGCCAATATCGACAGACCCACGACTGTGATGCGCGCGCGCGGAACTCAACGCCGTGACGGCCACGGTCACGAGCGAAGTACCAACCGCCATCTGCATCCCCAGCTCCGGCGCGTAGCCCAGTGCCTTGAAGACCCAGAACAGGACCGGCACGACGACAATGCCGCCCCCCACCCCCAGCAGCCCCGACAGGATCCCGGCAGCCGCGCCGGTGAGCCCTAGCGCAAGCACGAAAGGCAAGACGGCTGCCAGCGACAGATCAGCCATCCAACAACTCCCGTTGCCAGCCCGGCGCGACCTTGACGGAAACGCCGTTGCGGTCGCCACAGGGCAGAATGTGCCCCGGGCGCCCGGTCCTGGCCGAATGGTCCGGCTGTGTGGTCATTTGCATTGTTCTTTCCCGTCCATGGTGAATGTCCGCACCTGCGCGGCCCACCTGTCATGGGGCTGGTCGCGGCGTGACGTCCCTTCCCATGTGTTGTGGCTTCCGCGTCAGCATCATTTCGAAATCTTACATCGCGTCAACGGTGGTTCTCCGCGCTTCATCCGCAAGGACAGGTCTGTCATCGGCCAGACCTAACAGGCTGCTGAAAAAACCGCCCGCCTCCAGATGTTTAGGCATTGGACCGGGAAACTGTTCCTTGGCACGCTCGTCACAAGCTCTGTCCCGAGCGACCAGCCCGGGCGCGTCCCTTCGCTCCGGGCCGCTGTCGTTGGGTCAGGGGGCAATCTTCCATGTTCACCAGTCGGCATTCGGATGATTGACCGATCCGGCCGTCAGGCCGATTCAGTCGATCGGCAGGGTATTCGCCTCAGCCGCAGTATTTGCTGTGCTTGCCAGCCAGTCATAGACCAGTCGCGCACGGGGCGATGTCTGGTTGTGTAGCGTGACATGGAACTCTTCGCGCGGAGCAACCTGATCGGGGTGAAGTGCGACCAGTTGGCCCTTGTCGACAAAGGGCCGCGCGAGCGCCACCCAGCCCAGCACAGCGCCCATGTCATCGCGGGCGGCCTGCAATGCGATCAAGTAGTTGTTGACCCGGTGGCTCTGTCTTATCGGCCCATGATACCCCAGCGCCCGGAACCAGCCTTGCCAGTCGGTCCATCCTGTCACGGGCGTATCGAAGTGAATGAGCGGCACAGACGCAAGATCGGCGAGGGTGGCGAACCGATGGCTGCGGAAAAACGCCGGACTGCCAAGCGCCATCAACTGATCACGAAACAAGACCCGGGTAGAAGCCCCGTCCCGCGGCAGGATGCCGTAGCGAATGCTCAGGTCGCATTCGGTCGGCGTCTCGCCTGTATCGCTGACGATCTGTGCGACCGATACATCGCTGTGGGTCTTCCAGAATTCCGCCAGTCTTGGGGTCAGCCAGAGTGAACTCACTGCTGTCGTGACCCCGATCGTGACCGAGGCCGTGCTCGCGCGGTGGCGCAACTGGGCGGTGGCATCGGCCATGCATTCGAACCCGCGTTGCAGCGCGACCAGTAAATAGGCGCCAGTTTCCGTTAGGGTGACGCCGCGGTGATGGCGTCGGAACAGGTTGCATTCCAGTTCAGCTTCCAGCGCCTTGACCTGATGGCTGATCGCGGCAGGTGTGACGTTCAACTCCTGTGCGGCCTGCGTGAAGCTGACATGTCGCGCGGCAGTCTCGAAGGCGACCAAGGCGCTCATGGGCGGCAGATCATAAGGGCGCTTGGACAAGGTGACTTCACTTCATGGCAGGAGGAGTGCCTCAGAATAACGTAATTCACAGGTTTTGCATAAGCTGAAATAAGCCAACATGAATATTTCCGTGATTGCTGCAAGCATCGCAATGCCGCAGGATTGTCATGCAGGGTCGGGCAAGGTCCTTCCTGCGTTGCTCTATCGGAGAACATGACATGGTGATCGACTCGCTGATCCCCGACGAGGCCCCCCGTACAGGCGCTGAACGGCGCAGCCGCAAAGGGCGCGCGAGGCAATCACGCAATCCCGAGCCCGGGCAGAACCTGCATCTGCGCACACCCTTCATCACCCGGCGTATTCCGACCTATGACCTTCTGGGCGAGGAGGCTTTAGCGCGGATCGAGGCGACCGCCGAGCGGATACTCGCGGAAATCGGGATCGAGCTGCGCGACGATCCCGAGGCGATGGCGCTCTACAACCGAGCAGGCGCGCAGGTCAGCCATGTTTCGGGCGAGACATGGCGCATCCGGTTCGAGCCGGGGATGCTGCGCGAGGTGCTGCGCACGGCACCTGCGCGCTTCACCCAACACGCGCGCAACCCGGCCAACACGGTCGAGATCGGCGGCGATGCCATGGTCTTCGCGCCCGCCTATGGCTCTCCCTTCGTGATGGATCTGGATCAGGGTCGGCGCTACGGCACGATTGCCGATTTCGAGAACCTGATCCGGCTGGCGCAATCCTCACCCTGGCTGCATCATTCCGGCGGCACGATCTGCGAGCCGACCGACGTGGCCGTGAACAAGCGCCATCTGGACATGGTTCATGCACATATGCGGCTTTCGGACCGTGCCTTTCTGGGGTCGATCACCGCACCGGAGCGCGCCGCCGATTCTATCGAAATGTGCCGCATCCTGTTCGGCGCGGAGTTCGTGGACCGAAACTGCGTCATCATGGGCAATTTCAACACCACGTCGCCCTTGGTGCTGGACGGGGTGACGACGGCGGGTATCCGCACCTATGCGAGCGCCGGGCAGGGCTCGATCCATTTGCCATTTCTGCTGGGCGGGGCGGTTGCACCCCTGACAATGCCGGGAGCGTTGGCGCAATGCCTGGCGGAAACCATGGCGTCCAGCGCGCTGACACAGCTTGTCCGCCCCGGCGCGCCGGTGGTGCTGGGGGCGTTCCTGTCGTCGATGTCCTTGCGCACCGGCTCGCCCACTTTTGGCACGCCCGAGCCCGCGCTGGCCTCGCTGGTGATGGGCCAGCTTGCACGGCGGCTGAACCTGCCCTTGCGCTG
This sequence comes from Paracoccaceae bacterium, assembly GCA_007116575.1. Lineage (GTDB taxonomy): Bacteria > Pseudomonadota > Alphaproteobacteria > Rhodobacterales > Rhodobacteraceae > Roseinatronobacter. The sequence goes on from SKIF01000130.1 coordinate 33,286, forward strand.
TGCAGGCAATTTCGCCACCTCGAAAGCGCCCGACGGGCAGGCGATGCAGCAGGCGATGATGTCGATGATGTCGGCCATTCAGGGCGGTGCGAATTTCATCCTGCACGCGGCGGGTTTTGTCGACGGGCTGTTGTCGATGTCCTATGAGAAGATGATCATGGACATGGATATGTGCGGCGCGCTTCATGCCTATCTGGCAGGGCTGGACGTGACCGAAGAGACACTGGCCTTCGAGGCACTGGCGCAAAACGGCCCCGGCGAGCATCTGTTCGGCACTGACCACACGCTGCGTCATTATGAAACCGCCTATTGGGACAGCGGCTTCAACGACGATCGCACCTATGAAACATGGTCCGAGTCGGGCAGTGTGGACGCCGCGCAGCGCGCCAACCAACGGTGGAAGGACATTCTGGCGCGCTATCAACCACCACCAATGGATGTGGGGGTGGCTGAGGCGCTGAAAGACTACGTCGCACGCCGGAAGGCCGAAATGCCCGATGCGTGGTATTGACGCCTATTGGCGTTTTCCATTTTGTGTCGCAATTTCGAACCGAAAAAGTCAGGCAGCTTTTTCTGAAGTTGCTTTATGGAGGGACCATGTCGAACGATCCGCTCTTGCAGCCATACCAGTTGAAGCACCTGACCCTGCGCAACCGGATCATGACCACCGCGCATGAGCCGGCATATCCTGAAGACGGCATGCCCAAGGCGCGCTATGTCGCCTATCACACTGAGCGCGCGAAAGCAGGGGTGGCGCTGGCGATGACCGCAGGATCGGCGGCGGTGTCGCGCGACAGCCCGCCGGTCTTCAACAATATCCTTGCCTGGAAAGACGAGGTCGTCCCCCATATCCGTGCGCTCACCGATGCCTGCCATGAGCATGGCTGCGCAGTGATGATCCAGTTGACGCATCTGGGGCGGCGCACGGGCTGGAACAAGGGCGACTGGCTGCCCTCGCTTTCGTCCAGCAAGCACCGCGAACCCGCGCACCGGGCCTTTCCGAAGCTGGCCGAGGATTGGGATATCGAGCGGATCATCACAGATTTTGCCGATGCGACCGAGCGAATGCAAGCGGGCGGCATGGACGGGGTGGAGTTGCAAGTCTATGGCCATCTGCTCGATCAGTTCTGGTCACCCCTGACCAATGATCTCGACGGGCCCTATGGCGGCGAAAGCCTTGAGACGCGGATGCAGCTTCTCATGGATGTGCTGCGCGGTATCCGGGCGAGGGTCGGGGATGGGTTCATTGTGGGGGTGCGCTATACCGCCGATGAGGTGGCGAAAGGAGGGATCGACGCCGCCGAGGGGCTGGAGATCTCCAAGCGCCTGGCCGATTGCGGGATGGTCGATTTCCTCAATGTCATTCGCGGGCGCATCCATACCGACCCCGCCATGACCGATGTCATCCCGGTGCAGGGCATGGCCTATGCCCCGCATCTGGATTTCGCGGGTGCCGTGCGCGCCGCGACCGGCATGCCCACCTTCCACGCAGCCCGCATCCCCGATGTGGCGACCGCGCGCCATGCGGTGGCATCGGGCCTCTTGGACATGGTCGGCATGACCCGCGCGCATATGGCCGACCCGCATATCGTGCAGAAGATCCGCGAGGGGCGCGAGGACGACATCCGCCCCTGTGTGGGGGCCACCTATTGTCTTGACCGCATCTATCAGGCAGGCGAGGCGCTGTGCATCCACAACGCCGCCACGGGGCGTGAGTTGTCCTTGCCGCATGAAGTCGCGCCTGCGGATGCGTGCAAACGGGTGGTGGTGGTCGGCGCCGGCCCCGCCGGGCTGGAAGCCGCGCGCGTCGCCGCCGAGCGCGGGCATGATGTGACCGTATTCGAGGCCCAGCCCGACCCCGGCGGCCAGATCCGCCTGACCGCGCAGAATCCCCGGCGGCGCGAGATGATCGGCATCATCGACTGGCGCATGGCCCAATGCGCCGCGCGCGATGTCGCTTTCTATTTCAATACATTCGCCGAGGCCGAAGACGTGACCGCGCTGGAGCCGGATGTCGTGATCGTGGCTACGGGCGGTCTGCCCAACACTGAACTGTTCGAAACCGGCGCGGAGAACCCGCATGTCGTCAGCGCTTGGGACATCATCGCAGGCGATGTGAAACCCGCCGCAAATGTGCTGGTCTATGACGAGGCGGGCGATCATCCCGGCCTGATGGCCGCCGAAGTGGCCACCAAGGCGGGCTCGCAGGTCGAGGTGATGACCCCCGACCGCAGCTTTGCGCCCGAGATCATGGGCATGAACCTTGTCCCTTACATGCGCGCGCTGCAGGACAAGGATGTCACTTTCACTGTCACCCGCCGCCTGCTGGACGTGGCGCGCGACGGCAACCGGCTGTGCGCCACCATCGGCACCGATTACAGCGACCACACCACCACCCGGCATTATGATCAGGTGGTGGTGAATTACGGCACCATGCCGCTGGATGATCTGTATTATGCCCTCAAGCCGTTTTCGGTGAATATGGGTGCTGTCGATTACGACGCGCTGATTGCAGGCCGCCCTCAGCAGGTGATGCGTAACCCTGATGGCGGCTTTCAGCTTTTCCGCATTGGTGATGCCGTAAGCGCGCGAAACACCCACGCCGCGATCCATGACGCGCTCAGGCTGATGAAGGATATCTGATGCGCATCGGGGTGATTGGCACCGGTGTGATTGCAACCGCACTGGTGCGTGGGCTGGCGGGGCAGGGGCATGTCATCACCGTCTCGCAGCGCAGCGCCGCCAATTCCGCTACGCTGGCGCGCGACATCCCCGAGGTGTCGGTGGCTGAGAATCAGGCGGTTCTCGATGCCAGCGACGTGGTGTTTCTGGGGCTGATGGCCGAGGCCGCGCCGTCTGTTCTGGGCGCGCTGCAATTCCGGCCTGATCAGCAGGTGATTTCGCTGATGGCCGGGGCGACGCTGGCGCAGATCGCGCCCATGGTGGCTCCTGCCTGCGCCGTGGCACTGATGCTGCCTTATCCCGGTATCGCGCATGGCGGCTCGCCGGTTCTGGCGCTGGGCGATCCCGCGCTGATCGAAACCTTTTTCGCGCCGCGCAACCCGGTTTTCCGACTGAAGGACGAGGCCGAGCTTTCGGCCTATCTTTGCGCGCAGGCGGTGTTGTCGCCGGTGGCGCAGATGGTGGCCGATGCGTCGGACTGGCTGGGCCGACGCGCCGATGAGCCCGTTCAGGGCGAGGCGTTCCTGCGCGCGCTTGTGGCGTCGAATCTGTCGGTGGGGTCTGCCGGGGCACTGGTTGAGGCACTCAATACCGAAGGCGGCTACAATCAACGTCTGCGCGTGCATTTAGAAAGGGCCGGTCTCAGGGCCGCGCTGGCACAGGGGTTGGATAAGCTGGAGCGCCCGCAATGAGCTTAAAACACGTTTTCACGCCGATCACGCTGCGCAACAAGACCCTGCGCAACCGAATCGTATTCGGCGCACATACCACCAACATGGCCGAGGGTGGCCTGCCTGGTGACCGGCATCTGGGCTATTATCTGGAACGCGCGCGCGGCGGTGCGGCCATGATCACGGTCGAGCCAATGCCGGTGCATCCCGCCGCTGTGCTGACGCGCGGCAATTTCCGCCCCGGCTGCGACAGCGTAATTGCGCCTTTCCAGCGCTTGACCGACGCCTGCAAGGCCGAAGGCGCGGTGATGATCCAGCAGCTTTACCATGTCGGCGCGCATGGCGACTGGGACAATAGCTGGCACGCGCACTGGTCGCCCTCGGGCGGGCCAAGCTATCACGACCATGATGGCAGCCACGCCATGACCGAGGCCGAGATCAGCGAGACCATCGACGGTTTCGTGCAGGCTGCGCTGCGCTGCCAGAAGGCAGGCTTTGACGGGGTCGAGGTCTGGGCGGCCTATCACAGCCTGCTTGACCAGTTCTGGACGCCCTTTTCCAACCAGCGCGCGGACCAGTGGGGCGGGTCGCTGGAAAACCGCACGCGGCTGTCGCGCGAGATCCTGCGCCGCATCCGCGCGGCCTGTGGTGAAGATTTCATCATCGGGTTGTCGGTCTCCGAGGATCTGGAAAGCGCGGTGCTGCCCGACCGCGACGAGATGCTGCGCATCATTGCTCTGCATGATGCCGAGGCGCTGATGGATTATGTCACCGTCGGCGCGGGCAGTTACATTGCCTTTCAGAAGATCATCCCCAGTTTCCAGTTCGCCGAGAATCTGGGCGTCGATCTGGCGGCGGCGCTGAAAGCATCCGGGCTGAAGGCGCGCGTCATCGCTGAAGCGGGCATCCGGACGCCAGAGAATGCCAACACCGTGCTGGGCGCCGGTCAGGCCGATCTGGTGGCCATTGTGCGCGGCCAGATCGCTGACCCGCATCTGGTGGCCAAGGCGCAGGACGGCCGCCTTGAGGATATCCGCGGCTGCCTGTCCTGCAATCAGCAATGCTGGGGGCGGCGCGGGCGCGACTATTACATCTCTTGCCTGATCAACCCGTCGGTCGGGCATGAACACCTATGGGGCGGGGGGCGGGTCTCTCCGACCAAAACCCCGCAGCGCGTGCTGGTGGTCGGTGGTGGCCCCGCCGGGCTGGAGGCTGCCCGTGTGGCCGCCGAGCGCGGCCATGACGTCATCCTCGCCGAGGCCGCGCCGCATCTGGGCGGGGCGCTCCGTCTGGCCGGGCTGCAACCGCGCCGCGCCCAGATCCTTGATCTGATCGACTGGTATGAACGCCAGTTGAACAAGCTCGGGGTCGATATCCGGCTGAACACCTTTATGGAGGCAGAGGAAATCGCTGCGATGGATGACGCGCGCGTGGTTCTGGCCACAGGTGCGCTGCCCGATGCCACTGGCTTTCAGAGAGCGTTGCCTCATATTGCCAGCCTGCCCGGTGCGGATCGCAGCAATGTGGCCACGGTCGAGGATGTGATGTCACGCGCCATGCGACCCGGCAGCAATGTGGTTCTGCTGGATGAAGGCGGGCACTGGCGCGGGATCGGCACGGCCTGGCATCTGGCGGCAGCGGGCCATTGCGTCACTCTTGTTACGCCCGATGCGATGGTCGCACAGGCGCTTGCGCGCATGGCCTCGGATGGAACAGCGCGGGCGGAACTTGCGCGGCTGGGGGTGCGTTTCGTCACCGAACATGCGATAACCGAATGGACTGGCGAGGCCGCGCGCTGCTACTCGCTCCTTACAGGTGCCGAACAAGAGATCGCTGCAGACACGCTTGTTCTGGCGACCGGCAGCAGGACCGATGACATATTGGCCGATGAGTTGCGCGCGCTTGGCCTTGCGCCGCTGGTAATTGGCGATGCTTTGGCCCCCCGTCAGGCCGCGGCGTCCATCCGTGACGGACTGTATTTGATGAAGGATATCTGAGATGCGCAGCAAGACCTGTATCCATGTAGTCTCGTGCCATGCCGAAGGGGAAGTGGGCGATGTCATCGTGGGCGGGGTTGCCCCGCCACCGGGCAAGACGATCTGGGAACAGCGCAACTGGATCGCGCAGGACGACAGATTGCGCAACTTCATGTTGAACGAGCCGCGCGGCGGCGTGTTCCGGCATGTCAACCTGCTGGTCCCGCCGAAACACCCCGAGGCCGCTATGGGCTGGATCATCATGGAGCCCGAGGACACCCCGCCCATGTCAGGCTCGAACTCGATTTGCGTGGCCACCGTGCTGCTGGAAACCGGAATCGTGCCGATGGTGGAGCCTGTGACCGAGTTGACACTGGAAGCCCCGGGCGGGCTGGTGCGGGTGCGCGCCGAGTGCCGCGACGGCAAGGTCAGCCGGGTCAGTGTCCAGAACCTCCCCTCATTCGCGCAGCATCTGGGCGCGACGCTTGAGGTTGCGGGGCTGGGCACCCTGCAGGTCGATACCGCTTTCGGGGGCGACAGCTTCGTGCTGGTGGATGCGTCTGCGCTGGGTTTTGAACTGCGCCCAGATGAAGCCGCCGAACTGGCCGGGCTGGGTGTGCGCATCACCAATGCTGCGACCGAGCAACTGGGATTCACTCACCCCAACAACCCCGACTGGCGGCATATCAGCTTTTGCGGTTTCACTACCCCGGTCACGGATGGCCAGACCCGCCATGCCGTTGCCATTCAGCCCGGCAAGATCGACCGCTCGCCGACAGGCACTTGCGTTTCGGCGCGCCTCGCAGTGCTGGCAGCTCGCGGGCAGTTGGGGGTGGGCGACGGGTTGCTGTGCCGGTCAATCATCGGCAGCCGTTTTGACGGGCGCATCGTACAGGAATGCGAGCTTGACGGTGTGCCTGCCATCATTCCCGAGATCAGCGGGCGAGCATGGATCACCGGGACGCATCAGCACATGCTGGACCCCGAAGATCCCTGGCCAGAGGGCTACCGTATCGGTGATACATGGCCGCAAAGTTGGAGTGCCCCCCTCTGAAATGGCCCACCGGCTGGGATAGTATTGTCCCATTTCATCAGGGCCAGAGATGGTCGGCAGGAGAGACAGGACCGAAAAGGTCGTGCTGACGCTGCGGCAGGTTGAAGTGTTGCGAGGTCAAGGCAAGTCAGTCGCAGAGGCTGATCGGCCTGCGCGGGCCGCCGGAATGAAGAAATTCCGACAATGACACAGAATCTCTCGCGACAACGGTGTGGGCTTGGATCGGAGCAGTCGGTGCCAAGACGGCTTTCATCGAATCAGGATCACCCTGAGAGAACGCCTCCCGTGAACGCTTCCATGCCGGGTTCCGTGACGATCATCTGCAACGTCTTGAAAGCGCCGTGCCGAAAGCACTGATGATCCGCTCGGCCCGCCCACGCTTGATCGCCAAGGTCAGCAGATGCGCCATGTGTCCGGCGGGGTGCGTAGATATCGGCCGCCAGCAGCCGCCCGGCTCGTCCACGCCGCGCAGCAGTCGAGCGAGCAGGTCGGTGCCTGCATTGATACGCCGCTCCTCGTCCCCGACCAGGATCAGGTCGTTTGGGATTGCGGAATTCTCGGCTTTGCGCCAAGTGGCGCAGAGGCGTTTGAGCGCAGCGTCAAGCCGGGTTTCACCCCGCTTCGCGATGATCGGATCATGGCACTGCGCAATCGGATCGAAGGCGGCACCATAGAACAGGGCTGCGCGCGGCAAGGTGTCTGTATTGCAGGCCAGAGGGAGCAGTCCGGCCTCAGTCGGCCATGCTGGCCACGATCTTGGCAATCTGATGCGCATCATGGGTCTTGGCATTGCGCGCATAGGGTTTGAGCCAATCCAGCGGCCAGAACGTGATCTGGACTGTGCGCGGATGCATCGTCATGCGGCGCAGGCGAGATACTGCGTCAGCGCGCTGGTGGTCGCATTTGCGCTTATCGCGCCCGCGGTGCCTCGCGCAGGATGATGATGATCCCGCTGATGACAATGATCGCGGCCCCCAGAATGGTCCAGAGCAGGGGCACATCGCCCCAGACCAGCCAGCCCAGACCTGTGGCCCAGATCAGCGCGGTATAGTCGAACGGGGCGACGATGGCGGCCGGGGCCATGCGAAACGCCTGACCGATCAGCGCAAGGCCAAGGCTGCCGCATATGGCGAGCCCCAGAAAGAGCAGCATATCGCCCCCTTGCACCGGCACCCAGTTCGCAACGGCGAAGGGCGCGGCATAGATCATCGGAAACAGCATCGCAAAAAGCATCATCGTCCAAAGCCGCTCGCTGCGGTCGATCCAGCGCGCACTGATCATGAACAGCGCATAGCAAAGCGCCGTGCCCACGGGCAGAAGGGCTGCAAGCTGGAATGCCGCACTGCCGGGGCGCACAATGACCAGCACCCCTGCAAAGCCCAGAAGAACGGCCCCCCAGCGCCGCCAGCCGACATGCTCGCCCAGAAGCGGCACCGACAGGGCTGTGATGAAGATCGGGGCCGAGAAGACGAGCGCTGTTGCCTCTGCCAGCGGCAGATAGATCAGCGCGGTGAAATAGAGCCAGGCACCGAGGGTCATCAACGCGCCGCGCATGGCGTGTAGCGAGAGATGCCGCGTGCGCAGACAGGCGGACCCGAAAGCCATGATGATCACGGTTGTGATGATCGGCACCGCGATCAGATTGCGCAGGAACACGATCTGGATCGGCGTGTAGCGGTCCGTCAGCAGCTTGGCGATCGCGTCGTTGGCCACCAGAAATGCCACACCCGCGCAAATCGTGGCGATAGCGAGAGGTGTTTCGCGTGCATTGAGGGCAGCGAGACTGCGCATTCCGGCTCCGGGTCAGGTGGTTTGACACCGACGCTATCAGAGCCCTGCGCGAGTTGCGAGACGGATGCCGGATCAAGCGATCTGCTGTTCGGCGTTCTGGACAGCGGACCTCTTGCCGGTGTCCGACAGAACAGCCTCCTCGCCGGTACTGTGGATTGGGCATATGAATGCGCGCCTCGGTGATTCGGAAGAAAGCCCTGACTTCTAACGTGCTGTTATTAATTAGGTAATTCAGGCCCGAATTCCAGGGTGGGTCAATTACATGCGCACCGGAACCATAAGTATGCACACCCTTGTCACACCACGGAACGAAAAAGGCCCGCATGATGCGGGCCCTCGGTCTTCGCGATGATCGGTGGATTACTTCCTTGAGGAGGCCTTCCGTCTCGGGGTGTTCTTCTTGCGTCCCTTCTCGATCACCTCCAACATCCTGCCCTGATCGAAGTGGTCCTGATAGTTCGGCATGGTGAACGGCGAATAGCCCTCCG
>SKIF01000012.1 GCA_007116575.1 Paracoccaceae bacterium
ATAGCCCTCTTCCTCCAGAATCGCGATCGCCTGGCGCACGGTCACGGCAGCAACATTGTAGGTCTGGCTTAGATCTACAATGGTCGGCAACCGCGCACCCGGCGCCCAGTCGCCCGCCTGCAGGCGGGCGCGCAGGATAGCCGCAAGGTTCAGATACAGCTTTCCGGGGCTTTGATGAAGCGCGGCTTGCGACATGATCAGGGCAACTTTCACGACCAGAACATCCGCAGTCTAGAAAATCCTGCATGGGAATGTCCATCACGAAAAATCTTGTCATTGGGTCTTTCTAATATTAGCATCTCTTCTTGACGGCTTTGGGAGGAGCGCATGTCGGACCTGCTCGAAATCACGCGGCCCATGCCGCAGGTGGCCTTGCTGCGCATAAACCGCCCCGAGGCGCGCAACGCGCTCAATGCAGCACTACGCCGCGCGCTGACCGACGCTTTCACGGACTTGCCGCAGGACGACGCCCTGCGCGCGATTGTCCTTGCGGGTGACGAACGCGCGTTCATGGCCGGGGCCGATCTGCGCGAATTTGCATCCATGGGCACGGCCGAGGTCGCGCGGCTGGGCGTCCGGCGCATGTGGAACGTGATCGCCGACTGCCCGCTGCCCGTGATCTGCGCGCTGCGTGGCGTGGCCTTTGGTGGCGGGCTGGAACTGGCCATGCACGCCGATATCATCGTCACCGGCGAAGGCGCGCGGCTCGGCCAGCCCGAAATCACAGTGGGCATCATGCCCGGCGGCGGCGGCACGCAACGGCTGGTGCGCGCTGTCGGCAAGTTCAAGGCGATGAAAATGCTGCTGACCGGCGAACCGCTCACGGGGCCAGAGGCTTTTGCGATGGGTCTTGCTTCGGAACTGGTGCCCGATGATCAGGTGCTGCCCCGCGCGCTGGAAATCGCCGCGCGCATTGCCGCCCTGCCCCCGCTTTCGGCCCGGCGGATCAAGGAGGTGGTGCTTGCAGGCGAGGATGCGCCGCTTGCCACTGGCATCATGCTGGAACGCCGTGCCTTTGAAACCCTGTTCGACACCGCTGACAAGACCGAGGGCATGGCCGCTTTTCTGGAAAAGCGCGCGCCTGATTTCAAGGGAGACTGAGCCATGCCCTGTAAACCTGCTGATGCGCCGGATCTGATCGTCGCTGTTATTGGCGCAGGCGCGATGGGGCGTGGCATCGCGCAAGTTGCCGCCACTGGCGGCGCACAGGTTCTGCTGTATGACGCGCGCGCCGGGGCCGCGCTTGAGGCGCGTGATTTCATCGCCGGGATGCTGACCCGCGCTGCCGAAAAGGGTCGCATGACCGGGTCCGAGGCCGAGGCCGCCATCGCGCGGCTTCTGCCTGTCTCTGACCTGCCCGACCTTGCCCGCGCCGATGTGATCTGCGAGGCGATCATCGAGGATATGGACGCCAAGGCCGCCCTGTTCAGCGCGCTTGGAGCTGTGGTTGCGCCGGAATGCGTGCTGGCCTCGAACACGTCCAGCCTGTCGATCACCCGCATCGCGGCGGCCTGCCAGCACCCCGAACGGGTCGCGGGGTTTCACTTCTTCAACCCGGTGCCGCTGATGCCGCTGGTCGAAGTGATCGCAGGCATCCGCACAGCGCCGGATGTGCTGGATTTCCTGACCATTCTGGGCGAACGCATGGGCCGCACCCCGGTTCGCGTGGCCGATGCGCCGGGGTTTCTGGTCAATCAGGTCGGGCGCGGCTACACGCTGGAGGCCACGCATCTGGTGGCCGAAGGCGTGGCTGATTTCGCGTGTGTGGACCGGATCATGCGGCAGGCAGCAGGGTTTCGCATGGGGCCTTTCGAGCTTCTGGACCTGACCGCGCTGGATGTGACTCACCCCGCGACTGTGGAGATCTATGAACAGTGTTTTCACGAACCCCGCTTCCGCCCCGCCACGCTGATGGGCCAACGGATGCAGGCGGGGCTGCTGGGGCGTAAGACCAACGCGGGCCATTACCGCTATGAGCAGGGCCAGAAGATCGCCCCGACCGAGCCGCCCATGCCCGAGTTTTCCGGTGGCCGGTTCTGGATTGACCGAACTCTGCCCGAGAGCGCCGACCAGCTGGCGCAGATCGTCGCGCAGGCCGGGGGCGATATCGACCGCGCCGAATCCCCCGATGCAAGTTCGATCCTGCTGATCGCGCCTTTGGGCACTGACGCTACCAGCCATGCGGTTGCATTGGGGCTGGACGCCACCCGCGTCGTGGCCGTGGACCCGCTTTTCGCCTTCAGGGGCCGTCGCAGCCTGATGGGCACGCCAATCACCCGGCCCGAGATCCTGACCACCGCGCAGGCGATGCTCGCGCATGACGGCACCCCTGCCACGGTGCTGCGCGACAGCCCCGGCTTTGTCGCGCAGCGCATTCTGGCCTGCATCATCAACATCGCCGCACAGGTCGCCACGCGCGGGATTGCCGCGCCCGCCGATATCGACCGCGCGGTCACGCTGGGGCTGAACTACCCGCAAGGGCCGCTCGCATGGGCCGATGCGCTGGGACCGGGCCGGATTCTCGCGATCCTTGACGGAATGCATCGCTGCACTGGCGATCCGCGTTACCGCCCGGACCCATGGCTGCGCCGCCGTGCGCAGCTCGGGGTCTCGATGCTGACCGAAGATACGATCCCTGCCTGACAGAAAGGACGCTGGCCCATGCTCGACGCCTGTATCTATGACGGATTGCGCAGCCCCTTTGGCCGCTCCGGGGGCGCGCTGTCCGCAATCCGCCCCGATGATCTGATGGCCGAAGTGATGAGACCGCTGCTGGCGCGCAGCGCATTCGCGCCTGATCAGATCGACGATGTGATCCTTGGTTGCGCCAATCAGGCCGGCGAGGACAGCCGTTGCATCGCCCGTCACGCTGCCTTGCGCGCCGGTCTGCCGGTCAAGGTGCCGGGTATGGTGATCCAGCGCAATTGCGGCTCCGGGCTGGGCGCGATTGCCAGCGCCGCCCATGCGCTGAGCGCGGGCGAGGCCAGCGTGATCCTGACCGGCGGAGTGGAAAGCATGAGCCGCTCGCCCTTTGTCATCGGCAAGGACGCGAAAGGGTTCTCGCGCAATCTGGTCTGGTATGACAGCGCGGTCGGCGCACGCTTCCCCAACCCGGTAATTGAGGCTGAATTTGGCCGCGACACCATGCCCCAGACCGCCGATAATCTGGCGCAGGAGTATAATATCACCCGCGAAGATGCCGACGCTTTCGCGCTGCGTTCGCAAGAAGGTTGGGCGCGCGCGCATCAGGCGGGGCATTTTGGGGCCGAAATCACGCCGATCACTTCGCCCGGTGCGCGCGGCAAGCCCGATCGCGTGATCGACACCGATGAACACCCCCGCCCTGACACGGATGCAACGGGGCTGGCGAAGCTGCGCGCAATTCACGCAGATGGGGTGACGACGGCGGGCAATGCCTCTGGCCTGAATGATGGCGCGGTCGCGCTGATGATGGGGACGCGCGCGGCGGGAGAGGCCGCAGGCGCGCGCCCGATGGCGCGTATCCTTGCGACGGCTGTTGCGGGCGTTGCGCCGCGTATCATGGGGATCGGCCCGGTTCCCGCGTCGCAAAAGGCGCTTGCGCGGGCGGGGTTGACGCTGGCCGACATGACCGTGATCGAGATCAACGAGGCGTTCGCCGCGCAAACCCTCGCCTGCCTGCGCGGGCTGTCACTGGCCGATGACGACCCGCGCGTGAACCCCAATGGCGGCGCGATTGCGCTGGGTCATCCGCTGGGCGCCTCCGGGCCGCGCATCTTTCTGAACGCCATTCATGAAACCCGCCGCCGGGGCGGGCGCTATGCGCTTGTCGCCATGTGCATCGGCATGGGTCAGGGTATTGCGGCGGTGCTGGAGGTGTTCCCCGATGACCAGTGACCCGCATTTCGACTGGCGCGACCCGCTGCGCCTAGAGGATCTGCTCAGCGACGAGGAACGCCTGATCCGCGACAGTGCACTTGATTTCGCGCAGGCCGAACTCATGCCGCTGATCCTGGATTGGCACCGACACGAGCATTTTGACCCGGCGATTTTCCCGAAACTGGGGGAAATGGGGTTTCTGGGGATGCAGCTTGAGGGCTATGGCTGCGCGGGGGCAAGCTACACAGCTTACGGGCTGGTCGCGCGCGAATTGGAACGGGTGGATGCCGCGTTTCGGTCCGCCATCGGCGTGCAGGGCGGGCTGGTGATGACGCCGATCCATGTGTTCGGGTCAGACGCGCAGAAGGATCGCTACCTGCCTGCGCTTGCGCGCGGCGACATGATCGGCTGTTTCGGCCTGACCGAACCCGATGCGGGGTCCGACCCCTCGCGGATGCGGGCGCGGGCGAAATCGGTGCCGGGGGGATACAGCCTGTCGGGCAACAAGATCTGGATCACCAACGCGCCGATTGCCGATCTTTTCGTGATCTGGGCGCGCGATGATGACGGGCATGTGGGCGGCTTCCTGCTGGAACGCGGCATGACAGGGCTTGTCACAACGAAGATCGAGGGCAAATTCTCGGTCCGCGCCTCGCCCACCGGCGAGATTTCGATGACCGATGTTTTCGTGCCCACAGAGAACCGGCTGCCCGGCGCGAAGGGGCTGAAAGCGCCGCTTTATTGCCTGAACCGC
>SKIF01000003.1 GCA_007116575.1 Paracoccaceae bacterium
GTTTCCCTGTGACCCGGAGCACGCCAATGAGATGGGCACATCGGAATTGCATTGAAACAGCATCATGTTGGCGGCCATCGCGCCGACCACGGATCGAAGCATGCACCCGGGGTGATCTCAGACGAAGGCCTGCTGCCCGCAAACGACGGACAAAAAATGATCGGTTCAAGATTGCCGTTTGAATGCGGAGGGGATCTCACGGCCAAAATCTGCTTGACCGGGACGTCCCCGTTACCGAAGTCTGGAGCCTAGCCTACCGCACGATCACATCCGAAGGCCCTGCCCCATGTCACAGCCCAATCAAGTCATGGAATTCCTGCTCACGCGCCGTTCGCGCCCAGCAAAGCTGCTGGCACCGCCAGTGCCCGACCGCGCGCAGACCATCACGCTTCTGACCGCCGCCGCGCGCGCACCCGACCACGGCAAGCTCGAGCCGTGGCGCTTCATCGTGCTCGACCGGACGGATTGCCAGACCTTGGCCGCGCGCGTCGCCGCGCGCGGGGCCGAGGCCGGGGTGACGCCCGAGAAACTGGAAAAGTCGACCGCAGCCTTCGCCGATGCACATCTTATCGTGACCATTGTCGCCAGCCCCAAACCCTCCGAGAAGATCCCGGAAATCGAGCAGACCCTCTCCACCGGCGCGGTCTGTCTCGGGCTGGTCAATGCGGCGCTGGCAAGCGGATGGGGGGCGAACTGGCTGAGCGGATGGCCGGCCCATGATGCACAGATCCGGCGGGAACTCGGGCTGGCCGCGCAGGAATGGATCGCAGGCTTCATCCATCTGGGCACCGCACAGGCCACGCCGCCCGAACGTCCGCGCCCCGATATCGCGGCCTGCACAACATGGGGGCTGCCATGATCCGGGACGCGTGGTCGCTGGCTGCGCAACAGATGCGCGACCCGCGTTGCAGGGTGATCGCCGGGCTCGGGGCAGGGCTGTCGCTGGCGCTTCTGTTTGCCGCTTATGCGCTGTTCCTGAGCCTGATCGGAGCACTGACCGAGGACGGGCTGATCCTGTTTGACGGGTCAGAAATCACCGGACTGGGTAGCTTTTTCACTGGCAAATCCCTGTTTTACATGATGTTTCTGTCAGTATTCCTGATGGTGCCCGTGGCCTCTGCCTTTACCGGGCTTTATCTGCACGACGTGGCCGATGCTGTCGAGAGCGTCCACTACCCGCATCTGCCCCGCCCCGAACGCCCTTCAAGCTATGCCATGACCCTGCAATCGCTGAATTATCTCGGCCTGCTGCTGCCCGCCAATCTCGCGGCGATGGTGGTGTTCGGCCTGAGCGGGTTCTTCTACGGGATTGTGGTGTTCTATGCGCTCAATGGCTGGCTGCTTGCGCGCGAATACGCGACCATGATAGCAGCACGCCGCATTTCGGACAGCGATACGCGCACGCTACGCCGACGGCATGGGCGGACCCTGTTCGGGGCTGGCGTGATTCTGGCTGTGGGGTTGTCGATCCCGCTGCTCAATCTGGTCATGCCCGTTCTGGGTGCTGCCGCCTTCACGCATCTGGTCCACAGCCTGCGCCGGAGTGGCCTCAGCGCCGCCGTGTGAGGCTTTCAAGCATGTCAAAGGTGATCACCTCTGACAGGATGACCCCGGCAATCACCAGATAGGCCGGGGTAGCAATGAACGTGACCAGCTTGATCTTGCGCCACATCTGCACATCCGACGGGGCCGAGGAGGGCGTGCCGGGAACGACTTCGCCGACATCGCCCTGCGTCTTGGGGCGGAAGGGCAGGACCAGGAAAAGCGTCATGAACCAGACGATTCCGTAGAGTGCGATGGCCGACATGACTGACATCAGACCTGCTCCAATTCCACCAGACAGCCGTTGAAATCCTTGGGGTGCAAAAACAATACCGGCTTGCCATGGGCGCCGATCTTGGGCTCGCCATTCCCCAGCACCCGCGCGCCTTCGGCCTTCAGCCGGTCGCGCGCGGCAAGGATGTCCTCGACCTCGTAACAGATGTGGTGAATCCCGCCTGCCGGGTTCTTGTCCAGAAACCCCCGGATCGGGCTGGCATCGCCCAACGGGTAGAGCAGTTCGATCTTGGTATTGGGCAGCGTGATGAACACAACCGTGACACCGTGGTCAGGCTCGTCCTGAGGCGCGCCTACCTCTGCGCCCAGCGTGTTGCGATATTGCGCCGCAGCGGCCTCGAGATCCGGCACGGCGATGGCCACATGGTTCAGACGTCCGATCATCACTGCACTCCCTTGCAACGCTCGCCGCCGCTTATGCGCATTCGGCGACGGCAAGGCAAGCCCGGCTCCGGACCCTGTGACCACAGGCCGCGAAAGCGGCCGCGCGGGCCTGTGCCTTTGGCACGGGAAACCCGTCAGCAGACGCGCATTCTTAAGGGCATGTTAGGGACTTTGCGGTGTGATGGTAAAAGCTGCTCTGGAGGATGCCATGAACACTGATCACGCGCTTGCCACGCGACTTGCCCCCAAGCCCATGCCAGTTCCGCTCAGCCAGCCGTCCTTGCGGGGCGGAACGCTGCTTCTGGTCGAGGATTCGCGGCTCAGTTCCGAGGCCATCCGTCAGATGTTCCGGGGATCGGGTGGGCGATTGCGGCGGGCCGAAACCCTGATTTCGGCACGGCGTCACCTGTCACTTTACACCCCCGATGCCGCCTTGGTGGATCTGGGTCTGCCGGATGGGTCAGGGCTGGAACTGATCACAGAAATCGACCGCAAGCGCCCGCGTGTGCCGCTGATCATCGCCCTCTCGGGCCAGCCCGAGCTAGAGCAGGCGGCACTCGAGGCGGGCGCGGATCGCTTTCTGGCCAAACCATTTGCCAGCGTCGCGGCGTTTCGCGCCCAGCTCGCGCCTGTCTTCTTCCAGTTCCGCCTCGGAACCGACCAGCCCGACACACCGCACCCGGACCCCGCTGCGCTGCGCGACGACATCTATCTGGCGCTGGACCTGCTTTCGGGCGAGCGTAAGGGGCGCGACCGTGCCTATGCGCTGCAATTTGTCGCGGCGCTGGCGCGCAGCCTGTCAGATCCCGAACTGGCCAGCGCCGTGTATGACGCCCGGACGCAGGGACGATTCGCGCCGCTTGCAAACTGCCTGCAACAGCGGCTGCGAAACCAGCCACTGGTCTGAGATCTGCCGGACGCGCGGTCTGTTCCTGACAGGGTAGGTCAGCACGCAAGACCGATCACGCTGCCCGGCAAACCACGCTACTCCTTCGGCGCAACCCGCAGGCCCAACTCGCGCAACTGGACATTGGTCGGGTCGGAAGGCGCGCCCAGAAGCAGGTCTTCGGCACGCTGGGTCATCGGGAACATGATCACCTGCCGGATATTGGCCTCATCCGCCAGCAGCATCACGATCCGGTCAATGCCTGCCGCGCAGCCGCCATGCGGGGGCGCGCCATAGCGGAACGCCTTGACCATGCCGCCGAAACGTTTGTCGACCTCGGAGGAGGGATAGCCCGCGATTTCAAAAGCGCGATACATGATCTCGGGCGTATGGTTGCGGATCGCGCCCGAAAGGATCTCGTAGCCGTTGCAGGCCAGATCATACTGGTAGCCCTTGACCGCCAGCGGGTCGCCCGCCAGCGCCTCCATGCCCCCTTGCGGCATGGAGAACGGGTTATGGCTGAAGTCGATCTTGCCGGTTTCGGGGTCGGCCTCGTACATCGGAAAATCGACTATCCAGGCAAAGGCGAAGCGATCCTCGTCGATCAGCTTCAACTCGCGCCCGATCTCGTCGCGGGCTTTCGCGGCCACGCCCTCGAACTGCGCCGGCTTACCGCCGAGGAAGAAGGCGGCGTCGCCCTCGCCCAGACCAAGCTGAACCCGGATCGCCTCGGTCCGCTCTGGCCCGATATTCTTGGCGAGCGGGCCTGCGGCTTCCAGCCCGTCACTGCCCGCACGCCAGAAAATATACCCCATCCCTGGCAGCCCCTGCGCCTGCGCAAAAGCATTCATCCGGTCGCAGAACTTGCGCGACCCGCCCCCCGGCGCCGGGATGGCGCGGATCTCGGTGCCGTCATTCTCCAGCAGTTTTGCGAAGATCGCAAAGCCAGAGCCATGGAAATGCTCGCTGACCACCTGCATTTCAATCGGGTTGCGCAGGTCGGGCTTGTCGGTGCCGTATTTCAGCAAGGAGTCTGCAAAGGGAATCTGCGGCCAGCTCTCTGGCGCATCGACGCGGCGCCCGCCGCCAAACTCCTCGAACACACCCGCGATCACCGGGGCAACGGCATCGAACACATCCTGCTGTTCGACAAAGCTCATCTCCACATCCAACTGGTAGAAATCGGTGGGCGAGCGGTCGGCGCGGGGGTCTTCGTCGCGGAAACAGGGCGCGATCTGGAAATACTTGTCGAACCCCGAGACCATGATCAACTGCTTGAACTGCTGCGGGGCCTGCGGCAGCGCGTAGAAACGGCCCGGATGCAGGCGCGAAGGCACAAGGAAGTCGCGCGCGCCCTCGGGGGACGACGCCGTGATGATCGGGGTCTGGAATTCGGTAAAGCCCGTGCCCCACATACGCTGGCGCATGGACCGCACGACATTCGACCGCAGCATCATGTTCGCGTGCAGCCCGTCGCGGCGCAGGTCGAGGAACCGATAGGAAAGGCGCGTTTCCTCGGGGTAGTCCGGCTCACCGAACACGGGCAGGGGCAGGTCATCGGCTGCGCCCAGCACGTCCATGGACCGCACATAGACCTCGATCTCACCCGTGGGCAGTTTCGGGTTCACGAGGCTTTCATCGCGCGCTTTCACTTCGCCCTCGATGCGGATGCAGAACTCGGCGCGCAGCTTCTCGATGGCCGAAAACGCCGCCGAGTCGCTGTCGGCGAGCACCTGCGTCATGCCGAAATGATCGCGCAGGTCGATGAACAGCACGCCGCCATGGTCGCGGATGCGGTGCACCCAGCCGGACAGGCGCACATTCTGCCCCACATCCGAGGCGCGAAGGTCGGCGCAGGTATGGCTGCGATAGGCGTGCATGATAAGGCCCCTTTGGCTGGTTTCAGGCTTGGCGCGATACACAATCTGGGGCCGGGGAAGTCAAGAGGTGGTCTTGCGCGACGCCCGGTCAGGTCCAGTGCCGCTGGCCCTGCCCCGCCAGTACCGCCTGCGCCTGTGCGAGTTCTTCGGGTGGCAGGTCGAGTGCGCGGGCGCAGTCCAGCACAGTCGTGTCCTGCATCAGCACGAAGTCCAGCGCCGCCGCAGAAAGCGCCGCATCCGGTCCTTCAGTAGCAGCGAGGGCCGCACGAAGGTCCTGAGCTATGGCGCCGCTCGCGGCCAGAAAGACCGGCAACAGGTCTTCCGACCCGCAGAGCCAGATCAGCGTATCCCCGGCAATCTCGCGCGCGCGGCTGTGCTGCACCTGCCCCTCCCCGGTGTTAAAGAGTTTGTTAACCAGTTTTCGATACCTTTCTTTAACGGCGATCAAGCAAAAGGGAAATCCGAATGTCTGGGCAGATACTGGTGGTTGACGACCTTTCGCTCGGCCGAATGATCCTGCGCGCACGGCTTTCCTCGGCCTGCTATCACGCGCTTCTCGCTGCCGATGCCACAAGCGCGCTTGCGATGGCGCGGGCGCATCTGCCCGACCTGATCCTGCTCGACAATCATCTGCCCGATATGCTGGGCGTCGATCTGTGCAAGACCTTGCGCAGTGACCCGCTGACCTGCGATATCCCCGTTATCCTCGTCACGGCCGATCATACACGCGAGACGCGGTTGCAGGCCCTGCGCGCGGGTGCGGATGATGTGCTGCCCAAGCCACTGGACGAGGCGCTGCTGATGGCCCGGGTGCGCGCACTGATGCGCCGCCATGCGCAGCAGCGCGAGCTGCGCGAACAGGCCGCCCCCGCCCTGCGTCACGGCATGGCCGAGGGCGCGATTGGCTACTCCGCCCGCCCGCAAGTCGCCCTGATCTGCAACGCGAGTGATCACAAACCCGGTGCGGGATGCTGCGCCATGCAGGTCGAACCGCCGCTGCATCATGTCGCGCTCTCGCTGCCCGAGGTGATGAAGCTCGAACCGACCGACCGGCTGCCCGATGTGTTCCTTCTGGCCCCCGAGGTGGCGCGGCGCGACGGGCTGAACTTAGTGACGGATCTGGCCTCACGGCGCACCACGCGGCGCGTTCCGGTGGTTGTTACACTGCCCGTCGGGATGGAAGGGCTCGCGGCGATGGCCTTTGATCTTGGCGCGGAAGAGGTGTTGCATATGCCGCTCGACCCTGAAGAGGTGCGGCTGCGCCTCGACATGCTGTTGGCGCGCAAGCAGCAGGCCGACACGCTGCGCCATGCGCTGGGCACCGGGCTCGATCTGGCCGCGCGCGACCCGCTGACGGGCCTGTTCAACCGCCGCCACGCGATGGCCCAGTTGCGCGAGATGGTCGAAAGCGGTGCGGCCCCTTTCGCGCTGCTGATGATCGATCTGGATTACTTCAAGCGCATCAATGACGAGTTCGGCCATACCGCGGGCGATGAGGTGCTGGTCGGGGTCACGCACCGGATGCGCGAGACACTGCGCACGGACGACCTGCTCGCGCGCTATGGCGGTGAGGAATTTCTGCTGGTCCTGCCGCGCACCGGGGCTGTCGAGGCACGGCGCATCGCGGCACGGCTCTGCGACCGGATCGAGAAGGCCCCCTATCCGCTGCAGGGCGGCAAGGTGCTGCTGAAACTGACCGCGTCGATCGGTTTTTCGGTGCAGGATGTGTCACCCTCGGGCCCCACGGGCGAGGCGATCCGCAACATTATCGACCATGCCGATCAGGCCCTTCGCCGCGCCAAGCGATCCGGGCGCAACCGCATTGCCTTTCGCACGACCGAAGCCGCACCGCGCGCCACGGCCTGAACCGCGCTACTGGCCCGCAGAGCGCGCGGGCGCTCCGCGCCAACGGCGCGACTGCACCCGCGCCTGCAGCGCGTCGGCATAGGCAGCGCGCTCGTCAGGTGACATCTGCGCCACTCGAGCCACCACCTGCGCATGCATCTCGTCGCTGAGTGTCACCAGCCGCTGTTGCGCCTCTTCGAGGGCCTCGGCGAAGAGGGCAATGTCGAATTCCTCGGCCCGCAATGCTGCGATCATGCGCTGATTCGTGGCCGCTCGGCCCCTCTCCGCGCGAGCCTCGCGCCAGATTTGGTGGGAATCGCGGCGCAGCGCGCGCCTATCCTCGACCGGCAGCGCGGCAACGGCACCGCGCAGCGCGCTCCCGCTCTGGCCGACCCGGTTCACCATCCCTGCAAGCGCGCCGATCAGCGCAAGGTTGAGCACCAGCGACAGGGTGAGAAACAGCTTCAGCCAAGGAAAGCGGCGCCGGGGTTTTGTCTCGTCCATGGCTCAGAATTCCGGTGTCAGCGGGTCGATCACGCCGACCAGCGAATAGGAAAGGTAATCCAGAACGCCCAGCGCCTCTGGGGCCCAGAAGGGCGCATCCACCGGCAATGGCGCGGCCAGCCCGATCCAGAAGCCGCCCAGCGAGGCCAGCGCCCCGCCCGTCGCTCCCGGCAGCGCCCAGCCCGAGAGCCACTCGCGCCACCCGCCCGCGCGGACAGGTGCAGCCGGCCGCGGCTGCGCGCCTGCCGCATCCGCCATGATGCGGGCCCGCAGATCACTGCCCAGTTCGGGCGCTGATTCGCGCGCCGCGGCGAAGTAGCCCTCCAGTTCCGTTATCCCGTCGCGTTCAGGTGTCATCGTAATACCCCAGTTCGTCCTTCTGCCCGGCGAGGAGTTGCGCAAGCTGGCGCTTGCCGCGCGCAGTCAGGCTTTCCACGGCCTCGACACCGACCAACATGATAGCGGCGATCTCGGGGTTCGACAGCCCCTCGATATGGCGCAGCACTACAGCCTGACGCTGCCGCTCGGGCAAGCGCATCAGCGCGGCCTGCAACGCCTGTGTCCGCGCGCGGGTCATCAGCCGCGCATCCATGCCGGGGGCCTCGTCGGGCAGATCCGGCATCTCGGGCACCCCGCCGCGTCGTCGGCGCAGCCGGTCGGTGCACAGATTCGCCGCGACACGAAACGCCCATGTCATCGGCTGCGCCTGACCCTCCTGCCAGTCGGGCGCGATCCGCCACAGCCGCAGCATGGTTTCCTGCACGATATCCTCGGCCTCGACCGAATCGCCCAGCATCCGCGCGGCATAGCGCAACAGGCGCGGCGCAATCAGGTCGGTCAGGGCTTCGGCCGCACGCATCTCCCCGCCCGCAAAGCGGGCGAGAAGCTGCGCCTGATCGGCCGGTGCTGTACTGTCGCGGCCCATGGCGCTCCTGAACTGGCCTGCTGTCGCTCACTTGCGCTCCCTTACGCCGGATTACCAGCGTCTACTACCGTGACGGCCTTTGCGCGGGCCGCGACGCTCCGTCCGTTCGGCCATGCGCGCGGTGAAGGCCGCATATTCCTCGGCGCTGATCTCGCCATCGTCATTGGCATCGATCCGGTCGAACATCCGCTCCAGCATCTGCGCGCGCCGCTCTGGATTGCGTGCCGCGCGCTGGCCGCGCCACTCGTCCTGAAGGCTGGCAATCCCCGCGCGCAACGCGGCCTCATCCAGACGGCCTTCGTCATCGGCCTGTTCCATCAGTCGCGTGATCATCCGCTCCTGCCCCGCGCTCTGCAAGTCGGACAGCGCGCCAGCGAAATCCTCGAGTGTCACAGAGCCGCTCTGGTCGCTGTCCAGCGTCTCGAAGGCGGGCAGGCGGGACATGCCTTGCGCCTGCGCGACCATCGGGGCAAGGCCCAGCGCCAGCGCGCCGAGCATGAGGGGGAGTTTGCGAGTCATCTGTCAGTCTCCTGTCTGCTTTCCATGACCCGGTAAACGCGCGGCGCGGCCCTTTCCGTCGCGCCGGGGACGATTTTCCGCAAATCCCCGCCGATGGCTGTCCTTCCGACCCTGAAAGCTCTATCTGTAGCGCAGGAAATACGGAGCCCCATCATGCAAGGTTCGCCGACAGAACCCATTGACGACCGCCCCCTGACGCCCGCCATCCTGCGCGGTCTGCGCTGCCAGTGCCCCGCCTGCGGTGCGGCGCATATGTTCGACGGCTATCTCAAGGTGCAGGATGCCTGCCCCGATTGCGGCGAGGATCTGAGCCATCAGCGCGCCGATGACGGGCCCGCATGGCTGACCATGTTCGTCACGCTCAAACTGTTTCTGCCGCTGATGGTTTCGGTCATGTTCCGATGGGATCCGAACCCGCTGCTGCTGTTTGCCGTCTTTGCCAGCCTGATCACGGCGACGTCACTCTTTCTTCTGCCGCGGTTCAAGGGCATGATCGTCGCGATCCAGTGGTCACGCCGGATGCACGGTTTCGAGGACGGGAATGCACGCGCAAACTGACAAGACGGCGATCCGCGATGCAGCTTCGATCCTGCTGGTGCGAGGCGGGGCAGAGCGGCCTCAGGTGCTGATGGGCCAGCGCGGTTCGGCGGCCGCCTTCATGCCCGACAAGTTCGTCTTTCCCGGCGGAGCACTGGATACGGGCGATGCCGATATTCCGCTGGCGGCACCGCTCAACCCCGAATGCAGCGCGCGGCTTGCGCAGGACCACGCCGCGCCCCATGCGTTTGCCGCCGCCGCCATCCGCGAATTATGGGAGGAAACCGGGCTTGCGCTGGGCGTGCCGGGTGACTGGCCCGACGCGCCCTCCGACTGGCAGGGCTTTGCCGCGCGCGGGCTGCGCCCAGATGCGGGCGCGTTGCGCTACATCTTCCGCGCCATCACGCCGCCGGGCCGCCCGCGCCGGTTTGACGCGCGATTCTTTCTGGCCGATGCGCGCCATGTCGTCGGGGATCTGGAAGATTTCTCGGCCGCCTGCGAGGAACTCAGCCATCTGCACTGGGTGCCGATGGCCGAGGCGCGACGCCTCAACCTGCCCTTCATCACCGAGGTGGTTTTGGCCGAAGCCGAAGCCTCGGTCCGGGGCGAGGTGATGGCCCCCTCGGTGCCGTTTTTTGACAATTCCACCGGGGTCTCGACCTTCCGGCGCATCGCGTGAGCATCCGCGCGCCTTTTCCGTGGCGCGGATATCTGCACGCGGCGCTTGTCATCCTGTTGATCGCGGGCGCGCCGCTCCTGTCAGTTTCGCTCGCCTCGCTGATCGCGACCATAGGGGACTGCAAGGCGATCGAAGCGCGCGTATTGCCCTGCGTGATCCTGGGCGTGGATCTCGGCTGGCTGGTCTATGGCCTTGGTTTCATGGGCTGGTTGATGCTGCTGAGCCTGCCATTTGGAGCCATGGCCCTGCCGGTCTTGGTACTGGTTTTGACCGCTCATTACCTTCTATGGCAGCGCCAGCGCTGACCGGAGCGAGGAAATTCTGGACAAGCCTGTTCCGTTTCTGCACTCATGCGAGGAACAGGGTTCCATGGCCGCCCCTTGCCGTGGACTCAAAGACCGGGAGGAACATGGGGATGCAGAACCAGCCTGCGCTCGACCTGTCGCCACAGGTCAGCGACGAGGTCCGCAAGACGACCTGCTACATGTGTGCCTGCCGTTGCGGGATCAACGTGCACATGAAAGGTGACAAGGTCGCCTATATCGAGGGCAATCGTGACCATCCGGTGAATCGCGGTGTACTCTGTGCCAAGGGCTCGGCAGGGATCATGCAGCACCTCTCGCCCGCCCGGCTGCGCGCGCCGCTCAAGCGCGTCGGACCGCGCGGGTCGGGCGAGTTTGTCGAGATCACATGGGACGAGGCGCTCGCCATC
Organism: Paracoccaceae bacterium; assembly: GCA_007116575.1. Taxonomy (GTDB): domain Bacteria; phylum Pseudomonadota; class Alphaproteobacteria; order Rhodobacterales; family Rhodobacteraceae; genus Roseinatronobacter. Next base: position 10,708 of record SKIF01000003.1, read on the forward strand.
GCCACCGACTGGCTGCAGCCCCTGCGCGAGAGCGCCCCAGAGAAGCTGGCCTTCTTCACCGGGCGCGACCAGTCGCAGAGCTTCACCGGTTGGTGGGCGCAGGCATTCGGGACGCCCAACTGGGCCGCGCATGGGGGCTTTTGCTCGGTCAACATGGCGGCGGCGGGTATCTACACGATGGGCGGGTCGTTCTGGGAATTCGGCCAGCCCGACTGGGACCGCACCAAGCTGTTCCTCATCTTCGGCGTGGCCGAGGATCATGACAGCAACCCGATCAAGATGGGGCTGGGCAAGCTCAAGGCGCGCGGCGCGCGGGTGATCGGCATCAACCCGATCCGCTCGGGCTACAATGCCATCGCTGACGACTGGGTGGGCATCACCCCCGGCACGGACGGGCTGTTCATCCTGTCGCTGGTGCATGAGTTGCTCAAGGCGGGCAAGATCGACCTTGATTACCTGATCCGCTACACCAACGCGCCCTATCTCGTGGACGCTGCGACAGGGCTGTTCTTGCGTGACGACGCTGGCAAGCCGCTGGTCCGCGACCGGCGCACAGGCGAGGCCGTGGCCTGGGACGCTCCGGGCATCGCCGCCGACCTTGCGCATGGGGTCGAGCGGGACGGCGCGACCCATCTGCCGGTGTTCCGCCACCTCGCCGACCGCTACCTCGCGCCCGAATACGCCCCCGAGGCCGTGGCCGGGACATGCGGTGTCACCCCGGCACAGATCCGCAGCATCGCGGCGGAAATCGCCCGCGTGGCCTTTGAAGAGGAAATCACACTCGACCAGCCCTGGACCGATTTTCGCGGCGTGAAGCATGACAAGATGATCGGCCGCCCGGTCGCCATGCACGCCATGCGCGGCATCTCGGCGCATTCCAACGGCTTCCAGACCTGCCGCGCGCTGCATCTGCTGCAAATCCTGATCGGAGCCGTGGAAACCCCCGGCGGATTCCGCTTCAAGCCGCCCTACCCCAAACCGCCCGAGGCCCACCCCCGGCCCCACGCGAGCCACGCTCCCGGCCAGCCACTCGACGGCCCGCATCTGGGCTATCCGCTGGGGCCGGAGCACTTGCTGATCCATGACGAGGGCACGCCGAAGCGCATCGACAAGGCGTTTTCATGGGAGGCGCCCCTTTCGGCCCATGGGCTGATGCATATGGTCATCTCCAACGCCCATGCGAGGGACCCCTACAAGATCGACACGCTGTTTCTGTATATGGCCAACATGGCGTGGAATTCCTCGATGAACACCAGCGCGGTCATGGACATGCTGACCGGCCAGAATGAGGATGGCAGCTACCGCATCCCGCGCATCATCTATTCGGATGCCTACAGTTCCGAAATGGTGGCCTTTGCTGATCTGGTGCTGCCCGACACCACCTATCTCGAACGCCATGACTGCATCTCGCTTCTGGACCGCCCCATATGCGAGGCCGAGGCGCTGGCCGATTCGATCCGCTGGCCCGTGGTGAGCCCCGACCGTGACGTGCGCCCCTTCCAGTCAGTGCTGCTCGATCTCGGTGCCCGCCTCGGCCTGCCGGGGATGGTCACGGAGGATGGCGCGCCGAAATTCAGCGACTATGCCGATTATATCACTCATCACGAACGCCGCCCCGGCATCGGGCCACTGGCAGGCTGGCGCGGGGCGAATGGCAATTGTGCCGGTCGCGGTGCACCCAATCCCGACCAGATCGCGCGGTATGTCGAGAATGGCGGTTTCTGGATCGACCATATCCCCGAGGAGGCGCAATTCTACAAACCGTGGAACGCGGCCTATCAGAACTGGGCCGTCGAGCGCGGCCTTTACGACAGCCCGCAGCCTTATGTCTTCAACCTCTATCTCGAACCGATGCGCAAATTCCAGCGCGCCGCCGAAGGCCATGGCGACCGCCAGCCTCCCGACCACCTCCGCGCGCGACTGCGCGAGACGATGGACCCGCTGCCGCGCTGGTATCCGCCCTTTTCCGAACCGCAAGCGGAGGGCTTCCCACTCCATGCGCTGACCCAGCGCCCGATGGCGCATTATCATAGCTGGGGCAGCCAGAACGCCTGGCTGCGCCAGATCCACGGGCATACGCCGCTCTATGTCTCGGGCGCGATCTGGCAGCAGCATGGTTTCGAGGAAGGTGACTGGGCCATCCTCACCTCGCCCCATGGCCGTATCACCCTGCCCGTGGTCCGGATGGACGCGCTCAACCCGCACACGGTCTGGACCTGGAATGCCGTGGCCAAACGCCGCGGCGCTTGGGCGCTTGACCCCAAAGCCCCCGAAGCCACGCAAAGCGCGCTGCTCAACCACCTGATCCACGAACTTCTGCCCGAGAAGGGCGACGGGTTGCGCTGGGCCAATTCCGACCCCGTGACCGGGCAGGCTGCCTGGTATGACCTGCGGGTGAAGATCGAGAAAGCCCCCGCTGGCCAGAGCGTCAGCTATCCCGACCATAGCGCGCAACTTTCCCCCGTCCCCGCCCCACCGCGCGACCTCGCCCATCAGACAAAGCCCTGACATGCCGCTTCATCTTGCCAGAAATACTCATGCAACGCAGCATTCTTGCCTCCGCGATCGGCAGGCCCCTGCCATGCAACATTTTCTTGCCCAAAATACTCATGCAACGCCGCAATCAGAAACGCCGCCCGAGGCTCGCACCCCATGACCACCCTGCCCCAATCCACCAGGGCCAAACTCGGCCTCGTCATCGACCTCGATACCTGCGTCGGCTGTCATGCATGCGTGATCTCCTGCAAGGGCTGGAATACCGAAAACTACGGCGCACCGCTCTCGGATCTCGACGCCTATGGTGCCGAACCCGAAGGCACGTTTCTCAACCGTGTCCACAGCTTCGAGGTCACACGCGACAGCGCCGCGCCGATGGTCGTGCATTTCCCGAAATCCTGCCTGCATTGCGACAACGCGCCCTGCGTCACGGTTTGCCCGACCGGGGCGAGCTACAAGCGGTCGGAGGATGGCATCGTGCTGGTCAACGAGAGCGCCTGCATCGGCTGCGGGCTTTGTGCCTGGGCCTGCCCGTATGGCGCGCGCGAGATGGACAGCGCGGAAAAGGTGATGAAGAAATGCACACTCTGCGTTGACCGGATCTATAACGAGAACCTGCCGGAAGAAGACCGTGAACCCGCCTGCGTGCGCACCTGCCCTGCGGGCGCACGGCATTTCGGCGATCTGGGCGACCCCGAGAGCGCCGTTTCGAAACTGGTCGCGGAACGCGGCGGGATGGATCTGATGCCCGAACAAGGCACGAAACCGGTCAATAAGTACCTGCCCCCCCGACCGCGCGACACGCTGGCCACACCCGACCTCGCGAGCCTGTGCGATCCCGCGCCCGAGGCAGCCAGCGGGTTTCTCGGCTGGCTTGACCGCACGCTGGAGCGGCTCTGATGCACCCGGCGCCGTCGCTCATCCTCTTCACGGTGCTGTCGGGTGCGGGCTTTGGCCTGCTGGTCTGGCTCGGGCTGGGGCTGCGCGCGCCCACCGGTCTGGCCGCCTTCGTGCTGTTCGGGCTGGGCTACGGGCTCGCTGGCGCGGGGCTCTTGGCCTCGGTTTTCCATCTCGGCCACCCCGAACGTGCGCTTCTTGCTTTCACACAATGGCGTACGAGCTGGCTCTCGCGCGAGGCGGTGCTGGCCAGTGCCACACTGCTGGTCATGGCCCCGAATGCCGCGGCCTCCAGCTTCGCCGCCACGCCGCTGCCCATATTCGGCTGGCTGGGCGCGTCACTGGCCCTTGCAACCATCCTCGCCACGGCGATGATCTACACCCAGATCCGTGCCGTGCCGCGCTGGCACCACTGGTCCACGCCCCCGGTCTTCCTGCTCGCGGCCCTCGCCGGCGGAGCACTTCTGGCCAACCGCACCGGGATTGCCACGGCCCTGCTCGTCGCGCTGGGGCTTGCCATGTTCGCGCATTGGGTCATGGGCGACCGACAATTCGCCCGCGCAGGCAGCTCGACCGGCAGCGCCACAGGCCTCGGCGCACTGGGCCGCACCCGCCTGCTGGAACCACCCCATTCGGGCCAGAATTACCTGCTGCGCGAGATGGTCCATGTCGTGGGCCGCAAGCATGCCTTCAAGCTACGCCTCTTCGCGCTTGGCCTCGGGGCTGTGCTCCCCGCCCTGATCCTCCTCCTGCCCGCGAGCTATTTCACCATTGCCACCGCGCTTCTGATGCACCTCACTGGTCTTTTGGCCCAACGCTGGCTCTTCTTCGCCGAGGCCGAACATGTCCTCGGCCTCTATTACGGAAAACGATGACAGGCCCCGCCGCGCGTGCTACTCCGCTCTGAGCCATTATTTCCAGGGAGTAGCAATTATGAGCCTTCTGAAATCCCTCACCGATGCCGTCCTCAAAGGCGGAGGCCAGAAAGCCGGTATCGCCGGGCTGGTCATGCAGAACCCGAAACTCATGCAGGCCGTGATGGGCCTGTTGTCGAAGGACAGCCCCATTGGCGGCCTGAGCGGGCTGGTATCGAATTTCGAAAAGGCCGGTCTGGGCGATATCGTGTCAAGCTGGCTGGGCTCCGGTGCCAACAAACCGGTCAGCGGCAAGCAGATCGAATCGGCGCTCGGCTCGAACATCATCAGCCAGCTTGCCGGTCAGGCCAATATGGCCCCCTCGGAAACCTCCGATACACTGGCAAAAGTGTTGCCGGCCATGGTCGACAAGCTCAGCCCCAAAGGCAAGGCCGACGCGATGGACAGCGGCACGCTCCAGTCCATGCTGGGCGGCTTCCTCAAGGGCAGGCTCTGATTTCAGGGACGCGATCATCAGCCAGCGCGATGCCGAAATCCATCCTCCAGCGTCTTGAAGCCCGGGGCCTGCGCATGACTGATCAGCGTCGGACCATCGCGCAGGTCATCGAGGCCGCCGCGGATCACCCCGATGTCGAGGAACTCCATGCCCGCGCCAATGCGCTGGACGCGCGCATCTCGTTGGCAACAGTCTATCGCACGGTCAAACTGCTGGAAGAAGCCGGCATTCTTGAACGGCTGGAATTCGGCGACGGGCGCGCGCGGTTCGAGGACAGCCAGCGCGCCCATCACGACCACCTGATCGATATGGATACAGGCGAGGTGATCGAATTCTGCGACCCCGAGATCGAGGAATTGCAGGAACGCATCGCCCGCCGACTTGGCTACCGGCTTGAAGGACACCGGCTGGAGCTTCTGGGCCGCCGGATCAAGCCCTGAGCGCGGCCCGTCCCGCGCTTCACCCTACCGGGCTGCCATCTCGGCAAAGCGCAGCACA
>SKIF01000025.1 GCA_007116575.1 Paracoccaceae bacterium
ACCCAAGCCCATCCAGGCCAAGCGCCCCGCTACCAACAACAGCTTCCCGCCGCCGGTGAACAGCTATCTAGATACTCACACCAAAACCCGCAAGAGAAAAAAACAACAAAAACAGAAAAAAGTTGGGACGGGGGCATTTTTTCTATTGTTTACAGAGCCTTGCATGCCGCTGAGAAATCTTCTGGCCTTTGGCTGCTTGCGCGCGCAGTCTGGCGGTGATTCTTTCGCGTGTAGGACGGCATGCGTCTTCTGATCTCCTTTGCCGCCTTGTTCCTCTCGGTGGTCCTGTTGCAACTGGGGCTGGGCGGGGTTGTGCCGCTTGACGCGCTTTCGGGGGCGGAGCTTGGGTTCACATCCGCCGAGATCGGACTGCTTGGCTCGGCGCATTTTGTCGGATTCTTCATCGGCTGCTGGTGGGCACCGCGCCTGATGGGCCAGGTCGGCCATTCCCGCGCCTTCGCTGCGCTCACGGCCGCAGGTACGATCGGGATACTCGCGCATATGCTGGTGGTCCACCCACTGGCATGGGCGGTGCTGCGGATGGCCTCGGGGCTGGCGGTGGCGGGCTGCTACACGATCATCGAGGCCTGGTTGCAGGCCAAGCTCACCAACGAGACGCGCGGGCGCGCGATGGGGGTCTACCGGGTGGTCGATATCATCGGCTCGCTGGGGGCACAGCTTCTGATCGGGGTGCTGACCCCGGCCTCCTATGTCTCCTATAATCTGCTTGCGCTTTTGTGCTGCGCAGCGCTCTTCCCACTGGTGCTGACCCGCGCCGAGGCCCCGCGCGTCGGCAAGGCACCACGCCTGCGCCCGATGCTGGCCTGGGAACGCTCGCCGCTGGCCGCTGCCGGGGTCGTGGTCTCGGGAATCACGGGGGCCGCGTTTCGCATGGTCGGGCCGCTCTATGCGCTCTCGGTCGGGCTCAGGGCCGAGGTGATCGCGTTGTTTCTGGCCGCCTATGTGCTTGGCGGGGCGCTCGCGCAGATCCCGGTGGGCTGGCTTGCCGACAAATATGACCGCCGCGTGGTGCTGATCTGGCTGTCGGTCGCCTCGCTCATCGCCTGTGCCGCAACGGTTGCCAGCGCCGGGCAAGGCGTGGTCGCGATCTTCCTGGCCGCCGCCTTCTTCGGGCTGACCACCTTTCCGATCTACTCGATCTCGGCGGCCCATGCGCATGACTTCACTGACCCGTCCGAAGCGGTCGAACTTTCGGCGGCGCTGATGTTCCTCTATGCGGTCGGGGCGATCGCCAGCCCGCTGGTCGCCGCGATGCTGATCGATCTGCAGGGGCCGCCTGCGATGTTCCTGTTCATCGCGCTGGCACATCTGGTTCTGGTCATCTTTGGGCTGATCCGCATGCACATGCGCCCGGCTCCGGCCGAGAAGACACGCTACACCTATGAGCCGCGCACCTCGTTCCTCATCGGCAGGCTGTTGCGGCGGGGCAAGCGCGACAAGTGAGCCTGGCTACGGGCGGGCGCGAGGCTCGGGGCCTCAACGCTTGCGTCAGTTCCCCTGCCGCTGCTGCGCCTCGATCTCGCGCCAGCGCGCCACGGCGCGGTTATGGTCGGCGAGATTGGTCGAGAACGTGTGACCACCCGTGCCATCGGCCACGAAATAGAGATAGGGTGTGTCATCGGGGTCAAGCGCTGCCGCAATCGCGGCGCGGCCCGGATTGGCAATCGGTGTGGGCGGCATCCCGTCGATGCGGTAGGTGTTATAGGGCGTGACCGCGTCGAGTTCCGACCGGCGCAGCCCGCGCCCCAGCGTGCCTTGCCCCATGGTGATGCCATAGATCACGGTCGGATCGGTCTGCAACCGCATCGGTACGCGCAGGCGGTTGACGAAGACGCTTGCCACCTGCCGCCGCTCATCGGCGACGCCGGTTTCCTTCTCGATGATCGAGGCCATGATCAGCGCCTCTTCGGGGCTGTCATAGGGCAGGTCCTCGGCTCGGGTCTCCCAGAGATCGGCGAGGATGCGCTCCTGGCGCGCCTCCATCTCGGCCAGCAGCGCCTGCCGGTCGGCCCCGCGCGTCACGGCATAGCTGTCCGGGGCGAGCCAGCCCTCGCGCGGCACCTCGCCCGGTTCGCCCGAGAGGAACTCGGCCAGACGCAGCCCTTCCCAGACCTGCCAGCTGGTCGCGCCCTCGGCCACAGTGATGCGATACTGGATATCGGCCTGTTCGGTAAAGCGTGCATAGTCTTCGGGCGGCTCTTCATCCGCGGCGAATCGCACCATGGTCTCGAATTGCTGCGTTGCCGGGTCAAGCTCGCGCACCAGCGTCTCGATCCGCGTCACCCCGATACGATACTGGATCTCGGACCCGCAGGTCGAGGCCCCGCCGCGCGTCAGCAGATCCATGATCTCGTCCATCGACGCCTGTTCGGGGATCAGATAGGAGCCGAAGCGCAGCGCATCTGCGCGCTCGGTATATTGCGCGCCGATTCGGAAGATCTGTTCGGAACGGATCGCACCCTGTTCGGCCAGCCCTGACGAGACTGCGCGCAACGAGGCGCCCGGTGCCACGCGGAAACAGATCGCCTGGTCCAGCGGCCCCTCGGCATGGAAACTGCGCTGCCCCGACGAGATCACGATCGCAAGCCCGATCAGACCCACGATCATCAACGTGAACGCATTGGCGACAATGTGCCGGATCATCCTGCAGACACCTTGCCGAGAATCAGGCTGGCATTGGTGCCGCCGAAGCCGAAGCTGTTGGACAGCGCAATCGCGATCTCGCGCTTGCGCGCCGCTTTGGGGGCAAGGTCGAGCGGAGTCTCGACCGCCGGTGTGTCGAGGTTCAGCGTGGGCGGCGCGATCTGGTCGCGGATGGCAAGCACGCAGAAGATCGCCTCGACCGCACCGGCCGCGCCCAGCAGATGCCCGATGGCCGATTTGGTCGAGGACATGGTGGCTTTCGCGGCCCCGTCACCGAGCAGCTTCTCCACCGCCGCAAGCTCGATCACATCGGCCATGGTCGAGGTGCCATGCGCATTGATGTAATCGATCCGGTCGGCAGTGATTCCCGCCCGCGCGACCGCCGCCTGCATCGAGCGCAGCGCCCCGTCGCCATCTTCGGAGGGCGCGGTGATATGGTAGGCGTCGCCCGACATGCCATAGCCCAGCACCTCGGCATAGATCTTTGCGCCGCGCGCCTTCGCGTGCTCGTATTCCTCGAGCACCACAACGCCTGCGCCCTCGCCCATCACGAACCCGTCGCGATCGATGTCATAGGGGCGCGAGGCAGCCTGCGGGTCGTCGCCGCGCTTGGTCGAAAGCGCCTTGCAGGCGTTAAAGCCCGCAATCCCGATTTCAGAAATCGGGCTTTCCGCGCCACCGGCCACCATCACATCGGCATCGCCCCACTGGATCAGCCGCGCAGCGTCCCCGATGGCATGCGCTCCGGTCGAACAGGCGGTGACAACGGCATGGTTCGGGCCCTTGAACCCGTGCCGGATGCTCACCTGCCCAGAGACAAGATTGATCAGCGCCGAAGGGATGAAGAAGGGCGAGACCCGGCGGGGGCCGCGTTCCTTCAGCAGCACGGCCGTATCGGAAATCGCCGAGAGCCCGCCAATGCCCGAGCCGATCATGACGCCGGTGCGGCAGCGGGCCTCCTCATCCTCGGGCATCCAGCCCGAATCGCGCACCGCCTGTTCGGCGGCAGCCATACCGTAGAGGATGAACTCGTCGACCTTGCGCGCCTCTTTCGGGGCCATCCAGTCATCGGGGTTGAAACTGCCGTCCGAGCCGTCGCCGCGCGGGATTTCGCAAGCATAGGTGGTGGCCAGATGGCTGGCATCGAACCGCGTGATCGGCCCTGCGCCCGACTCGCCCGCGAGCAGCCGCGCCCATGTCGCCTCGACCCCGCAGCCCAGCGGCGTGACCAGCCCTAGCCCTGTGATGACAACTCTGCGCATCCGCCCCGCTCCTGTCCACTACCCGGCATTTTCGGCTCTGATACCGGGATTTGGCCAGCGGGGAAAGAGGCGAGGCACCATGCAGGGCGGGGTTTCGCTGAAATGTCATATGCTGCGGACGCGCTAGACACCATGCGCCAGCAGCAACAAAAAACGCCACCCCGCAAGGGGTGGCGCTTCCGAAGCTTTCGCCAGACTACGCGTGCGTGTGACGCTCAGGCCGCTTCGGTGATGAACTTCACCGCATCGCCGAAAGTCTGGATGTTCTCGGCGGCATCATCCGGAATCTCGATGCCGAATTCTTCCTCAAACGCCATGACCAGTTCGACCGTGTCCAGGCTGTCGGCACCCAGATCGTCGATGAAGGAGGCCCCATCGGTGATCTTGCCTTCGTCGACGCCCAGATGCTCGACCACGATCTTCTTCACACGATCAGCGATATCGCTCATGTTCTTCCCCTCAGGTTTTTGCCGGTCACCGGCCTTGAATGTCCCTCGCAAGCCGCGCCCGCGACCTGACATTGCGCGCCCAATAGGGCGTAACGCGCCGTGCGTCAAGTGCGCCGCAGCATGGAACGCGGCACATCTGCATAGCACAGGGCAGACGTGCCACAAACTGCGCGTCGCAAGCTCAGAGCATGGCCATGCCACCATTGATGTGCAGCGTCGCGCCGGTGACATAGCCCGCCTCGGGGCTGGCCAGATAGAGCACGCCCGCCGCGATCTCTTCGGGCGTGCCCATGCGCCCGGTCGGAATGCGCGCATTGATCGCTTCCTGCTGATCCTCGGTCAACGCATTTGTCATGGGCGTGGCGATGAAGCCGGGGGCCACGCAATTCACCGTGATCCCGCGCGTCGCCACTTCCTGCGCCAGGGCTTTCGAGAGTCCCACAAGCCCCGCTTTGGCGGCAACGTAATTCGCCTGCCCGGGATTACCGATCGCGCCGACCACTGAAGAGATGTTGACGATCCGCCCCCAGCGCGCCTTCATCATGCCGCGCAGCGACCCGCGCATCAGGCGCATCGCGGCGGTCAGGTTCACATCCAGCACCTGCGCCCATTGCTCGTCCGACATGCGCATCATCAGCATGTCACGGGTGATGCCCGCATTATTGACCAGAATGTCCAGCCCACCCAACGCCTCGGCGGCCGCCTTGGGCAGCGCGTCAACAGCGTCCGGGTCCGACAGGTTGCAGGGCAGCACCTGCGCACCTGCGCCAAGCTCTTCGGCCAGTGCCATGAGCGGCGCTTCGCGCGTGCCCGAAAGCGCCACCTGCGCCCCCGCCCCGTGGAGTGCGCGGGCAATTGCGGCACCGATCCCACCCGAAGCGCCCGTTACCAAAGCGGATTTTCCTGTCAGATCGAACATGGCTTTCCTTTCCTGTCCCAAGGCTTGCGCGTCTGGGCGCGGTCTATAGCAATCCTGCCGTTGCTAAGCCATGATGAACTTGCAGTTTGCTGACGGTCTCTTGACCGGGCAAGACCTTCGCGGAGGAAACGAGCCCATGCTGACCCGTGACGACCTGACCGCACTGTTCCGCATCGGCGTGCAGGCCGCCGACCCGCGTGCCGCCGTGAAATGCGCCTTGCGCGCCCATCCCCTGCCCGATCATGGTCGGCTCCATGTGCTGGCTTTGGGCAAGGCCGCCTGTGCCATGACCGAGGCTGCACTTACCACCCTGCCCCGCCCGGCGCAGGTACTGGTGGTGACGAATTACGAGAATGCCACGGAGCTTGCCGGGGCCGAAGTCATGGCGGCAGGTCATCCGGTGCCCGATGCCAACGGGGAACGCGCCGCCCGTGCCGCCGAAGCCGTGCTGGCCGAGGCAGGCGCGCAGGACCATGTGCTGGTGCTTGTCTCGGGCGGCGGCTCGGCGCTTCTGCCCGCCCCGGTCGAGGGGCTGAGCCTTGAGGACAAGGCCGAGGTCAACCGCATCCTGCTGAGCGCGGGGATGGATATCGTAGCGATGAACGCGGTCCGCCAGCATCTGTCGCGGCTCAAGGGCGGAGGGCTGGTGCGCTCGGCCCATCCCGCCCCGGTCACCGCGCTGATTCTGTCGGATGTGATCGGCGATGACCTGCGCGCGATTGCCTCCGGCCCCACAGTCGCCCCGATTGCCCCGCGCGCGCAGGTGGTCGAGATGCTACGCGCCTGCGGGGTCTGGAACCGCCTGCCCCAACCGGCACGAACCGCCCTCACCCGCCCCGAAGAAAACCTGCCCGCACTATCCGCAGAAAATCGCCTGGTCGGGTCGAATCGCCAGTCGCTTCAGGCCATGGCGCAGGCCCGCCCCGAGGCGTCCGTGGTCGAGCCTCCCTTGACCGGTGATGTCGCCGACGCCGCCACGCGCATTGTCCGGACGGTCGAGGCCGGCACGCCCCGGCTCGCGCTCTTTGGCGGCGAGACAACGGTCACCCTGCGCGGCACCGGGCGCGGCGGGCGCAATCAGGAACTCGCGCTGCGCGTGGCGATGGCGCTGGCGGGGCGGCCCGGCTGGCGGTTGCTGTCGGGCGGCACGGACGGGCGCGACGGGCCGACCGAGGCCGCGGGCGCGATTGTCGATGGCGAGACGGTCGCCCGCATCCATGCCGCCGGGGGCGACGCGCAGGTGCTGCTTGACAACAATGACAGCCACAAGGCGCTTGGGCTTGCAGGCGACCTGCTGATCACCGGCGCGACCGGCACCAATGTCGCCGATCTGCAAATCCTGACGCTGGGCCACGCCTAGACGACCCGCCCCACGCCCAACCCTCTTGCGGGGCGCGCGGGCTTGGCCTAAGCGGAGCGCATGACCCAGCATCAACGCCTCCTGATCATCGATTTCGGCTCTCAGGTCACGCAGCTTATCGCGCGGCGCCTGCGCGAGTTGAACATCTATTGCGAGATCCACCCTTATAACCGCGTGACCGACGCGTTTCTGGCCGAGTTCGCGCCGCGCGCGATCATCTTCTCGGGCGGGCCGGATTCGGTAACGCGAGAGGGCTCGCCCCGCCCACCTGCCAGCGCCTTTACCCTCGGCGTGCCGATCCTTGGCATCTGCTATGGCCAGCAGGTGATGATGCAGGAGCTTGGTGGGCTAGTGGTCTCGGGCGAAGGCACAGCGGAATTCGGCCGCGCGAAGGTCAGCCCGACCGCGCCCCTCCCTCTGCTCGATGGCTGGTTCGCAGATGGCCCCGAACAGGTATGGATGAGCCATGGCGACCATGTCAGCCGCCTCGCCCCCGGCTTCGAGGTCTATGGCACCTCACCCGGCGCACCTTTCGCCATCACGGCGGATGTCGCGCGCCATTTCTACGCCGTGCAATTCCACCCCGAAGTGCACCACACCCCGCGCGGCGCGACGCTCTATGAGAATTTCGTGAAGCTGGCGGGGTTCACGGGTGACTGGACCATGGCCAGCTACCGCGACGAGGCGATTGCGAAGATCCGCGCGCAGGTGGGCGACCGCAAGGTGATCTGCGGGCTGTCGGGCGGGGTTGACTCCTCGGTCGCCGCCGTTCTGATTCATGAAGCCATCGGCGAGCAGCTGACCTGCGTTTTCGTCGATCATGGCCTCTTGCGGCTGAACGAGGCCAGCGAGGTCGTGACCATGTTCCGCGACCATTACAACATCCCGCTGATTCACGCCGACGAGGCGGAACTTTTCCTTGGTGAACTCGACGGCGTTTCCGACCCGGAAACAAAGCGCAAGATCATCGGAAGATTGTTCATAGATGTATTTCAGAAATACGCGGGCGAGATCGAAGGCGCGGAGTTTCTCGCCCAAGGCACGCTCTACCCGGACGTGATCGAGAGCGTCAGCTTCTCGGGCGGCCCCTCGGTCACGATCAAATCGCACCACAATGTCGGCGGCCTGCCCGAGAAGATGGGGCTGAAACTGGTCGAGCCGCTGCGGGAACTGTTCAAGGACGAGGTGCGTCAACTGGGGCGGGAATTGGGCCTGCCCGAGAGCTTCATTGGCCGCCACCCCTTCCCCGGCCCTGGCCTCGCCATCCGCTGTCCCGGCGAGATCACCCGCGACAAGCTGGAAATCCTGCGCAAGGCCGATGCCATCTATATCGACCAGATCCGCCGCCACGGGCTTTATGACGAGATCTGGCAGGCATTCGCCGCAATCCTGCCCATGCGCACTGTGGGCGTGATGGGCGACGGGCGGACCTATGATTACGCGCTCGGCTTACGCGCGGTCACGAGCGTTGATGGCATGACCGCCGACTACTACCCGTTCAGCCATGATTTCCTTGGCGAGACCGCCACGCGGATCATCAACGAGGTGCGCGGCATCAACCGCGTGTTCTATGACTGCACCTCGAAACCGCCGGGCACGATCGAGTTGGAGTAACCTCTTGTTTCGGAGCCTTCACGCAAGAGAGCCTCTGCGTGAGGCGCCGTTTTGCGCCGGATTCAGCGTGCGAAACATCTTCCCTAGGCAAAAACACCATGCTACGCATATCCGCAGGGTGAGATAAATCACCGCTCCTGCGCGCTCGGGCGCGCTGTGAAACGATAACAAGACCTATGGGAGATACCTGATGAAAAAGCTTCTTCTTGCCAGCACCGCGCTGGCATTCTCGGCTGGCATGGCCATGGCCGACGAGGTCAAGTTCGGCGTGCTGCTGGGCTTTACCGGGCCGATTGAATCGGTCACGCCGCACATGGCGGATTCGGCGGAAATGGCCTGGAACGAGATCAATGAAGCCGGCGGTATCCTGGGCGGTCAGATGATCCGTTCGGTGCGCGCGGATTCGACCTGCCTTGATTCGAGCGCCGCGCAAGCCGCCGCAGAGCGTCTGATCTCGTCTGACGGCGTGGCCGCCATCATGGGCGCAGACTGTTCCGGCGTCACCATGTCGGTGCTGCAGAACGTGGCCATGTCCGCAGGCGTACCGATGATCTCGCCCTCCGCGACCTCGCCCGCTTTCACCACCACAGACTCGGGTGGCATGTTCTTCCGCACGGCTCCGTCCGATGCCCGGCAGGGTGCGGTGCTGGCCGATATCGTGATGAGCCGCGACATTTCTGAAGTTGCGGTGACCTACACCAACAATGACTATGGTGCAGGCTTCGCCAATGCCTTCATCGAGAGCTTCGAGGCCGCTGGCGGCACCGTGACCACGTCAATTCCGCATGAAGACGGGCGCGGCGACTACTCCGCCGAAGCGGGCACGCTGGCTTCGGCCGGTGGGGATTCGCTGGTGATTCTGGGCTACACTGACGGTGGCGGCTCAATGCTGCGCACGGCCTGGGAGCTGGGCGCATTCGAGTCTTTCTTCATCGGCGACGGCATGTATGGCGATGAACTGATCGAGGCCGTGGGCGAAGCACTGGAAGGCACCGTGGGCACCCTGCCCGGCGCCGAAGGTGAGGGCGCTGAAGCCTTTGCCGCACTGGGCGAGGCTGCTGGTGTTGTCACCGCCAGCTCGTTCACTGGCGAAAGCTATGATGCCGCAGCGCTGCTGGCGCTGGCCGCACATGCCGCAGGCGAAGCGACGCCCGAAGGCATCGCTGCCAACATCCTGAATGTGGCGAATGCGCCGGGTGAAGAAATCCTGCCAGGTCAACTGGCCCGCGCACTCGAAATTCTGTCCGAGGGCGGCGAGATCAACTATGTCGGTGCGACCGATGTGGAACTGATCGGACCGGGCGAAGCGGCAGGCACCTATCGCGAATATGTTGTCGAAGATGGCGAGTTCGTGACGATCCGCTTCCACTGATCGGGGATACCCCAATCGGGATAACCCACCCGGCCCGGGGAGCAAGCATGCTCCCCGGGCCGTTTGAGCCAGAAAAGGATCCCGACCAACGGGACCGGCGACAGGGAGAGTGCCATGGCGATGATCCGGGTCGAGGATCTGCACAAGCATTTCGGCGGTTTTCATGCCGTAGACGGCGCCACGCTCGAGATCGCAAAAGGATCGATCACTGGATTGATCGGCCCAAACGGCGCAGGAAAAACGACGCTTTTCAATGTGATCGCGGGCGTTCTTCCGCCAACTTCGGGCAAGGTATTCATGCAGGACGAGGATATTACCGGCCTGCCACCGCATGAGTTGTTCGCGAAGGGACTGCTGCGCACCTTCCAGATCGCACATGAATTCCACTCGATGACAGTGCGCGAGAACCTGATGATGGTGCCGCCCAATCAGTCGGGAGAAGACCTGTGGTCGGCGTGGTTTCGCGGCGCGCGAGTGCGCGAGGAAGAGCAGCGCATCCGCGAAAGGGCCGATGAGGTGCTGGAGTTCCTGACGATCAGCCATATCGCCGACGCGAAGGCCGGCCAGATCTCGGGCGGGCAGAAGAAGCTGCTTGAGCTTGGGCGCACGATGATGACCGATGCCAAGGTCGTGTTCCTTGACGAGGTTGGCGCTGGCGTGAACCGAACGCTGCTGAACACGATCGCAGATGCAATCGTCCGGCTGAACCAGGAACAGGGCTATACATTCGTCGTGATCGAGCATGACATGGATTTCATCGGGCGAATCTGCGACCCGGTCATCTGTATGGCCGAGGGCAAGGTGCTGGCCGAGGGCACGCTGGACGAGATCAAGGCCAATGAGGCGGTAATCGAGGCCTATCTGGGCACTGGCCTCAAGAACAAGGTTGTTCATGAGGAGGTCGACCATGTCTGAGCACCTGCGTCCTGTCTGCCTCGCAGCCCTGCTCGCGCTTGCCCCCGTCACGACATTCGCCGAAACCTCGGATTGCGAGCCCTTGCCGAGCAGTTTTGTCCTCTGCGCGCAAGACACCGAATGGAACAGCGCCGTGCGCACTGATCTCGGTGAAGGGGTGATTTTCCAAAGCGGGGAACGCTGGCTGGAAATCTTCGATATGCCAGAGCATTTCCCGCCCAGCATCAGGATCGAAGAGGTCCTCGACCAGATCGAGGCTGAGTTTGCACAGGAGGCCGCGTCCCTTGACCTGGATGAGCCAGTCACCCTCGCCCGCGAGCATTTCCATACCGAGCATCTGGAGGTCGTATCGCTGACCAACCGGGCCGAGGTCGATGCGGGCGAGGTAGAGAGTTTCGTGATCATGGTCGCAGAGGCAGACGGAAAACGAATCTCTATCGCGATCGACCCCGGTGAAGATATCGACCCCGACAGCCTGTTCGCGGCCACACGCGCCGTAACGAGTCTCATCCGTCCTGCGAGCGGAGGCTGAGCCATGCCTGTCGAAACGATACAAACTCAACATTTCCTACGCGGGCGGATAGCGGGGGTATTGCCGTCAGATCCACTCGAACAGGGTGGGCTGCCCGTCTCATGCACAACCCAGCTTGCACAAACTCGACATTTCCTGCGAGGGAGCGCGCCCGGTGCGGAGTGGCCGCGCGCGGATCATCAGCGATTGCCCGGTAGCCTGCGCCCACAGCATTCGAGCGCAGCCCCCGCGTTTTGCACGCCGTTCGCCCCGGAGGTTTCCCAATGAGCGCGTTCCTGATAGGCGAGGCCATGACCGGTGGCTATGGCGGCGCCGATATCCTGCATGACTGCACCATCGCCGTCGAAAAGGGCGAGATCGCCGTGATCGTCGGCCCCAATGGGGCAGGTAAATCGACCGCGATGAAGGCCGTTTTCGGCATGCTGCGATTGCGCGAGGGCCGCGTGCGGCTGGCGGGTGAGGACATCACCGCGCTCAGCCCGCAGGCCCGCGTCGGCAAGGGGATGGGGTTCGTGCCGCAAACCTCGAACATCTTTCCCTCAATGAGCGTCGAGGAAAACCTCGAAATGGGTGCCTTCATCCGCAAGGATGATTTTCGCGCCACGATGGAACAGGTCTATGAGTTGTTTCCGATCCTGCGCGACAAACGGCGGCAGGCGGCGGGCGAATTGTCGGGCGGGCAGCGTCAGCAAGTGGCCGTGGGCCGCGCATTGATGACACAGCCTTCGGTTCTCATGCTCGACGAACCGACCGCCGGGGTCAGCCCGATCGTGATGGATGAGCTTTTCGACCGCATCATCGAAATTGCCCGCACTGGCATTTCCATCCTCATGGTGGAACAGAACGCCAGGCAAGCCCTTGAAATTGCAGATAAGGGCTATGTTCTGGTGCAGGGTGCCAACCGTTACACCGACACCGGGAAGGCGCTTCTGGCTGATCCCGATGTCCGCAAGTCCTTTCTGGGAGGCTGACCGGCATGGAACCCCTCAACGCACTTGTCAGCGTCACAAACTTCATGCTCATCCCCGCTTTTGCCTATGGCAGCCAGCTGGCGTTGGGCGCGCTGGGGATCACGCTGATCTTTTCGATCCTGCGCTTTGCCCATTTCGCGCATGGCGACACGATGGCACTGGGCACGGCAGCGGTGATCGGCGGGACATTCTTCCTTCAGGCGCAAGGCATCGGCATCCAGCCTCTGCCCACTGCACTGCTGGCGCTCCCTTTCGGCATTCTGGTCATGGTGGGGTATCTGTTGGCCGCTGACCGCCTGGTCTATCGGTATTACCGCAAGGTAAAGGCCAAGCCGATGATCTTCGTGATGGCCTCGCTGGGGGTGATGTTCGTCACCAATGGTATCACCCGACTGTTCATGGGGGTCAGTGAGACACGCTTCGAGGATGGCCAGCGTTTCATTTTCACAGTGCGCGAGTTCCGCGACTTCACCGGGTTGGCCGAGGGGATGGCACTGCGCTCGGCGCAGGCCATCACAATCATCACTGCGCTGGTGGTGATGGTCATCCTGTTCTGGTTCCTGAACCGCACCCGGGCGGGCAAGTCGATGCGCGCCTATTCCGACAATGAGGATCTGGCGCTGCTGTCGGGCATCAACCCCGAGCGGGTGGTGGTCATCACATGGACGATCACGGCGATTCTGCTGGTGCTTGCGGGCACGCTGTACGGGTTGGACAAGGGCTTCCGGCCGTTCAATTACTTCCAGCTTCTGCTGCCCATGTTCGCCGCCGCCATCCTCGGCGGGCTTGGCTCGCCGCTGGGCGCGATTGTCGGCGCCTATGTGGTGGCCTTTGCGGAGATGGGCATAACATTTGCCTGGCGGCGCGTGTTGACCTACCTCGCGCCCGAGGGGATGGAGCCAAGCTCGATGATGCAGCTTCTGCCTGTGGATTACAAATTCGCCGTCACCTTCGCCATTCTGGTTATCGTGCTGCTGTTCCGTCCGACCGGTATCTTCAAGGGGAAAGTGCTATGAGCCTGACCGCGCGCGATCTGGGTCTCTTTGCCATCATGGGCGCGGTGCTGGCGATGGTCGCCATGTTCCAGAGCCCGCAATTGGCCGTCACAATTCTCAACATGAGTCTGATCTCGGCCATCATGGCTTTGGGCGTGAACATGCAATGGGGCTATGCGGGCCTCTTCAATGTGGGCATCATGGGTTTCACGGCGGTCGGCGGGCTGGCAGTGGTGCTGATTGCCATGCCGCCAGTACCCGAGGCCTGGGCTGCGGGCGGGCTGGGCATCATACTGGGGTTGATGCTGGGCGTAGCGACAATTCTGGCCGCCGTTCTGGTCTACAAGCGCATGACCCCCGGCAGATTACGGGGGCTGGCGATTTTCGGCGTGCTGGTCGTTGGCTTCATGATCACCTCTTATGTGTTCGGTCCGGCAAAGCAGGCGGTGCAGGCCGTCGATCCAGCCGCGACCGGCTATCTGGGCGGTGCGGGGCTGCCAGTGGTCCTTGCTTGGCCCGTGGGCGCCGTGTTTGCCGCCGGAGTGGCCTGGCTGGTCGGCAAGGTCAGTCTGGGCCTGCGGTCTGATTACCTGGCCATCGCGACACTGGGAATTTCCGAGATCGTGATCGCAGTGCTGAAGCACGAGCGCTGGCTGGCGCGCGGGGTGAATAACGTAACCGGTATCGACCGCCCTGTAGCCCGCCCGGTTGAGTTGCAGCCCGTGCCCTGGGTGCAGTCATTGGCCGACACTCTGGGCTGGAGCGTTTCGCAGACTGCCACGGTCGTTTCCGGGCTGGGCTACTCGGCGCTGTTCCTGATCGTTCTGGGTATCCTGATCTGGCTGGCCGAACGCGCGCTCAACTCGCCCTGGGGCCGGATGATGCGCGCGATCCGCGACAATGAGGTGTCTGCCCGCGCGATGGGCAAGAATGTCACCCGCCGTCACCTGATGATCTTCGTGCTGGGCTCGGGTGTATGCGGGCTGGCAGGCGCGATGATGGTGTCGATGGATGGCCAGCTTACGCCGGGCAGCTATGAGCCTTTGCGCTTTACCTTCCTGATCTGGGTGATGGTGATCGTGGGCGGGTCAGGCAACAACTGGGGCTCGGTGCTGGGGGCATTTGTCATCTGGTTCCTGTGGGTGCAGGTTGAACCGGCAGGGCGTTGGCTGATGGAGATGATCACCTCGGGCATGGATGTCGGCTCGGAACTGCGCCGTCATCTGCTCGACTCGGCGGCCTATATGCGGCTGCTGACCATGGGGGTGGCGCTGCTTCTGATGCTGCGCTTCGCGCCGCGCGGGCTGATCCCCGAACGATGACGCTAGGCTGCGCGATCCTCTTGCCTGCAGCGGGGGCATCGCAGCGCATGCGCGGGCGCGACAAGCTGCTGCAAGAGGTCGCCGGGCGCCCGCTGCTGCAGGTGGTGGCCGAGCGCGCGACCCGCGCCAGCCCGCATGTGGCCGTGACCCTGCGCGAGGAGGACAGCGCACGCGAGGCCGTGCTGGCTGCGCTTCCAGTGACCCGGCTGGTTGTCGAGGACGCGACCGAGGGCATGGCCGCCTCGTTGCGGACGGGGGCGCGCTGGGCGATGAGCCTGCCCGTGCACGCGCTGATGATCGCCCTGCCCGACATGCCCGAGATCACGGCAGAGGACATGCGCGCGCTGATCCGGGCGCAGGCACAGCACGCGCATCTGCCACTGCGTGCGACCGACATGACCCGCAGTCCCGGACACCCGACTCTTCTACCTCATGCGCTCTTTTCCGATCTGTTGCAGCTTCGCGGTGACGCGGGCGCGCGCAGGCTTCTGGCCGCGCATCCGCCGCGGCTGCACCCCTTGACCGGGCACCGCGCCCTGACCGATCTGGACACGCCCGAGGACTGGGCCGCATGGCGCGCGCGCGCCCCGCGCCCGTGACACGAACTCAGGTTTCGGCGCGCAGCCGAGGGCGGTGCAGCGCCAGCCAGTAGGCTGACAGCACCAGCGGACCGTTCTGCACCTCGCCAGTGGCGACGAGTTCCATAAGCTGATCGAAGGGCAGAAGGTGGCTACGGATATCCTCGGCCTCGGTCTCAAGCCCGGCCACGCCTTCGACCCCGTCGGGCAGATCGCATAGTGCCACGAAATGAAAGATGAATTCCGACACGGCGCCGGGCGAAGGATAGCTGCCTGAGACCTGAACAAGGTCGTCTTCCGCAATCACCAGCCGCGCCTCTTCAAGCGCCTCGCGCAGGGCTGTCTCCTGCGGGGTTTCACCCGCATCGATCCGTCCGGCAATTGGCTCGAGCAGCCAGCAGTTTTCCGCCCCGCGCAGCCAGGGGCCGAAGCGGAACTGTTCGATCAGCAGCACCCGGTCGCGCCTGGGGTCATAGGGCAGCACGGTCACGGCATCGCTCATCACGAACCCCGCACGCCGGACAGGCGGGCTCCAGCTTCCGTCGAAGCGGCGAAAGCGCAGGTCAGTCTCGGCCACCGAAAAGAAATAGTTGTAAGGTCGGCGCTCCTGTTCGGTGTCGATGGCCGCGCGCGGCCAGGCGTCGCGGATAACGGAGGGCGCAGGTTCGGCCGCTGCGCGCAGGCGCGCACCTGCATGGGAATGCGCCATCGCCCAGCGCGCCCGCAGCGCGCTGTCCGGCGCGTCTTCGGTTATGGCCATCACCTCGCGTGCGGCGAGGCATGATGCGCGGGCATGTCGCGCCTGCCACACTTCAAAGCACCACGGTTGCGGTCTCTCTCCGCTCACCGCAGCGCCCGGCAGATAGGCCCAGGCCGATTGGTGCCTACCGCAGCATTCCGGCATAACCGTCACGCGCTGTGCCCCGGCAGCCGCCATGTAGCGCTCCAGCCGCGCCATCTGCAGGGTCGTCAACTCGAACAGTAGCCCACAGACGTCTTCGCCTGCCCGGTCCTGCAATCCAGCCCCATGTCCAAGGCCGCCAGCGGCGACAGGTATCTGCCCGCAAAGCCTTGCCGGTGTGCCTGGCAACGGCACCCCCAGAACCACCGCGCGCAGTTCCGGTTCCATCAACCGCCCGAAGAAGAAGACCGCGTCATTCATCGATCAAATCGACGCGCCTCGGCGAAGCGGAACACACCCGTGACCAGAAGCGTTATCACGAATGCCATCGTCAGCAGAACAGTCAGGAACTCCAGGTCACTCATACGGATCGCGTGCTCACTCGCAATCCCGAACACACCTTGCAGGGCTTCCTCTAGGGTCTGGTAGCGACCGACATAGCCCTGAGTTAAGATTTCATAGAAAGCAAACAGAATGAAACTGACAAGGTAAGTCGCGATGACACCCTGCACGACAATCGTGAAGTTCCTGACTGTCGAGCCGGTCGCGCGCGCACCGACAAAGCGCCAACCAACCACTGCAGCGATAAGCGAGATGAACATGCCGCCATGGTTGTTATTGGGGGGGACCTCGTAAAGCGCGAGGTAGTAGATGCTGGCTACATAGGCCATGAAGCCGAATAATAGCAGCGACACAAGTCGTGTCAGGGTGGGCATGCCTGTCTCGTTCTGTCAGCTCTTCGTTGCTGATAGCATAAACGTGCAGTCACCCACGCGCAATGCTCAGTCAGCGCAGGCAGGCCGTTGCAGCACCAGTTGCGTCACATCGCAGACCCCGCTCTCGAACGCCGCCGCGCAAGAGGTGAGGTAGTATTCCCACATCCGCTTGAAACGCGCGTCATAGCCCATTGCGGCAATCTCGGGCCAGCGGGCCTGAAACATCTCGTTCCAGCGCCGCAGCGTCAGGCTGTAGCTTGGCCCGAAATCATGCGTATCTCGAAAGTTCAGCCCCTGCGCCTCGGCCACTTGCCGCACCGGGGACGGTGCACCCAGCATCCCGCCGGGGAAGATGTATTTCTGGATGAAATCGACGTAAGTGCGATAGCTCGCAAAGCGCGCATCGGGCACCATGATGATC
Organism: Paracoccaceae bacterium; assembly: GCA_007116575.1. Lineage (GTDB taxonomy): Bacteria > Pseudomonadota > Alphaproteobacteria > Rhodobacterales > Rhodobacteraceae > Roseinatronobacter. The sequence goes on from SKIF01000025.1 coordinate 16,992, forward strand.
TGGATCACCGCCTGCGCATCGGGCTTGAGCCGGTCGCGCACGGCGCGGAAATAGCGCGGCCAGTATGCCTCGCCCACGGCCTCGAACATCTCGATCGAGGCGATGCCGTCGAACTGCCCCTTGGTGTCGCGGTAATCCTGCAGCCGGATCTCGACCTGCTCCGACAGTCCGGCCCGCGCCATGCGTTCGACCGCGTAATCATGCTGCGCCTGGCTGATCGTCAGCCCCGTGACCTTCAGCCCGCGCTGCCCGGCGGCATATTCGGCAAAGCCCCCCCAGCCGCAGCCGATCTCGAGCACATGATCTCCCGAACGCACACCCATCCGGTCCACCATCGCGGCGTATTTGGCTTGCTGCGCGGCCTCGAGGCTCTCTTGCCCGGTGGTGAAGAGCGCGGAGGAATAGGTCATGCTGTCATCGAGCCAGAGCCCGTAGAAATCATTACCCAGATCATAGTGATAGGAAATGTTCTTGCGCGCGCGGGTCTTCGAGTTGGCCCGCAGCCAGTGGCGCAGCCGTTCCAGCACCCGCACCAGTTTCGTGGCCAGCACCTCATCATAGAGCGCGGGGTTGTCGTCATTGACCAGATCCATGAAGGCTTGCAGATCCGGCGTGCTCCAGCCGCCTTCCATATAGCTCTCGGCGATTCCGATATCGCCCTCGCGGATGAGGCGCGCGAAGAAATCCGGGTCGTGGATCTCGATCTCGGCGACATGGCCAGGTGCCTTGCCCTCGACGCGGAAGCACCGCCCATCGGGCAGACGGATGTCCAGCCGCCCCTTGTTGATGCGCTGCGCCATGGCAAAGGCCTGCCGGAAATAGCGCGGCAGGTCGGTCTGGTTGTCAAGCGAAGTGGCGACCCCGAGTGTCATGGCATCAAACTCTACTGCAAGTTCATTCATTGTCTACTGTCCTTCAAGGGCGCGGTTGCGTGCCTCATAGGCTTCGAGCGCCCGCGCGCGCCCCACGTCAAGCGGCACCAGCGGGTCGGGATAGGGCATGTCAGGCGCTAGCCCCCATGCGCGCGGGCAGGCGTCGAAGAAGGCGCGCGCGGTTTCGGGCGGGTCTGCACTGATCTCGGCCAGCCATTTGCGCCGGTAGGCCCCCTTGGGGTCGAATTTCCCGGCCTGCGTCTCGGGGTTGAAGATACGGAAATAGGGGCTCGCGTCAGGGCCAGAGCCTGCGACCCATTGCCAGCCCATCGCATTGGCCGCGGGGTCCCAGTCGATCAGGCACTCCTCGAACCATTTCTGTCCGACACGCCAATGGGTCAGCATGTGTTTGGTCAGGTAGCTACCCACCAGCATCCGCGCGCGGTTATGCATCCGGCCCGTGACATAAAGTTCGCGCATGGCGGCATCGACGATCTCGATCCCGGTGCGGCCCTGTTTCCAGCGCAGCGTGTCGTCATTCTCGTCGGACCACGGGAAACGCTGCCAGCCCGCGCGCCAGCTATCTTTCACGATATGGGGCGTGTGATAGATCAGGTGATAGGCGAATTCGCGCCAGACGACCTCTTTCAGGAAGGTCTCGGCACCGCGCTTACCCTCGGCCAACCCACGTTGGCCCGACTCCCACAGCGCCAGCGGGCTGATCTCGCCATAGGTCAGATTCTCCGAAAGGCCCGATGTCGCGTCAATGTCCATCCGGTCGCGCGCCTCGGCATAGTCCGACATACGGTCGCGGGCAAAGACCGCGAGGCGCGTCTGCGCGGCCTCCTCGCCCACCACCAGATGCGGGCGTACCACATCGGCACCGCGGTTCATGGCGCGGCCCATCCGCCACTCGGAAAGGGTGTCGCTCTCGGGCCAGTGGGCAGGGGCTGTCAGTGTCGAAGGCGCGGCGGAGCGTGCAGGCACTTCGCGCCCGCGCACGGCTTTCCAGAACGGCGTATAGACCTGATAGAACTTGCCCGCCCCGGTCTCGACCTCCCAGGGCTCGAAAATCAGATGGCCGCGAAAGCTGGTGGAGTCGATCCCGTCCTCGCGCAGCGCCGCTTTCACAGCTTTGTCGCGCGCGATCTGGTCGGGGTCATATTGCCGCGTCCACCACACGGCCCCTGCGCCCGTCTCGGCAATCAGCGCGCGCAGAGACTCCAGCGCCTGCCCCCGGCGCAGGATCAGCCGCGCGCCGATCCCCTCCAGCCGCGCGGCAAAAGCCTCAACCCCCAGCCCCAGCCGCCATTGCGGGGCGGCACCCAGAGTCTCGACAAGCTCGTCATGCAGAAAAACCGGAATAACAGGTCGCCCGCTTCGGGCGGCGGCGGCTAATGCGGGATGGTCAGACAGGCGCAGATCGCGCCGAAACCACAGAATGATCGGGGTCGTCTCGTTCAACTGCCTGACCTGACTTGCCTATAACACCCGATCTAGCGCGTCACAGAGCCGGTCAAGCTCTTCCTCACTGGAATAATGCACGAAAGACAGCCGCAGCACGCCATGATCAGGCGCGACACCCAGGGCTTCGAGCGCGCGATTGGCGTAGAAACTGCCGCCGCCCGCCATGATGCCATGACCTGCAAGCGCCTCGGCCAGCGCCTGCCCGGGCTGTCGGTGGCCAATGGCCACCGTCGGCGCGCGGGTCTCGGGCGCAGACGGCCCCAGCACGCGGATGTCATTGCGTCCGCGCAGATGGCCCATCAGCCGCGCCAGAAGGCGGGTCTCATGGTCTCGCATCAGATCATGCACGGCGCCGGCGCGCTGCACCGGGCGCAGCCCGGTGCCCTGCGGAAAATGATGCGCGTAGAGCGCCTCGATATAATCCGCCATCCCCGCGCAGGCTGCGATTTGCGCATGGTCCGGCCCGGCCGGGGTGAAGCGCTTGTAGAGAACGTCCGCGTTGAAATAATGCGCCTGATTGGGCAGCGCCTCGCCCAAACCGCGCCGGATCACCATCAGCCCCTGATGCGGCCCATAGGTCTTATAGGCCGAGAACAGGTAGATATCGGCCCCCAACGCGCCCACATCCGGCAGGCCGTGTGGCGCGTAGGAAACGCCATCGACGCAGCTATGCACGCCGATGGCGCGCAGCCGCGTGCAGATTTCGGCCACAGGGTTCACTTCGCCCACCACATTCGAGCAATGCGGGAAGCACACCAGCCGCACCTTCTCATCAATCAGAGCCCAGAGTGCCCCCGGGTCCAGATGGCCAGTCTCGGGGTCGATCTTCCACTCGCGCACCTCGATCCCGCGAGTGGCCAGCCGCCGCCAGGGACCGGAATTGGCCTCATGGTCTTGATCGGTGACGATGATCGCGTCGCCCTCGCCCAGCATCTCGCCGAAGGCTTGCGCCAGAACATAGGTGTTGGCCGTGGTGGACGGACCGAAGCTCAGCTCGTCCGCCTCTACCCCCATCATCGCGGCCAGCCGTTCGCGCGCCTCGTCCATCTCCTCCCCGCCCAGCCGTGAGGCTTGATACGCGCCGTAGGGCTGGACCTTGCGCGCATGATAGAAGCGCGTCAGCCGGTCAATCACGGGCTGGCAGGTATAGGAGCCGCCCGCATTCTCGAAAAACGCCTGCCCCTTCAGGCTTGGCTCGGCAAAGGCGGGGAATTGGGCGCGTGTGAAGTCGATATCGAGTGTGACGGACATGAGAGGCTTTCAGAAGATGGCATTTCCGCCACCCTGCCCCTTGCACGCCAGACCTGCAAGCCCTGCTCACCCGGACCCGAGGATCACCTTCACATAATTCTGCGTCTCGGCATAAGGCGGGATGCCCTGATGCTGCTCCACCTTGCCGGGGCCTGCGTTATAGGCCGCCAGCGCCAGCCGCCAATCGCCGAACTTGTCATACATCATGCGCAGGTAGCGCGCGCCGCCATCGAGATTCTGGCGCGGGTCATGCGGATCGACGCCAAGCAGTTGCGCCGTGCCGGGCATGAGCTGCGCCAGCCCGATCGCCCCCTTGTGCGATACCGCCTGCGCATTCCAGCGGCTTTCCTGATGCACGAGGCGCAGGAACAGATCCTCCGGGATGTTGTGCGCGCGCGCGGCGACCCGCGCCATCTCCAGATAGGGGCCGTTGTAGCGCCCGTTGAAGCGCGGGATGGGCGTTGTTTCCTGACGCTGCTCAGCATTCGGCAACAAGCGCGCCGAGGCCGAGTATTGCTCAGACAACCGCCCGTCCAATACCCGCGAGGCCGCCCGCACGGAATCGAGCGCCGAGCTGTGACCGCTGCTGCTGGAAAGGCTCAGCCCCTGCCCGAGCAGCGGCGCGCCAGAAAGACCCATCCCGATCATGATTGCCAGAGCCGACCAACGACGCATGTCCTGTCCTGTCCGCGAGACCGTTCTGTGAAAGATACTCTGCCACGCGCCCGTTTTCCAGCCACAACTGCACGCCCACGTGAGCAGACCCACCAGATCGACTTGCTCATTCATTGTCTATTTACCATATCCGGGCGATAAGGGACGTGACTCGGGGCAGCGGATCTGCTTCTGAATTGGCAAGCAACAGGTATGCAAGGAGAGCGTGATGGCAGGGTCGGTCAACAAGGTCATTCTGATTGGCAATCTGGGGCGCGACCCCGAAGTTCGGACATTTCAGAATGGCGGCAAGGTTTGCAACCTGCGCATCGCCACCTCGGAGCGTTGGCGCGACCGCAACACCGGCGAAAACCGCGAACGGACGGAATGGCATACTGTCGCGATCTTCTCCGAACCGCTGGTGCGGATCGCCGAACAGTACCTGCGCAAGGGGTCGAGCGTCTATCTCGAGGGTCAATTGGAAACGCGCAAATGGCAGGATCAGTCGGGCCAGGATCGCTATTCCACCGAAATCGTGCTGCGCCCCTACAAGGGTGAGTTGACGCTGCTTGGAGGGCGCGGCGAAGGCGGCGGCGGATATGACAGCGGGCAAGGGCGCGGCAGTGATGACGGGTTTGGGGGCGGTCGCTCTCCGGCGCCGACGGGGCCGGCCGATATGGACGACGAGATCCCTTTCTGAACGCACCGGGCATTGGGACCTGCCACAATGCGGCAGGTCTGGGCAAGATCACCTCCGTGAAGTGTCACAGCCATCGTCTCCGTTAGCCCGACCGACCACTCCCGGCCCGCAATTCGAACAATCAGGTTTCCTGGTGCAAATCGCGCGCGCTGCGCCCGCTTTCGAAAGCTCTGTTCTGCTCCCAACAGGGCGCTTGACGGGTCGCACGCTGCGCGGTAGATGCGACTGATCTGCGGGTGTAGCTCAATGGTAGAGCAGCAGCTTCCCAAGCTGACGACGAGGGTTCGATTCCCTTCACCCGCTCCAGACACCCTGATTTTTTTCACGCACCGCGTTGCAATCGCTCCAGCAGCCCGCGCGAGGGCTGGCCTGTCACCTCCACACCGCGCGCCTGTTGATAGGCGCGGATCGCGCTTTGCGAATTCGGCCCGATCACCCCGTCGACACCTTGCGTGTCGAACCCGGCGCGCGTCAGCAACCGCTGGATCTCCTGCCGGTCGGCCAGTCGCAACCCGAAACGGTCGGGCTGGAAATTGCCCCGGATCGGCCCGCCCCCGCGCAGCCGGTCGGCCAGATGCCCGATCCCGATCGCGTAGAATTCCGAATTGTTGTAGCGCAGGATCACGCTGAAATTGCGAAATACCAGAAAGGCCGGACCACGCGGGCCATCGGGCAGTATCAGCGAGGCCGGGCCGTGATCACCCACTGACCCTCCTGCCATCGTCCGAACACCCAGGCCAGACCACGCACTGACCGCACGGGTGGAACCGCGCCCCGCGAGCCCGGTGTTGAACCCCTCGGGCAGGCGCACTTCCACCCCCCAGGGCTGACCCTGTCGCCACCCCATCCGCGACAGGTAATTCGCCGCCGATGCCAGCGCGTCCGTGGGGTCTTCGGCCCAGATATCGCGCCGGCCATTGCCAGTGAAATCCACCGCATATTCCTGATAGGTGGTCGGAATGAACTGCGTATGTCCCATCGCCCCGGCCCATGATCCGCGCAGATTGGCCAGCGACGTGTCGCCACGTTGCAGGATGCGCAGCGCGGCCAGAAGCTGGTTTTCAAAGAAGGCCCCGCGCCGCCCGTCAAAGGCCAGCGTCGCCAAAGCCGAGATGACGGGAATATCGCCGCGTTCGGTGCCATAGCGCGATTCCAGCCCCCAGACCGCTGCAACCACCTCGGCCTCGACGCCGTAGCGGCTCTCGATGGCGCGCAGCGTCGAACCGTGGCGCGCCAGCGCGGCGCGCCCGCCTGCGATGCGCTCGTCTGTTACGGCAATGGCGGTGATGTAATCCTCCAGCGTACGCGAGAACTCGGCCTGCCGCCGGTCGCGCGCGATCACATCGGGCAGGAAACCCGCCCCGTTCAGTGCCGGGGTGACAACCGAGGAAGGAATGCCCGCACCAGTGGCGCGGCCCCGGAACTGCGCGACCCAGGCATCGAATTCCGGATTGGGCTGCGGGCGCATCGGGGCCTGACGTGCGGCGGGCGCGCTCATCGGCACGCCACCGCCCATGCAGGCGGGCAAGGACAGGGCCATAAGGCCCGCGACAACGGAACGGCGGGAAAGATCCATGACACTGCTCACCTCTCTGGGTTCACCTCCGGGGTGTTTCGTCAAAGACTACCGGATTGTTCAGCGCCTGTTAAGCGCCAGATTCTCGACTTGCGCGGGAAACCGCGAGGCCAGAGCCGCCAAGGCTTGGAGCCTGCCCAAGACCGCGTTAGCATGTGGCTGTCAATCATTGGTAACGCCCCATGTTCCGCCTCCCGGCTCTCGTGTTTTCGCTCGCCCTGCCCGCCTGTGTCGCGGCCAATGTCGATGTCTCGCCCCGACCGGAGGCGCGGCCCGAGACGCGGGCTGCAGCGGCGTCGCGCCCGGCGGGATTTGCCACGTGGATGACCGGCTTCGAGAGCCGCGCCCGTGCTGCCGGCATCAGCAATGCCACGATGGAACGCGCCCGCCCGCATATCCGCCACTTGCCCGAGACAGTCGCGCTCGACCGCCGCCAGAGCGAATTCGGCGCGCGGATCTGGGAGTATCTCGACAATGCTGTGACCCAGACGCGCATCGCGCAGGGTCAGCAGGCCATGCGCCAGCACGCTGCTGCGCTGTCCCGGATCGAGGCGCGCTTTGGCGTGCCGCCCGAGGTGGTGGTCGCGATCTGGGGGATCGAATCCTCCTATGGAGCCAATCGCGGGCGCACGCCGACACTGGCAACGCTGGCGACATTGGCCAAGGACGGGCGGCGGGGTGCGTTTTTCGAAGCCGAACTGGTCGCGGCGCTGCGGATCGTGCAGGCGGGCGATATCGCCCCGGGGGCGATGATCGGCTCCTGGGCGGGGGCCTTCGGGCATACCCAGTTCATGCCGACGAGTTATCTCGATTACGCCGTCGATTTCACCGGCAATGGCCGCCGCGACCTGTGGTCGGATGACCCGGGCGATTCGCTCGCATCGGCGGCGAATTACCTCGCCCGACGCGGTTGGCGGCGCGGCGAGCCCTGGGCTGTGGAAGTGGTGCTGCCGGAGGGAGGAGGTCTTGGCCTGACCGGCCAGCGCCAGAATGCAGAGGCCTGGGCGCGGGCAGGTTTCACGCCCGCCGCAGGCGGGAGACTGCCCGGGGGCACGGCGCGTCTGTGGCTGCCGGGAGGCGCGCGCGGACCAGCCTTTCTGGCCTATGGTAATTACGATGTGCTCAAGGAATACAATATCTCGGATGCCTATGTCCTGGCGCTGGGGCATTTGTCGGACCGCTTGCGCGGCGCCCCCCCCTTGCGCGGGCAATGGCCGCGCAGCGACCGCGCACTGAGCCTGGCAGAGCGCATGGAGTTGCAGCGCCGCCTGAATGCGCTGGGTTATGACACTGCCGGGATCGACGGGCGGCTGGGGCCCGCCTCGGTTGCCGCCGTACAGGCCTGGCAGCGTGCCAATGGCCTGCCGCCCGATGGCTATATCAACGCCGCCGTGCTGGAGCAGTTGCGCCGATAGACGCCGCCGGATGCGTTGGCCCCCAGATCTGCGCCGCATCACGCGCCACCGCCCGCGCCTCGGCCCGGTCGAGCGCGGCGCGCGCCGCGCGGATATCGCCACGCGCCGCACGCAGGTGCTGCTGCCACAGGCGCAGCGCGGATTGTGCGCTCCAGGGCAGGGCGGCTTCGGCCAGCCATGCGCGCAGATCGGGTGGCAGGCGGTCATAGTCTTTCATCGAGGCGCGCCTGCTGCGCAGGCGCGTCACCACATTGCGGGCCATGGCTTTTCCGACAGGGGTGCGGCGCGGGGATGCAGAGGGCGAACATACCCTTGCCACGTTTGGATTTGAGTATTTCTGGCAAGAAAATGAGTATGAGGCGCGCAGGCCCGCCGTGACGGGACTGCGCGGGGGCTGCCCAAACTCATGCCGCTTGCCGCTTGCCCCATTTCGGGAACGGATCAGCGAGGTCCTGCCATGCTTCCGGGGTGAAGCTGTCGGCATCGATCAGACATGCATCGAGCCGCGCGCGGATGGCGGACTGATCCATGCCCGCGCCAATGAACACCAGCTCCTGCCGCCGGTCGCCCCAGGGCTCGACCCAGGCCTCCTGCATGCGGGCCAGCGCCTCCAGGTGATCCGGCCAGCGCTCGCGCGGAACGGCGGCCCACCATCCGCCCAGAGGGGTGACACTGGACATCGCACCTGCGAGCGAGAACTCGGCCACCCAGTTGGGCCGCGAGGCGATCCAGAAATGCCCTTTCGCCCGGATCACACCGGGCAACTCGCCATTGAGCGCGTCGTAGATCCTGGTCGGATGGAACGGGCGGCGGGCGCGGTAGACGAAGCTTGAGACGCCATATTCCTCGGTCTCGGGGACATGATCGGCAAAGCCGTAGAGTTCCTTGGCCCAGAGCGGGTTCTCATGCGCGGTCTCGAAATCGAAGCGCCCGGTATCGAAGATTCGCTCGGTGGTCACATGGCCGAAATCGGTCTCTATGAGGTCGGCATCGGGGTTGAGCGCCTTGATGATCTTGCGCGCGGCATCAACGCGCTCTGGCCCGGAATCACTCACTTTGTTCAGCACGATCACATCGGCGAATTCGATCTGATCGGTCAGCAGGTTGACCAGCGTGCGTGCGTCCTCTTCGCCCAGTGTCTCGCCCCGGTCGGCAAGGAAGTCATGGCTGGAGAAATCCTTGAGCAGATTGACCGCATCAACCACAGTGACCATCGTATCGAGCCTTGCGACATCCATCAGGCTCTCGCCCGCTTCATCGCGGAACTCGAAGGTCGCGGCGACGGGGAGCGGTTCGGAAATGCCGGTCGATTCGATCAACAGGTAGTCGAACCGCCCCTCAAGGGCGAGTTGGCGGACCTCGGCCAACAGGTCATCGCGCAGAGTGCAGCAGATGCAGCCATTCGACATCTCGACCAGCTTTTCCTCGCCGCGCTTGAGATCCACGCCCGCCTCGATCAGATCGGCGTCGATATTGACCTCGGACATGTCATTGACGATCACGGCCACGCGCCGCCCGTCGCGGTTGTTCAGCACATGGTTGAGAAGCGTGGTCTTGCCCGCGCCGAGAAAGCCCGAAAGCACAGTGACCGGAAGGCGGGACTCAGCGGCATCCATGAGATACTCCATGTAATGTTATACTATAACATAACATAGCGGAGTTGCGCGAGCGCATCAAGGGCAGACCCGCTTAGCGCCCGTCTTCGCCCGCGTCGCTGGAATCGTTACTCAGGCTTTCGATCACCTCGCCGATATTGTCACGGCGGAGCGATTTGTCCTGCGGTTCCTCAAACGGTTCGGGGGACGGCGGCGGCGGTGGGTCGCCGCGCAGAACTTCGGGGTTGCGCAACCAGATATCGCGCTGCGCGAAGGGGATCTCAATCCCCTCCTCGCGGAAGCGTTCGGCGATCTGATGCCGGATCTCGGTGCGCACCGACAGGCCGAAGGCCACATCGCTGATCACCATGCGCAATTCAAATTCCAGCGCATCGGCCCCGAAATCGTTGAACACGACCGAGGGCGCCGGATCGACAAGCGCCAATGGCTGTGCCTCACCGATTTCCTGCAGGATGCGCTCGACCTTGCGAGTGTCGGAACCATAAGCCACGCCGACCGGGACCGCAATCCGCCCCAGCGCGCTGTAGCGCGTCCAGTTGGTCACGGTGCCCGAGATCAGGTCGGCATTGGGCACGATAACATCGGTGCGGTCAAACGTCTCGATCCGGGTTGAACGCACCGAGATGGCGCGCACGATGCCCATCGTGTCACCCACCTCGATCCAGTCGCCCTCGGCCACCGGGCGCTCGATCAGCAAAATCACGCCCGAGATGAAATTCGACACGATATTCTGCAGCCCGAAGCCGATACCGACCGAGAGCGCGCCTGCCACGATGGCCAGACCCGAGAGGTCGATCCCGGCGGTCGAGATCGCGACCAGCGCGGCGATGAAGATACCGACATAGCCCGTGCCCGAAATGACCGCCTTCTGCCCGCCCTTGTCGATCCGGGTCTTGGGCAGGACCGAGCTTCCCAGCGCGCCCTGCACCATCCGCGTCAGCATGAAGCCGATCGAGAAGACAATAACGAAACTCAGGATATTGCCGGGCGCGATGCGGGTCTCGCCGATCCGGAATCCCTCGCGCAGCACCTGGAAGATCTCGAGCAGTTCGGTCATCCGCACGCCCCAGAGCAGCGCGAAGACCGGCAGCGACAGCACCACCAGCGCAAAGTTGATAAGCGCCGGGATCAGCGCACCGGATTCATCTGCATCGCGTCCGGTCAGGCTGTCATAGGCATCATTGACAAACTCGGTCAGGAAAATCAGTGCCGTGATCATCCCCAGCGACATGATGGCCGGAAACAGCAGCGCCTGTGACGCTTGCACATACCCCACTGCCGCGAAGACCGGAGAGCCCAGCCCGATGGCCATGGCGATCTTGCCCAATATGCCGATGACACGGTCGAAGAACCGCGTTTCCTGCCCATCTGCCTGCGTCAGGCGGAAATGCATCGACAGCAATGCACCCAGCCGGAACAACACGATCCCGGCAAAGACCATCAGTGGAAAGGCGATTACGGCATTTGCCGCATCAGACTGGAGCGCCGGGTCGAGATAGGCCCGGCCAATGAAGAAGATCGCCAGCGCCAGCCCGACAAGATTCGACATAAGCCGCCCTTCGCGCCGCCGGGACGCGGGCAGCAGCAAGACCGCATGGGTGCTCTCGCGGATCGGGAACATCTGCCGCCCGGCCCAGCGCGCGGTGAAATAGGCAAGCCCGGCATAGACCAGCGCCCCGGTCAGCGCCGATCCGATATCGCCGAAAAGCGAGGTCGCCTCGAGCGCGAGCGAGAGCGCGAAGACGGCGGCCGTGGGCACAATGATCTGCGTCAGCGACATGAGTTGCGCCAGCAGTCGCTTGCTGCGCCTCGCCGTGCCATCATCAAGCAGTTTGCCGACGATACGCTCGATCCAGGCCCGCCCGCGCAGCAGCACGAACCCGGCAAACAGCAGCAGCAGGATCACCACTGGCAGGTTGGAGCGGAATTCGCGCATCCGCGCCGGATCATCAAACGCGCCGACGATCTGGGTGCCGAATGTAAAGGTCGTGCCCCAGATGGAATCGGCGGCAGCGACCCAGTTGACGGGGTTGAGCGGAGAAGGCCAGAGGGTCAGCAATGCCTCGGCCTGCCGCTCGCGCAGGATCGTGTCGATCTGCCGGATCAGTCCGTCCGCGCGCCGGAACGCCTCTTGAGCGGCAATGCCGGGGGCCTGCAGCGTAGCAAGTTGGTCGGTCAGTTCGGCGCGGCGCTCGGCCAGTTCGGGTGCCTCGGTCGTGCCTTCCTCGGGGGGTGGACCAAGGGCGGCGATCTGTTCGCGAAGCGTGGCGATACGACTTGCATTGGTGTCCTGTGCGGTCAGGAACCGGGTCCGATAGGCGACAAGCTGGGCGCGAAACTCGTTGAGCAGCGTGTCCGAAGCCAGAGGCGTGTCGATGACACGCTCGACGCGCTCGGCAAAGCTGCGCCATTCCTCGTAATCGGGGGCCGCGTTCTGGCTGGTCGTCTGCGCGATGCCCGCACTGGAGATCAGGATTGGCGCAGCAATCCCGAGGCAGAGCAGCAGGCAGAGCGTCGCCGCAATTCGTCTTGGCATGGTCACGCCTGATCCTCGAACACGTCCGGCAGGGCACGCGGCGCGCGCTCCATCCAGTCGGGCACTGGCAGGCCCTTGCTGTGCAGGAAATCGGGGTTAAAGAGCTTGGACTGGTAGCGCGTGCCGTAATCGCACAGGATCGTCACGATGGTATGGCCCGGCCCCATCTCTCGCGCCATGCGGATGGCACCCGCGACATTCACCCCCGACGAACCGCCCAGGCACAGACCTTCCTCGGCCAGCAGGTCAAAGACGACAGGCAGCGCCTCGGCATCGGGGATCCGGGCGCAGAAATCGGGGGTGAACCCTTCGAGATTGGCGGTGATGCGCCCCTGCCCGATGCCCTCGGTGATCGAATCACCCTCGGACTTGAATTCGCCACTGGTGTAGAAACTGTAGAGCGCGGCCCCCATCGGGTCGGCAAGGCCCATCTTCACGCCCTTGCCCTGCAGCGCCTGCGCCACACCCGCCAGCGTGCCGCCCGAGCCGACCGCACAGATGAAGCCATCCACGCGGCCACCCGTCTGCTCCCAGATCTCGGGGCCAGTGGTCTCGACATGCGCCTGACGATTGGCCACATTGTCGAACTGGTTGGCCCAGATCGCGCCCTTGGGCTCGGTCTTTGCCAGCGCCTCGGCCAGACGGCCTGAATAGCGGACATAATTATTAGGGTTGCGATACGGGGCTGCGGGCACTTCGACAAGCTCCGCGCCCGCCAGGCGCAACATGTCCTTCTTTTCCTGGCTCTGCGTCTTCGGGATCACGATCACCGTGCGAAACCCCAGCGAGGCCCCGACCAGCGCCAGCCCGATCCCGGTGTTTCCGGCGGTGCCCTCGACGATGGTGCCGCCGGGCTGCAGCAGGCCGCGCGCCACCGCGTCGCGGATGATATAGAGCGCGGCGCGGTCCTTGACCGACTGACCGGGATTAAGAAACTCCGCCTTGCCCAGAATCTCGCAGCCCGTGGCCTCGCTTGCCTTGTTCAAACGGATCAGAGGTGTGTTGCCGATAGCATCGGACAGGGTTGCGTGGATCGTCATGTCAGGCTCCGGTTCTTTAGACGGCACCCTGAGCTAAGACGCGCGGAAACGCAACGACCCCACACGCGCGTGTGACCGCCATTGTCGCGCGACAACAGTTCAGAGCGTATCGTAGCGCTTGGCGGTCCTTGCGTATAGCCACAGACCGATCGTCATTGCCGCCTGCGCACCGGCAAAGAACAGCGGCTCAACGGTGCCGACATGCCCGAAGCCCTGCGTGAATGCCAACACACCCCAGACCAGTGTCACCAGGGCGGCAATAACCGTCAACGACAACACCAGCACCGACGCCCTGTCACCCAGCAGCAAAAGGAACGCGCCCAGCAGGCCCAGCCAGATCGTAACGGTCAGCGCGACCGAGGCCCATTGAGGCATCGAGTCGAACAGCTCTGGCAGACCCAGCGGTGCAGGCAACGCAAGCGTGCCCGCAAGCCAGTCAATGCGTTCGAACAGGTATTCGGCAGCATGCAGCGCAAACCAGATTGTGCCGATCACTCCGAAAACGGTGACGAGCAGGCTGCGGCGCTTGGATGCTGGCATGGGCAACTCCCTTGTTTCGGGGCAGATTGCCCTGACCTGCGGCCAGTGTCCAGCCCTCAAAGAGGCATGATCAGGGCAACACGCGCCGGTAGAGGTGCCAGCTTGCATGGCCCAGCATCGGCAGCACGATGAAGAGGCCCAGGAAGAAGGGCAGCATGGCAAGGCCGAGCAGCAGCGCGATCAGCGCGGCCCAGAGTGCCATGACGCGGAGATTCTGCATGACCGCATCGAAGGAAGTGATCATCGCGGTGATGAAATCCACCTCTCGGTCCAGCAGCAGCGGCAGCGAGATCACCGTCAGCGCGAACATCACCGCCGCCATCACGCCGCCAATGGCACCACCCACCGCCAGCATCATCAGCCCCGTCCCCGACAGCAACATGTCGGAGGTAGAAGAGGTGATCGGCTGCATGCCGAAGAACAGGGCAAAGATGGTATGCGCCACGAACACCCAGAACATGAAGGCCAGCATGATCACCATGGCCATCGAGGGCACCTGCCGGTCTTTCTGCGCGAAGACGCAGCCCGCAACCGCCCCCCAATCCAGCGCCAGACCCTGTTCCAGCCGGCGCGAGACTTCGTAAAGCCCGGTTGCGGCAAAGGGCGCCAGCAGCGGGAAGCCCACGGCAATCGGGATGAACCACCAGCTTTGCCCCGAGGCGAGGAACACTGCATAGAGCACCAGCCCTCCCAGCACATAGACCAGCGAAAACGCCATGCCAAAGAGCGGCGCTCGGCGAAAATCGGCAAGCCCCAGCTTCAGGACCGCGGCGAGATCGGCAAGATCAATCCGTTGCGGCGCGGGTATCGCCGAGGGCGGCAGCGGATCGCTGAGATTGTCGGACATGGTAAGGCTCCCTCTGGCGCGGCAAGGCGCGGCGCGGCAAGGCGCGCCCCGCGTGTTTTGGCGCGGTCTGGCCGCGCTCGTCGATCAGGCCGGGATGGCGCGGCGATAGAGGTGCCAGGTCGCATGGCCCAGCACAGGCAACACGATGAACAGCCCAAGGAAGGCCGGGATCATCGCGGCAATCAGCAGCCCCGCGATCAACGCAGCCCAGCTCAGCATGACCTTGGGGCTACGGCGCACGGTCTCGACGCTGGTGATCATGGCCGTCACGAAATCGACCTCGCGGTCGAGCAGCATCGGCAGGCTGATCACGGTGATCGAAAACAGGAACAGCGCCACGATTGCGCCAATAATGCTACCGATCAGCAGCATCGTGACGCCGCCGGCCGACCACAACAGGCCAAGGCTCTCGAAGCCGATGCCCGTCTGGGCCATGAATATCGCGAAGACACCGCGCGCAAGGATGATCCAGAAGCCGAAGACCAGCAGCACCAGCACCGCCATCAACGCCAGTTGTCCGTCACCCCTGCCCCTCAGCGCGCCCAGCACCGGCCCCCAACTTATCGACTCTCCCGCCTCGCGACGGCGGCTGACCTCATAGAGACCGACGGCAGCAAAGGGCGCGAACAGCGGGAAGCCTGCGGCAATGGGAATGAACCAGACCGGCTGGCCTGCGGCCCCCAGCCCGAACCACAGGCCCAGCCCGCCCAGCACATAGACCAGCGCAAAGAACAGGCCATAGGCGGGTTCGGCCTTGAAATCGGTCAGTCCGGCCCGTAGCGCGGATTTCAGATCAGTATCGGAAAGCAAGTTAGGGTCGGCTGCAGGGGGCGTGCCGGGAAGAATATCTTCGCTCATCTCGGGTCTCCTGGATCGGAACTGCACGACGCAGTATGAGAAGCACACGGCAGGCTGGCAAGGTTTTTTCCGCCGCCCGGCGCGCCTGAAAAACATGTATTTTCAACTACAAATTTGCTCGTAGCAGCGCGGGCCACACATCTGGCGCTGCCGGGTAAGCACCTACTAGCGGCATATGGCGACTGGAAGGGGTCCCCGAGCGCGCACTTTATCCGAGCGATCAGTCGCCCGCAGTCGCCTCGGCGCGCGACTTGCCTGCCACGTCCAGCGCCAGCGTCGCCGCCATGAACCCGTCGAGCGCCCCGTCGAGCACGCCCTGACTATCCGAGGTCTCGTAGCCGGTGCGCAGATCCTTCACCATCTGGTAGGGGTGCAGCACATAAGAACGGATCTGATTGCCCCAGCCTGCATCGCCTTTGGCCTCATGCGCCGCATCAATCGCCTCGGTGCGTTTGCGCAGCTCCATCTCGTATAGCCGCGACTTCAGTGCATTCATCGCGATCTCGCGGTTCTGGTGCTGCGATTTCTGGCTCGAGGTCGTGACAATGCCCGTCGGGATATGCGTGATCCGCACCGCCGAGTCGGTCGTGTTCACATGCTGCCCGCCCGCACCCGAGGACCTGAACGTGTCGATACGGATATCCGAGGGGTTCACCTCGATCTCGATATTGTCGTCCACCACCGGATAGACCCAGACCGAGCTGAACGACGTATGCCGTCGGGCCGAACTGTCATAGGGCGAGATACGCACCAGCCGGTGCACGCCCGATTCCGATTTCAGCCAGCCATAGGCATTGTGGCCCGAGATCTTGTAAGCCACCGAGCGAATGCCTGCCTCTTCACCCGCCGACTCGGACATCATTTCGACCGTGTAGCCACGCTTTTCGGCCCAGCGCACGTACATTCGCGCCAGCATTGCCGCCCAGTCACAGCTTTCGGTGCCCCCTGCCCCGGCATTGATCTCCAGGAATGTGTCGTTGGCGTCGGCCTCGCCATTCAGCAGCGCTTCGAGTTCCTTCTCGGCGGCGCGCTTGGCAAGCGCCTGCAATTCGGCCTCGGCCTCGGCCACGACCTCGTCATCGCCCTCGGCCTCGCCCAGTTCGATCAGCCCTGTCTGGTCCTCGAGTTCCTGGGCGATCGCGCGATAGGTCTCGAGCGCATCTGACAGAAGCCGCCGGTCGCGCATCAGCGCCTGCGCGCGGGCAGGGTCATTCCACAATTCCGGATCTTCCGACATGGCATCGAACTCTTCCAGCCGGTGGGACGCAGTCTCTACATCGAGTCGCTGGCCCAGCAGCGTCAGAGATTTGCGGATCGCCTCGATTGCCTGTTGCGTTTCGGAACGCATCTGTCTCACCATTCTCAGGATTATGCTGGCCTTGTGCATAGCGCGCGCCCCGAACAGGGGCAAGCGCATGGCCGTCAGTAAAGCCCGCCGGTCGAGATGGTGCCGAGGCTTGCCGGGGCCTGCGGCTGGCTGCTGGTGGAGCCGCGCCCCTCATCCTCGCGCTGCAGCGCCTCGTAGCTTTCGCCCGGCGTGTGCATGGGCAGATCGCCCCCCAGCGCAAAGCCCCCGTCGATGATCGCCGCCAGCCCGAAGATGGGCTCCTCGCCCTCGCGGAAGAACTCTGCCACGACATGCGCGCCGGTGGCGCCATCTGGCAGGCGCGCGCCAGTGTTACGGTCGATATTCAGGAAATACCCGCCTTCAGGCACCCGGAACCGCCCGCCGCCGTATTTCTTGACCGCCTCGCGCATGAACTCATTGAAGACAGGCCCGCAGAGCGTGCCGCCATAGCCGCCCTGCCCCAGCGGGCGCGGCTGGTCGAAGCCGATATAGCAGCCTGCCACGATATTCGAGGTATAGCCCACAAACCAGGCATCGCGCGCCTCATTGGTGGTGCCGGTCTTGCCGGCAGCGGGCACAGGCAGGTTGACCGTGCGCGCAGCAGTGCCGTTTTCAACCACACCCTGCATCATCGAGGTCAGCTGATAGGCCGTGACGGCATCCATGACGCGCGCGCGACGGTGCGTGATCCAGGGGCTGCGGCCCTCTGCAAGTCCGCGCTCGTTGCAATCGACACAGGTGCGCTGATCGTGGCGATAGATGGTCTCGCCCCAACGATCCTGCACTCTGTCCACCAGTGTCGGCTCCACCCGTTCGCCACCATTGGCAAACATCGCATAGGCCGCAACCATGCGAAACAGCGTCGTCTCTTGGCTGCCCAGCGAGGCAGCAAGGAATTGCTGCGCGCGGTCATAAACACCGAAACGCTCGGAATAGCCGCCGATCACGTCCATGCCGACTTCCTGTGCCAGCCGAACGGTCATCAGGTTGCGCGACAATTCGATCCCGCGACGCACCGGCGTCGGGCCATAGAACCGGTTCGAGGCATTGGTGGGCCGCCAGACGCCTTGCGGTGTGTTCACCTCGATGGGAGCATCAACAATAATGGTCGCCGGGGTAAAGCCGGAATCGAGCGCTGCAGCATAGACAAAGGGCTTGTAAGCTGACCCCGGCTGGCGCTGTGCCTGTGTGGCGCGGTTGAAGACTGAGGCCTGATAGGAAAAGCCGCCCTGCATCGAGATCACGCGGCCCGTGTTGACGTCCATCGCCATGAAGGCACCCTGCACCTGCGGGATCTGGCGCAGCGACCAGCGTACATGGTCACCGGTGCTGTCCGAGGTCACGCGGCGTACATAAACCACATCGCCCACGGTCAGATTGTCCGACAGCGAACCCCGCGCCCAGTCGATGTCTGAGCGCTCAACCACGTGGGGCGCGTGATAGTCATCCTCCACGCTTTCGATGCCCAGCCGCGCGCGGTCGGGGGAAACCTCGAGCACGACGGCCGGATACCACCGGTTGCCCAGCGTGATGTCTCGCGCCAGTTCCAACCCCGCCAGTGCGTCGCGCCAGGCCTCTTCATCATCCAACAGGTCGGGGTCGATCCGTTCCTCGGTGGTCCGCAACCGACCGCGGGCACGGTCATAACTCTCCAGCGCCCGTTGCAGCGCATGGGCCGCGTGGATCTGCATTTCAGGGTCAACGGTCGCGCGGATACTCAACCCGCCCGCGAAGAATTCATCCTCGCCGAAGGTGCCGGACAACTGGCGGCGCACCTCGTCGGTAAAGTAATCACGCGGCGGCATGTTGACACGCGGGCTCGGGAAGTCGCCCGACTGGACCGTGCGCAGGGGTTCGGCGCGCGCGGCGGCATGTTCGGCCCGCGTTATGAACCCGTTGCGCAGCATCTCGCCCAGCACATAGTTGCGCCGCGCGACAGCGCGATCCTCGTTGCGCACCGGATGGAAGGTCGAGGGTGCCTGCGGCAGGGCGGCGAGATAGGCCATCTCGTGCAGGTCCAGCTCGTCCAGCGTCTTGTTGAAATAGGTCTGTGCGGCGGCAGTGACGCCATAGGAATTCTGCCCGAGGAAGATTTCGTTGAGGTATAGTTCGAGGATCTGGTCCTTCGTCAGTGTGCCCTCGACCCGGCTGGCAAGAATCAGTTCCTTGATCTTGCGCTCGCCCGTGCGGTCGCCCGACAGTAGGAAGTTCTTCATCACCTGCTGTGTGATGGTCGAGGCCCCGCGAATATTCTCGCCGCGCGAAGCCACGGCCTCATAGCCCGCCACTGCAATGGCGCGGGCGTCAAAGCCGGTATGGACATAAAAATTCCGGTCTTCGGCGGCGATGAAGGCGTTCTTCACCTGCTCGGGAATATCGTCAATCGGTGTAAACAGCCGCCGCTCCAGCGCGAATTCGTCGATCAACCGCCCTTCGCCCGAATAGATCCGGCTGATGGTGGGCGGGGCATAAGCGGCAAGCTGCTCGTGACTGGGCAGATCCTGGCTGTAATACCAGAACACACCGCCCACGGCGATGACACCAAAGAACAGCCCTGTGATGGCGAAGCTGAACAGCCCGCCAAAGAAAGAGAGAATCGCGCGTAACACAAGGGCCTCGTGGTGGTTTCCTGCTTGCGCTTATACGCCCTTGCGCCGGTCAGGTCAAAACCGGAGCTGTTCAACAGAACGTTTACCGCCTGCCTACAGGCTCAGAACCGCCGTATCCCGAGACGGACCCGTGCCACCGGCAGGCTCGAACCGGTCACGATGGCGGTATTGATGTTGGTGTCGTCGGGAAAAAGCGCATGGCGCAGCACAGACCAGTCGCACACCGTGCGCGGGGCTATTTGCGGCGCAACCCTTCCAGCGCCCGATCCTCTTCCCACCATACCTCCAGCGCATCGGCCAGAACCTCGGCCATTTGGGCATGCCATTCCGGGTCGCGCAGGGCCGCCAGATCGCGCGGGTTCGACATGAACCCAAGTTCGATCAGCACCGAGGGCATGTCCACGGCGCGCAGCACGGTGAACGCGCCTGCCTGCACTGGACGGCGGTGCAGCCGCAACCCGGCCTCACCTACGCCCGCAACCAGCGATTCCGCGAGCGCGCGCGCTCGCGGCGCAGTGTCTTGCCAGGCCACTGACATCAGCACCCGCGCGATCTCGTCGGTATTGCCTGCCAGATCAACCCCGGCCAGCATGTCACCCCGGTCGTGGCGCTCGGCCAGATAGGCGGCAGAGTCGTCGCTGGCCTCGTCGTCCAGCACGTAGACTATCGTGCCACTGGCCATGCCCTCGGGCAGCGCATCGGCATGGAGCGACACAAACAGATCGGCCCGTGCCGCGCGCGCCGCGCGGATGCGCCCGTCCAGCGAAACGAAAACGTCAGCGTCGCGCGTCATCGCAACCTCGAACAGGCCGCGCCGCAGTAGCACCTCGCGCAAGATGCGTGCGAAATCGAGCACCAGATCGGACTCGCGCATCCCGTCGCGCTCGGCACCGGGATCAATGCCGCCATGCCCGGGATCGAGCATGATGACCGGACGGCGCGGGCCTTCGGCCTGCACTGGCGGCGCAACCTCATCCGGGTGCAGGAGCGCCACTGCGGTAGCCGCGACCAGCGCCGACTCGGACTGGGCGCCGCGCTCGAATTCCTCCAGCGGCACACGCGCCAGCCGCAATGCAATGCGCGCCTGCCCGCTTTCCAGGTCGATCTTCTGTTCGGTGGTTTCGGGCAGATAGGGCGCTGCGAGGTCAAGCACCATGCGCGCCCAGCCATCGGGCAAATGGCCCAGACGCTGCGCCCGAACGCCGCCGCCAGTGACCGCAAGCGCCTCTGTCCCCCAGTCGACCGTGTTCAGATCGATCACCAGCCGCGGAGGTGCTGCGAGCACGCGCAGCCGATAGGGCACTGGCTGGCTCAGCGCGACTACGATGTTCAGTTCATTGCGGCTGGCGTTTATGGCACTTTCATCGGGCAAAAGCCGCGCCTGCGCGCCCAGATTGCCCTGCGCGCTCACACCCCCGGCCCAGACCATCAGCGCGAGGGCCAGCATAACCGCCAGCAATCTGCCCCATCTGTCTGCACCCTGCACGATCCGCCCTGCCCGTTTTCCGGTGTTCTGCCCCGCCAGCATACACGCGCCGCTACAGGCAGGAAACCACCTCAATCGCCGCGCCACACCGAGTTTGCGCTCACAATCCCGCCAACCCCGGCCTGACGCAGGCCAAAGGGTTGATTCCACTTCCGGAGCAGGCTTTAACAGGGCGGAATTTTCGCATCCGCTGGCCCGGATCATGCGACGCATCCTGCGCCCGAGACCGCCAGCGCAAACAGGAGTTGCACATGACCCTTCCCTTGACCGATACCGCACTGATCGGAACCTGCCTTGCCGCTGCAGCGCTGGGTGTGCTGGTGCTGACCAGTTCGGGCGGCAACGGCGCCACGGACAGCGCGCCGGTCGCAGTGACCCAAGAGGCGGCGCCGGAGGTCTCGACCGAAGAGGCGCTGGCGCAACTGGGTATCGGCTCAAGCGCGCAGGGCACAGAGGTTGACCCCGAATTTGGCGCGCGGGTCCGCGCCTATCTGCTGGAAAATCCCGAAGTGATCTTCGAGGCGGTCGCCGTGTTCGAAGAGCGCAATGCCCAGGCGCAGGCCGATATGGGCCGCGCAGTGATCGAGGCCAATGCCGATGCGCTGTTCAATGACGGCTATTCATGGGTTGGCGGCAACCCCGAGGGCGACATCACGCTGGTCGAGTTCGTCGATTACCGCTGCGGCTTCTGCCAGCGCGCGCTCGATGAGGTCATGACACTGCTCGAGGCCGACCCGGATATCCGGCTGATCATCAAGGAATTCCCCATCCTCGGCCCTGAATCGGATCTGGCCTCGCGCTTTGCCATTTCGGTGCTGCGTCTGGGCGACGACGAGGCCTATGACAGCGTTCATCACAGCCTGCTGGGCCACACAGGGCCGATCTCACCTGAATTCCTTGCCGGCCTCGCCGAAGAACTGGGGCTCGATTTCGACGCGATCTCTGCCGAGATGGAGAGTGACGAAGTCACCAATATCATCACCGAGAACCGCGCGCTGGCCCAGCGCCTGCAGATCAGCGGAACGCCTACTTTTGTCATGGAAGATGAGATGATCCGCGGTTTCGTCGATGCCGAAGTGCTGATCGAACTTGCCGAAACGCTACGCGAGGACGCCCGGTAACAGCGCGCTTGTGTAATCCCGGTGCCGCAGGCACCGGGGTCTGCGGCAGCCAGCGGATGCGGCATCACGCATAGAGCGCCTCGATATCCTCGGCATAGGCGCGGTAGACCTGCGCGCGGCGCACCTTCATCGTGGCCGTGACTTCGCCATCGTCATGGTCAAGCTCCTTGGTCAGCAGATGGAGTTTCTTGACTTGCTCGACCCGCGCGAGCGCCTTGTTGCACCGTCCCACCTCCTCCTCGATGAGCGTGCGCACGCGCGGGTGCTCGGCCAACGAGCGGAAGGTGGTATAGGAAATCCCCTGCCCCTCCGCCCAGAGGCGCACGGTCTCGGGGTCGATCTGTACCAGCGCGCTCACATAGGGCCGCTGGTCGGCGACCACGATCGCTTCCTTGATGTAAGGCGAAGCCTTGATGGTGTTCTCGATCAGCGAGGGCGCGAGGTTCTTGCCTGCAGCATTGATCATGATGTCCTTCTTGCGGTCGATGATGCTGATCGACCCATCCGCCATCAACTCGGCCACATCGCCGGTCTGCAGCCAACCATCGCGCAGCGCTTCCGCCGTGGCTTCGGGGTTGCGGTAATAGCCGGTGAAAATGATCCCGCCCCGCACCAGCAATTCGCCGTCGGGCGCGGTCTTCAGCTCCACCCCCGGCAGCGGCAGGCCGACGCGGCCAATGCAGGCACTGAAGGGCGGCTGCAAGGTGGCCGCGCCAGTGGTCTCGGACATGCCCCAGGCCTCGCGGATATCCACCCCGATGCCGCGCATGAAGCCCAAAAGGTCAGGCGTGATCGGGGCCGCCGCCGAAATCGCGAAACGGCAGCGCGACAGCCCCAGAAAGGCACGGATATGCCGATAGACCAGCGCGTCCCAGAACGCATGCGCCAGCCGCTGCGCAAGGCTCCAGCGATGGCGCGGCACCGCCCCGCGCGCCATGGCGCCCTTCAGCGCCGCCCCCGCCAGCACGCGCCGCAGCCGCCCCGAGGTCTGCGCCTGCACCATCACCGCGGCCTGCATCTTTTCCCAGATCCGCGGCACGCCGAAGAAGATCTCGGGCGCCACATCGCGCAGATCCAGCGTGATCGTGCGCAGGCTCTCGCCGAAATTCATCACCCGCCGCCCGGCGATGGCGTTGATCACAGTGATGTTCTGCTCGGCGATATGGCACAGCGGCAAGTAGCTGAGGATATTCGTGCCCGGCCTGTATTCGGCGAACATGCCTTCGGCGATCTCCACCGCCACGGCCAGATTGCCATGGCTGATCTGCGCCGCCTTGGGCGGTCCAGTCGAGCCCGAGGTGAAGACCATCATCGCCGTGTCTTCCGGTCGAACAGCGGCCTTGAGCGCGGCAATCGCCGAACGGTGGCGCGCCAGCGCCCCGCGCCCCAGCGCCACCAGAGCGTCAAAGCTCATCAGCCCCAGCAGATCCTCGCCCCGCGTGCCCTTGGGGTCAAACACGATGATCTGGCGCAGCGCGGGCAATTCCCCGTCCAGCGCCTTGATCTTGTCGAGCTGTTCCTGATCCTCGAGAAACAGCACCGTCACATCCGAAGCCGTTACCAGATGCCGGATCTCGGGCGCAGGCGAGGTCGGATACATACCCACGCAGACACCCCCGGCGGCCCAGATGCCGAATTCCGCCAGCACCCATTCGCGGCGGTTCTCCGAGAGCACGCCCACATGCCCCCCGCCCTGCAGGCCCAGTTCGATCAGCCCGGCGGCCACGGCGTCAGAAACCCCCGCCACCTCGGCCCAGGACAATTCCTGCCAGATCCCATGGCGCTTCTGGCGCATGGCGACCTCTTGCCCATACGCCTGCGCATGGGCCTCCACCCGTGCCGTGACCGGCGTGAACGCACTCAACTCAGCCACCGCTTGCGCCTCTTGTAATGCTTGACCGCCCGGAACGAGCCTCCCGCCCCCATGCCCAGATAGAAATCGCGGATATCGGGGTCATCGCGCAGCTTCGCGACATCCCCCTCCATCACGATCTGGCCGTGTTCCATGACATAGGCGCGGCTGGCGACCGAAAAGGCCACGGCGGCATTCTGCTCGACCAGCAGGATCGTCACGCCTTCCTCGGCATTGAAGCGCCGGATCGCCTCGAAGATCTCCTCCACCACCTTGGGGGCCAACCCCAGCGAGGGCTCGTCCATCAGGATCATCCGCGGGCGTGCCACCATGGCGCGGCCAAAGGCCAGCATCTGCTGTTCGCCGCCCGAGAGATACCCCGCCACCTGCCCGCGCCGCTCGGCCAGGCGCGGAAAAAACGCATAGACGCGCTCGAAATCGGGTGCCGCCCCCCGCCCTTCCAGCGCATAGGAGGCCGCGATCAGATTCTCCTCGACGCTCATCTCGGCAAATATCCGCCGCCCCTCGCGGACATGAAACAGCCCCGCGCGCACCAGTGCATCCGGGGCCATCCCGCGCGTATCCTTCCCGTCAAAGCGGATACGTCCGGCTTCCAGCGCGCCGTATTCCAGCGCCAGAAGGTTTGAGGCGGCCTTGAGCGTGGTGGTCTTGCCCGCCCCGTTCGTGCCCAGAAGTGCGACGATCTCGCCCGGCCCCACATGGAGCGACAGCCCCCGCAGGGCCTGCACCGTGTGATGATAGCTCACCTCGATATTCTCGATCTCGAGCATCCCGCCCCTTCACCTTGCAAAAAACTCGATTTCCGGCCCCGCGTCCCGGCGTGCGGTCAAGTTCAAAGCCCTGATCCCGCACATTTTCTTGCCAGAAATACTCAAAAC
>SKIF01000035.1 GCA_007116575.1 Paracoccaceae bacterium
CAGCCCGCGCGCCAGCATCAAGCCCGCAAGCACACCCCCGATCAGCCCCGGCCCAGAAGTGACCGCGAGCGCATCGAGCGCATCCAGCCCCAGCCCTGCCTGTGCGAGCGCCGCCTCGACCGCGAGGTCGAGCTTTTCGGCATGGGCGCGGGCCGCGATTTCGGGCACCACGCCGCCGAATGCCGCGTGCAGATCCTGCTGGCCCAGCACCACCGAGGACAGGATTTCGGGCGCAGCACCGGGGCGTGCGCGCAGCACGGCGGCTGCGGTGTCATCGCAACTGCTCTCGATCCCGAGCACGGTCAGAGGGGCGAAAGCGGTGTGGGGCATTGGGGCTCCGGTTGCCAAGGCGAGCCGTTTCCAGCTACCACTGCGGCGCGGGGCGCACAATCCCGCGCTGCCGCAACCGGGACATGCCCATGCCGACCTGCCTGTTTCTGACGCGCCCCGAGGCCGATAGCGCGCGTTTTGCGCAAGCGGCGCGCGCGGCAGGCTGGCGCGGCGAGGTGCTGATCGCGCCCATGCTGCGCATCGCACTTGACCCGCCGCCTCAGCGTGTGCTGCAGACCGCGCGGACACTGATCGTCACCTCACAGCATGGCGTCGCGGCGCTGGTTGCGGCGACCGAGGCGCGTGACTGGCCGATCTGGTGCGTTGGCCCGCGCACGGCGGAGGCCGCGCGCGACGCCGGATTCGCCGATATACATGAGGGCGGGGGGGATGCGCGCGCGCTCCTCGCCGCGCTTCTGGCCGCCGCCCCGCAAACGCCGCTGCTGCATCTGCGAGGCCGCCACGCGGCGATGAACATTGCCTCTGAGTTGCGCGCCGCCGGGCTGCGGGCCCTTTCGCACGTTGTCTATGCGCAGATTGCGCGGCCCCTTTCGGCAGAGGCGCGGGCGCGGCTGGCGCAGGGCGGAGATCTGGTGATGCCTGTGTTTTCGCCGCGCTCGGCGCAGGTTCTGGCCCGGGCGTTGCGTAGGGAACCGCTCAGCGCGGCGCGGCTGCATCTTGTCGCCATCAGCGCAGCGGCTCGCGAGGCCGCCACTGGTCCGGTCTGGGCCTCACAACAGGTGGCCGAGCGCCCGGATGCACCCGGCATGCTTGCGGCGCTGGGTCGCGCGCAAGCGGCGCTTGAGCCTTTGGAAAAGCCGCGATAAGGTGGCGGTGTTCATGCCGCTGAACTGCGGCGCAAGGAGTTGGGGGTCAGGCTTTGGTGCGCAAGAAGACGACCGGAAAAAGTCGCGCGGGCAGCGGCAGTGCGGCGACAAGGTCACGACGGTCAGGTGCGACCACGCCAGCGTCTGACTCCGAGACCCCCGCAGCCGCTGACACTGCCGAGACCCCCGAAGACACCCGGGCAGAGGCCGAGTCTGACAAGGGTCAGAACACTCTGTCCCCGCCAACAGATGTGACCGAGGGGGGCAAAGGCGCAGACATGCCCGAGCCAGCTGCGCAAGCCCCGGAGGTCGCAGATGCAGCGCCAGAGGACAGCGGGCAAGACGCTTCGTCAGCGGGAGTTGGCGGGTCCGGGGACGACACGCTTTCGGCCGCCGTTGCCGACGGTGCCATGGCCGCGCCCGAGCCGACAGCCGATGAGTCGCGAGCCGCCGCCGATGCTGGTGATTCTGACGCAGAGCCAGCCACACCAGGCGATACGAACGACACGCCCGACCCTGCGCCGACCGATGATACTGCCGCGCAAGACGCGCGCGCATCGAGTGCGGACAGCATAACCGGCACGACATCCGAAGGGTCGCGTGACCATCCGGCGGATGCCGGTGCAGCCTCGGCCGCCGCGATGGGATCACTTGCCGCAGGCGCAGTGGCGAGTGATGGCGCGCGCACTGAACCCGAGCCCGCACCCACTGCAGCGCCGCCGTCTGCGCAAGCCCGTTCCTCGAGCGGGTTTGTCCCGATGCTTCTCGGGGGGGTCGTCGCGGGCGCTATCGGTTTTGGGGCGCATTACCTCTGGTCTCTGGATCAAGGAGCAACCGATCCCGCTGCGGCAGTTTCGGCGGAACTCGCAGAGTTGCGCGCCGAGATCGCAGCGCTGCCTGACGCGCCCGAGATCAATCTGGCCGAGATCGAGGCCGAATTGGCTGCGCTGCGTGAGGCGCTTGGGGTGGTTGAAGCCGTGGATCTTGCCTCCGTTGAAGCGCAGATCGCGACGCTCTCGACCGAGCAAGAAGACGCCTTGGACGCGTTGCGCGAGACTGTTGCGGCCAGTGAGGCCGAGATTGCGGCGCTGCGTTCGGAAATAGCGGGACGCGACTCCGACATCGAGGCAATGCACGCGGCCCTTGCGGCCAGCGAAGCGCAGATGGACGCGTTTCGCGACGAGATGGCTGATCTGCGCGATCTTGCCAGCCGCCGGATCGCAGAGGCTGAAACGGCAGTTGACATGGCGATGGCGCGCGCGGGGCTTGACACGCTGCAGGCTGCGCTGACCACTGGCGCGCCCTATCCGCAGGCCGTGGCGCAGATGCGCGAGGCCGGGGTGGTGGTCCCCGAGGCGCTGGCCGCTCCCGCTGCATCGGGTGTGCCGACGCTCGGGATGCTGCAAGAGCAATTCCCCGCTGCCGCCCGAGTGGCGCTGCGTGACGCGTATCAGAGCGCCCCTGCCGACAGCGCCGCCGAACGGTTTGGCAATTTCTTCCGTGCGCAGGTGGGCGCGCGCTCGACGGCTCCGCGCGAGGGTGATGACCCCGATGCAGTGCTTTCGCGCGCGGAGGCGGCGCTGGAAAATGACGATCTGGCTGCGGCGCTGGATGAGCTCGCCGCGCTGTCCGATAATGCGCGCGCGGGCATGGCCGACTGGTTGAACGGGGCGGGCGCGCGGCAGGCTGCCGAGGCAGCACTGCCCGGACTGATTGAAGCGATCACGACAGAGTAGGGTGGGTATTTGATGTTCTGGACACTGATCAAGATCCTGCTCTTTGTTGGCCTTGTCATCGGGCTGGCCTGGGGCGCCGGACAGGTTATGGATAGCGGCCAGACTGTCGGGCTGCGTATCTTCGACATGGAATTCGAGCTTGGCCCATTGCAGGCGCTGATCGCGCTGGTGGTGGTGCTGGTCGCGCTCTGGCTGGTGTTGAAGCTGATCGGTCTGGCGGTTTCGGTGCTGCGCTTCATGAATGGCGACGAGACCGCAATCCGGCGCTATTTCATGCGCAACCGCGAGAAGCGGGGGTTCGATGCGCTGCTGGGTGCGCTGCTCGCGCAGGCAGAGGGCGATGGCAAGGCCGCCATCGCCAAGGCCGAAAAGGCGCACAAGCTGCTCAATCGTCCGGTGATGACATCGCTGCTGATCGCGCAATCGGCCGAGATCAAGGGCAATGCCGCGCTGGCGACGGAACACTACAAGGCGCTGCTGTCGGACAATCGCAGCCGTTTCGTTGGCGTGCAGGGGCTGATCCGCAGCCAGCTCGAGGCGGGCAACAAGGACAAGGCGCGCGCGCTTGCCGTCAAGGCATTGGAGATGCAGCCCGCGCATGAGGCGACGCAGAACACGCTGCTGGGGCTGCAGACCGACTCCGAGGATTGGGCAGGCGCGCGCAAGACGCTGCTGGTCAAGAAATCATCGGGGCATCTGCCACGCGATGTCTGGCGTCGGCGCGACGCGATCCTGGCGTTGCAACAGGCCGATGCGCTGGCCGCAAGTGGCGATCTGTCGCGCGCGCGCGAAGCGGCTGTCGAGGCGAACCGCCTCTCGCCCGATCTGATCCCGGCCGCTGTCGCTGCGGCGCAGGCGCTGGTCGCGCAGGGCAAAGGCAATTATGCCGCGCGGGCGATCAAGAAGGCATGGAAGGTTCAGCCCCATCCCGAACTCGCGGCAGCCTTTGCAAGTATTGAAAAGGACGAGACCCCGCAACAGCGTCTGGGGCGGTTCAGCAAGCTTCTGCGGACAAACCCGGACCAGGCCGAGTCGCGGCTGCTGAAAGCCGAGTTGCTGATAGCTGCCGAGGATTTCCCTGCCGCCCGCCGCGCCCTGGGTGACCTTTACGAGACCGCGCCCACGGTGCGCGCGCTGACCATCATGGCCGCGATCGAGCGCGGCGAGGGTGCGGATGACGCAGTCGTGCGCGGCTGGCTGACCAAGGCACTGACCGCACCGCGCGGGCCGCAATGGATTTGCGAGAAATGCCAGCATGTCCACGCCACTTGGCAGGCGATCTGTGACAATTGCGGCGCGTTTGACACGCTGGCCTGGCGCGATGTGCCCGATAGCGCCGGACCCTCGGCCACCCAGACAGAGCTTTTGCCGCTGATCGTCGGCAGCTTGCCGAAGCCGGTTGACGCGCAGGAGGATGTGGTCGAGGGCGAAGTGTCCGAACCGGGTCCAGAAAGCGGCGCAGCGCAGGAAAAAACTGCCTGAAGGGACTGGCGGTGCGCTGCAAGCTTTGCTAATGACCGCGCACCGGGGCCGCTGTAGCTCAGCTGGTAGAGCACGTCATTCGTAATGATGGGGTCGGGGGTTCGAGTCCCTTCAGCGGCACCATTAAAATCAGGCAAGCGCTTGTTTTTAATGAAAAAAAGGGGAAAGCGCTTTTTGCGTATCCCCCTAATTATACACCCTTTGCGCGTTGCTTAAGGCTTTGTGCGG
>SKIF01000119.1 GCA_007116575.1 Paracoccaceae bacterium
CCCCCCTGAATTTTCTGCCCCTCACCCGTCGCAGATATTGAGCAGGCTCACCCATTGCCCATCGCTCAGCAACCCTGCGCGCGCGGGCTCGCGAGCCAACGGGTCACGGTCGCGCAGATCAGATTGCAGCGCGGCAAGGCCCGGGTCGAGCGGGTTTGGGTTATCGGTCAGCGGACGGGTGGAAAGCTCAGCGCGCGCGAAGCGTTCCAGCAGCGGTTCGATTTCGGGGCGGGCGAGATCGCGGCCATAGACCGCCTCTGCAAAGCCACGGATCGCGGTTTCGGGCAATTCGCCCGAGGTCAACAACCGGAAGGTCGCCACCATGCCCGCATGGCGCAAGAGCGGGCGCAACGGGTCCTCGTCTGCGCTGCGTTGCGCCGCCATCAGCACTGCCCCGGCCAGCGCCTCGGCGTTCTCTGCCTCGTCAAGCAGGCGCGCATCGACGATGAACAGCCGTCCCATGACATGCTGCACGCGGGGCTGATCCGAGGGCAGGTCGCGCATCACGGCAATCCGCGCCGGGTTCTGGAACAGCGCCCGCTGCAACGCACCCAGCGCCGGGTCGCCATAAGGGCTCTGACATACCCGGGCACCCCCGCGCATAAGCTCGAGCCGCAGCTTTTCGGCGAATTCGACGCGCTTGGACATCGGCACGACCGAGGCTGTATGCTCGACCAGCGCGGGCGGCACGACCAGCGCGCCGATCAGCAGCACGCCAAGGCTGAGCCCCGCCAGGATCGGGCCGCGCAGCCGCGCGAAAACGCCGCGCTGCGGCTTGAGCGCAGACTGCAATTCCCTGAGCGCTTCGATCAGCAGGGCATCGTCAAGTTCCAAAACCTCGGCCAGATCACCATCGGGGCTGAACAGCGCGGGGCGCTGGCCGGGATTGAGCCGTTCGATGGCAGGTAGGGACCAGTGGCTCAGCACCTGCCCGCTGCGGCTATCAGAGATAACCAGTGTGGCATCACCGAAGCTGACAGCCACCGCCCGGCGCTGATCCTCACGCGACGCGGCCCAGAGCCCCGCCCCTTCCAGACGTTGATATTTCCTGAGCGCGGTCATGCCGCCTGCCTGCTCTTGTCGTTTTGGTCATGCTATACCACAGCGGCGGGCGATGCCAGCAATCACAGCGTGCGCACATGCGCGCGCAATTCAAATTTCTGTATCTTGCCGGTCGAGGTTTTGGGCAGGTCCATGAAGACCACGCGCTTGGGTGTCTTGAACCCGGCCAGCCGGTCGCGGCAAAAGGCGATCAGTTCGGCCTCGCTGACTTGCTGCCCCGGTTTCAGCTCGACACAGGCGCAGGGCACCTCGCCCCATTTCTCATCCGGTTTTGCCACCACCGAGGCCAGTCCGACCGCAGGATGCCGCATCAGCACGCCCTCGACCTCGACCGAGGACACGTTCTCGCCGCCCGAGATGATGATGTCCTTGGCGCGGTCGGCGATCTTGATCCAGCCGTCCGGGTGCTGATAGGCGATGTCGCCCGAGTGGAACCAACCGCCCTCGAATGCGGCAGCCGTGGCCTCGGGGTTGCGGAAATAGCCCTTCATCACGCCATTGCCGCGATGCATGATCTCGCCCAGGGACGCGCCATCGCGGGGCACTTGCGCCATGGTCTGGGGGTCGAGCACGGTAACGCCATCCATGAAGGGCATGGCAATGCCGGTGCGCGCCTTGACCTCGGCGCGTGCCTCCTCGTCAAGCCCGTCGAAACCCTCGTGCCACAGGCACTCGGTGGCCGGGCCATAGGTTTCGGTCAGCCCGTAGACCTGCGTCACATTGAAACCCAGCGGCTCGATGGCGGCCAGCGTCGCCGCAGCGGGCGGGGCCCCGGCGGTAAAGACCTCGACCACATGATCGAAGGGCAGTCGCGCCTCTTCGGGGGCGTTGATGATGGTCTGCAGCACAATGGGCGCGCCACCGAAATGCGTCGCACCCTCGACACTGATCGCATGGTAGATGCCCTGCGCGGTCACGTCGCGCAGGCAGATCATCGTGCCCCCGATCACCGGCAGCATCCATGGATGGCACCAGGCATTACAGTGAAACATTGGCACGATGGTCAGGTAACGCGGAAACAGCACCATCCGCCACGAAATCGGTTGTGAGAGCGTCGAGAGATACGCCCCGCGATGATGATAGACCACGCCCTTGGGCCGCCCTGTCGTGCCCGAGGTATAGTTCAGCGCAAGGCTTTCCCACTCATCCTGTGGCAGAAGCCAGACGAAATCCGGGTCGCCTTCGGCCAGCAGGTCTTCATAAGCCAGATACGCGCCCGAGGGGGTGAATCCGGCCTCATGGTCGGCCACTTCGACGATCAGTGGCGGCTCGGTCAGCCGCGCGCAAGCCGCGCTCGCCAGTTCCAGAAACTCTGCATCTGACAGCAATATCTTCGCCCCGCCATGCTCGAGGATATAAGCCACGGTATCGACATCGAGCCGCGTGTTGATCGCGTTCAGAACCGCGCCGCAAGCCGGGATTCCGAAATGCGCCTCGGCATGGGCCGGGATGTTGGGCAGCAGGGTCGAGACCACATCCCCCGGCTGCACGCCCCTGCCCGCCAGCGCCGAGGCCATTTGACTGACGCGGCGGTGATAGTCGCTGTAGCTGTGCCGCGTCGTGCCATAGACGATAGCCTCACGCTCGGCGAAAATATCGGCGGCGCGGTGCAAATGGGTCAGTGGGGTCAGGGCCGCGTAATTCGCCGCGCATTTACGCAGCCCGGTCTCGTCAGACAGCCACCCCATCGCCTTCCTCCCTGTTGCCTTGGTGTGCACCGTCCTGATGCGCATGCACCCTTCCCGACCGGGAACTTGACATGAAATTGTCGCTTTGTCTTCCCGCTTTCGCCCCATCGCGCGTGTTAACCATTGTCTCAACACGACTTAATCCAGAACTCCATCTGAGCGAAAAGGTTATCCCATGATCCCCGAAAACCTCTCAGCGAATGCCTTGACGAGCCGGACCGGCAGTATCTTCAAAACGGTGAGCGACAAGTTCACCGAGAAGTCGAAAACGACCAGTCTGTATAACTCGGCCATGCGCGAGGACGGTTTATTGCCCGGCACATTGGTTGCCAGCGCCAATGGCTGGACCGCGGTCGAGGCGGTGCAGCCCGGTGACAAGGTGATGACCTTTGACTACGGGATGCAACCGGTGATCGAAAACCGCACGCTGGAAATCGACCTGGAGCACATCCCCGAACGCAAGGCCTTCGTGATGCACATTCCGCGCGGGGCACTGGGCAACCGGGTCGATATGACGCTGATGCCGATGCAGGAAGTGATCATCGAATCGGACAAGGCCGAACAGCTTTACGGCGACCCCTTCGTGCTGATGCCAAGCCTGCTCTTGGACGGGTTCGAAGGTATCAGCAAACACCCTGTGAGCGGCACAATCACGCTGCACATGCTGCTGTTCGAGGGACAGCAGGTGGTCCAGACCAGCGGCGGCGCATTGACGCTTGCGCATACGCATACGCATGGCTGTTTCTCGCCCCTGTCGAAGACCGCACCGACCCCGCGCGAGGTCTATGTCCGCCTCTCACCCCAGAAGCTGATGGAACTGATTGATTGGAAGGTCGCGCCCGAGCCGTCGCGCGGGCACGTTCCGGTACCGCAGAACGAGGCACCCAGTCAGGCACCCGGCAGCGACCATGTCCACCCGGCTTTCGCCGGGCAGAGCATCGAGGACAGTTACGCCGCGCTCGCTTCGCGGATGAGGTAGAAACCTCGCTCCTGAGCGGCCATCTCGCGCAGCATTTCGGGGGCGCGAAACCGTGCGCCGAAGCGCGCTTCGAGATCGTCGCAGACCTCGATCGCGAAACCGGCGCCCAGCATGTCGAGCCATGAGAACGGCCCGCCCGACCAGGGTGCGAACCCCCAGCCGAGGATCGCACCGACATCGCCCTCGCGGATATCGGTGAGCACGCCTTCCTCCAGCGCGCGCACCGCTTCCAGCGCCTGCGCGAACATCAGCCGGTGCTGCACCGTGATCAGGTCCGGCTGATCGTCGGCGGGCGGGAATTTCTCGCCCAGCCCGGTCCAAAGCCCCTGCCGCTTGCCCTTGTCATCATAGGCGTAGAACCCGGCACCCGCCTTGCGCCCCAACCGACCCTCCTCGACCATCCAGAACACGATCTCATCGACATCGCCATCCGGGTAGGCATCGCCCATCGCCGCGCGGGTGGCCTTGGCGATCTTGGCACCGAGGTCGAGCGAAGTCTCATCCACCAGTTGCAGCGGTCCCAGCGGCATGCCTATCAGCCGCGCAGCATTCTCGACCAGCGCGGGCGCAACCCCCTCGCGCACCATGCGCATCCCCTCGTTCAGATAGGGGATAATGCAGCGATTGGCGTAGAAGAAGCGCGCGTCATTCACGACGATCGGCGTCTTGCGGATTTGCCGCACGAAATCGAGCGCCTTGGCGACGGCCCGGTCGCCGGTTTCCTTGCCGCGGATGATCTCGACCAGCAGCATCTTGTCCACCGGCGAGAAGAAATGGATCCCGATGAACTGCTCCGGGCGGGCGGAAGCTTTGGCCAGATCAGAGATCGGCAGGGTCGAGGTGTTGGTGGCGAAAATCGCATCCTCGGGGATGGCGGCTTCGGCCTTGGCCGTGACCTCGGCCTTGACCTTCGGATCCTCGAACACAGCCTCGACCACCAGATCACAGCCCTGAAGCGCGCTGTAATCGGTCGTGGGCAGGATCCGGCCCAGCACTTCGGCCTTCTTCGCCTCCGTGACCTTGCCGCGCTTCATACCCTTGTCGAGAATACCCTCGGAATAGGATTTCCCCTGCTCTGCCGCTTCCTGCTTTGCGTCGATCAGCGCCACCTCGATGCCCGCATTGGCCGCGACATAGGCAATGCCTGCGCCCATCATGCCCGCGCCCAGCACACCCAGCTTGGCGACCTTCTCGTCACCAACCTCGGGCCGGTTGGCACCCTTTTCCAGCGCTTCCTTGTTGATGAAAAGCGAGCGGATCATCGCGCCCGAGCTTGGATTCATCAGCACATGGGTAAACCAGCGTGCCTCGATCTTGAGCGCGGTGTCAAAGGGCACCATCGCGCCCTCATAGACCGCTGACAACAGCGCCTTGGCCGCCGGATAGACGCCCTGCGTCTTGCCGTTGATCATGGCCGAGGCGCCCACGAAGGTCATGAACCCCGCCGGGTGATAGGGCGCGCCGCCGGGCATCTTGTAGCCCTTGGCATCCCATGGCTTGACCAAATCGGCGTCCTTGGCCTCCAGCACCCATGCCTTTGCGCGGGCCAGCAGCTCGTCGCCCGGCACTACCTCGTCAATGATCCCGGCGGATTTCGCCTTTTTCGGCTCAGACAGCTTGCCCTCGAGCAGGAAAGGGGCCGCGCCCATCGCACCCAGCTTGCGCGCCAGCCGCGTCGTGCCGCCCGCGCCGGGGAAAATGCCGACCATGATTTCGGGCAGGCCGATCTTGGCCTTCGGGTTGTCGGCGGCGATGATGCGGTGGCAGGCGAGCGGGATTTCCAGCCCGATCCCCAGCGCGGTGCCTGGAAGTGCTGCGACAATAGGCTTGCCGCCTTTCAGCGTCTTGGGGTCCATGCCTGCACGCTCGATCTTGCGAAGCACCACATGCATCGACATGAGCCCGTCAAACAGCCCCTTCTCGGGCGTGTCCCCGGCCATCTCCTTCATCTTCGCGATGACATTCAGGTCCATGCCGCCTGCAAAATCGGGCTTTCCGCTTGTGATGATGACGCCTTTGACAGCCTCATCCGCAAGCGCGCTGTCGATATGCGCATCCAACTCGCGCAGCCCCTCCATCGAGAGTACATTCATCGACTTGTTGGGAATGTCCCATGTGATCGTTGCGACACCATCGGCATCGACGGAATAATGAAACTCGGTCATTTCGCTTCTCCCTTCGGCAGATCACGGGGTCCGGCCCAGTCGCTGCCATCATGATAGGTAAATCTGTTGCCCGCGCCCGAGATATGAACCTTCATGTCCACATCGACATAGGTGCAGATATCCTCTTCGACCTTTGTGCCCACGACCAGAAACCGGCCCGGCGCGTCCGAGCGGTTGATGAACCGGTGCCCGTTCGCCACGCCCGCCTTCCAGGCCGCGCAATCGCCCGCGCGCATCTCGGTCTCGCCACTGTCTTCGACCAGCACCAGCACCCCCTCGAGCACCATGGCGAATTCATCCTCGCGCAGATGCCAGTGGCGCAGCGAGGCCACCCCGCCGGGCGCCAGCGTCACGATATTGACGCCGAACTGCGTCAGGCCCGCCAGATCGCCCAGAAGTTGCGCAGAGCGCCCCGCCATCTGGCTGGCATAGGGTTCGGGATAGGCCGAGCCGGTTCTGACCGGCGCCTGAGCTGGGTTGAGCTTCGGCATCAGACGCGCTCGATGATCGTGGCCGCACCCATGCCGGAGGCCACACATAGCGTCGCAAGCCCCGTGCTCTTGCCGGTGCGCTCCAGCTCATCAAGCAACGTGCCGATGATCATCGCCCCCGTGGCCCCCAGCGGATGGCCCATTGCGATGGCGCCGCCATTGACGTTCACGCGGTCGGCACCCACGTCAAACGCCTGCATGAAGCGCAGCACGACCGAGGCGAAGGCCTCGTTGACCTCAAAGAAGTCAATATCGGAAATCTGCATGCCCGCCTCGCGAAGGATCTTTTCGGTCACCGGCACCGGACCGGTCAGCATGATGGTCGGATCTGTGCCAATACGCGCCGTTGCGCGGATACGCGCCCTTGGTTTCAAACCATATTTCTTGCCGAAATCTGCATTCCCGATCAGCAGCGCCGCCGCGCCATCGACAATGCCCGAGGAATTGCCCGCATGGTGGATATGTTCGATCCGTTCAAGATGGGGGTATTTCATCAGCGCCACCTTGTCGAAGCCGGGCATCACCTCGCCCATCTCCTTGAAGGCCGGTTTCAACCCGCCAAGACTCTGCATGTCGGTGCCGGGGCGAATGTACTCGTCACGGTCCAGAATGGTCAGCCCGTTGATATCCGTGACCGGTACGACCGACCGCGCGAAACGCCCGTCTTCCCAGGCCGCGACCGCGCGCTTCTGGCTCTCGACTGCCAGCGCATCGGCCATGTCGCGGGTGAAGCCGTATTCAGTGGCGATGATATCCGCCGCAATCCCCTGCGGGACGAAATACTGATCCATCGCGACCGAGGGGTCCACGGCCACTGCCGCCCCGTCCGAGCCCATGGCGACGCGGCTCATCATCTCGACCCCGCCCGCGACATAGGCCATGCCCACACCGCCCCGCACCTGTCCCGCAGCGAGATTGACCGCCTCCATGCCCGACGCACAGAAGCGGTTGATCGCCAGTCCAGGCACCTGCTCGTCGAAATCCGAGGCCATCACGGCGGTGCGCGCAAGGCAGCCGCCCTGCTCGCCCACCTGCGTGACATTGCCCCAGATCACATCCTCGATGGCCCTTGTGTCCAGATCATTGCGCGCCTTGAGCGCGTTCAGAGCCAGTGCCGACAGGCGCACGGCCGTCACCTCATGCAGACTGCCATCGGCCCGCCCCTTGCCCCGCGGCGTGCGGATGGCGTCATAGATGTAAGCGTCGCTCATGTTTCCCTCTCTTTCACGAAGTCGGTTGCACCCGGTCGGCGGGCGATCCGGGCATCAGGTCATAGGGGTGTTTCCATCCCGGCAAGGCGGCGATCCGGTCGAGCCAGCGGTCGATGGCAGGCCAGTCGGCACGGATGAAGCCGAAAGGCTCGGGGTAGTAGAGATAGCCGCAACAGGCGAAATCCGCGATGCTCGGCCCCGCCCCGACAATCCAGTCCCGCCCGTCCAGATGCGCGTCCAGCAGCTTGCAGGCATCGCGCAGGCGCGCCTGCTGAAAGGCGATCACAGGTTCGGGGCGCTTTTCGGGCGGCAGGAAATTGGCCAGAAACCGCGCCGAGCCGGCATTGGCCGAAAACTTGTGCGCGTCCCAGAACAGCCAGCGCAACACCTCCTCTTCCTCTTGCGCGTCACATCCGCCAAATCGGCCGGCCTTGCGCGCCAGGTGGCGCAGGATCAGGCCCGACTGGGTCAGCACGAGCCCTGCGTCTTCCAGCACCGGCACCTCGCCCATCGGGTTGAGCGCGCGAAACCCGGCGCTGCGCGTCGCGCCCGCGAAGAAATCGACCCAGACGGGCTGCCAGTCGAACCCCGCAAGTTCAAGCGTCAGCGCCACCTTGTAGGCATTGCCACTCTCGCCAAAACAATGAAGTCGCATCCTTCCCTCCCTTTCGCGCGGCGCGATCCCCGATGGCGCTCAGTTTGAGTATTTCTGGCAAGAAAATATGCAGGCTTGCTTACGTTTCCTTAACCTGGGCGCGTTAACCTTAACGGGCGGTACAGGCTGGAGAGCCGATGACCGTGCAAGGAAATGCCCCGCCTGCCGCCCGCCCGGAAAGAGACTTCCACACGGCCGTCGGACAGGCGGGGTCGCTCCATGCTCATTTTCTTGCCCCAAATACTCCTGCCGGAGGCGCCTCTCGATCATTTCTTCCGCTCCTCGAGCTCCGAATTGAACAGCCGCAACCGGTGGCCAAGATTATCGGCATCGGTGACGGAGTCGAAATTCTCGAACAGGAAAGACAGCGCCTCGCCCTCATCCAGCCCCGCCTCCTGCGCGAAGCGGCGCAGGCGGCGATAGCCATCCTCGGTCATGGCCAGGTTGAAGCGGCGTGTCAGTCGGAAACGTTTGGGCATGCGATCCTCCACCATGGCGGCGGACGCCGGACAAAACCCGGCGCCCCCGAGTTTCAGAACTGCGCTTCGGTCAGCGCCATCACACTCTCTGCCCCGCTCTGGATGCGGGACAAATGCATCGCGGTCGCGGGAAGCTGGCGCGCCATGTAGTAGCGGCCCGTGGCCAGTTTCGCCTCGTAGAAGTCGCGATCCGAGGCTCCCGCATCGAGCGCCGCATAGGCTGCCTTCGCCATCTGCGCCCAGACAAGACCGAGGCAGACATGGCCGAAAAGATGCATGAAATCGCTGGAGCCTGCCAGCGCATCATTGGGGGTCTTAATGCCGCGTTCCATGAAATACATCCCTGCAGTCTGCAGGTCTTTCGAGGCCGCCTTGAGCGGTCCGAGGAAGCCCTCCAGCCGGTCATCGCCTTCATTCTCCTTGATGAAGCCCTTGACCAGCGCGAAGAAGGCCATGACAGGCTTGCCGCCATCAGCGGCCAGCTTGCGACCCACGAGGTCCAGTGCCTGCACCCCGTTCGCGCCCTCGTAGATCATCGCGATGCGCGCATCGCGGGCGAACTGGGACATGCCCCATTCCTCGATATAGCCATGCCCGCCATAGACCTGCTGGGCCTGCACGCACATCTCGAATCCCTTGTCGGTCAGGAAGCCCTTGATCACCGGGGTCAGCAGCGAGATCAGCCCGTCGGCGTCCTTGTCGCCCATGCGGTGCGCGCGGTCGATCAGGCTCGCCCCCCACATCGTAAAGGCGCGCGCGCCTTCGACAAAGCTCTTCTGGTCCATCAGCATCCGGCGCACATCAGGGTGCACCAGAAGCGGGTCGGCAGGGCGGTCGGGGTTCTGTGCGCCGGTCACGTCGCGCCCCTGCAGCCGGTCCTTGGCATAGGCGAGCGCGTTTTCGTACGCCACGGCTGCCTGAGCATACCCCTGCAGTCCCACGCCTATCCTTGCCTCGTTCATCATGGTGAACATGGCACGCATTCCCTTGTGCAGCTCGCCAATCAGATAGCCGGTCGCACCATCGTAATTCATCACACAGGTGGCATTGCCGTGGATGCCCATCTTCTCTTCGATCTTGCCGACCGAGACGCCGTTGCGCGCACCCAGGCTGCCATCCTCGTTGACCATGAACTTCGGCACGATGAAGAGCGAGATCCCCTTGGTTCCCTCACCGCCGCCCGGAGCCTTGGCCAGCACCAGATGGATCACATTTTCGGCCATGTCATGATCGCCTGCAGAGATAAAGATCTTCTGCCCCGTGATGCGATAGCTGCCATCGTCCTGCGGCTCGGCCTTGGTACGCAAGAGCCCCAGATCGGTGCCGCAATGCGGCTCGGTCAGGTTCATCGTGCCGGTCCAGTCCAGCG
This sequence comes from Paracoccaceae bacterium, assembly GCA_007116575.1. Lineage (GTDB taxonomy): Bacteria > Pseudomonadota > Alphaproteobacteria > Rhodobacterales > Rhodobacteraceae > Roseinatronobacter. The sequence continues at coordinate 10,100 of SKIF01000119.1, forward strand.
CCACCATTTTGGGCAGATAGGTCGCCTTCTGGTCGTCCGAGCCATGCGCGAGGATGGCCGAGATCGCGCCATGGGTCAGACCCTGATACATGTTCAGCGCCATATTGGCCGAGACAAAGATCTCGCCCACTGCCGAGCCCATCAGATAGGGCAGGTTCTGGCCGCCGAACTCCTCGGGAATGTCGAGCCCGTTCCAGCCGCCCTCGCGGATCTGGTCGAACGCGGCCTTGAAGCCATCGGGCGTGTAGACGACGCCATTTTCCAGCCGACATCCCTGCTGGTCCCCCACCGCATTGAGCGGTGCCAGAACGCCTTCGGCAAGCTTGGCGGCCTCGTCGATAATGGCAGAGGTGAAATCGGCCTCGAGATCGGCATATCCAGGAATGTCGGAGCGGCTGACCTGCAGTAGATCATGCAGCACGAATTGGAGGTCTTTGGTTGGTGCAGTGTAGCTCGGCATTGTGTGTCTCCCTTATTCGGCGGCCTTGGGGCGGTCTGCGTTGCGCAGAACATTCTCTCCCCAGTCAAGATCCTGTTTCAGTTCGGCGATCGCCTCGTTCAGTTCGTCTCGCTGGCGTTCCATATCTGCAAGGCGCTGGCAGGCGATGTCATAGGTTTTGCGCAACTGCTTAAGCTCAGAGTCGTCACGGTCATACATATCCAGCAACTGTCGGATTTCCTCGAGGCTGAAGCCAAAACGCTTGCCGCGAAGGATCAGCTTCAGCCGCGCCTGATCGCGGCGTGAAAACAGGCGGTGCTGACCATCTCTTTGCGGAAAGAGAAGCTCTTTCGACTCGTAAAACCGCAGCGTGCGGGGCGTGACGCCGTACTCGGCACACATCTGGCGGATCGTCTTGAAACTCTCTGACATGACGCTCTCCCTCGCCGGGTAAACTGGCCCGGCATCTGAAAGTGACCATATCAATGTTGACGTGAACGTAAAGTTAAACGCCGCGTCACAGGCGCGGATGACGCCGCGTTCCAATCAACGCGATCAGTCCGAGGTGATCAGCTTGGCAGCGTCCTCGCGCAGTTTCTGCAAGTCGGCGATCGTACGTTCGAGTTCCTCGGCCTGCTCACGCAGCGCGACCAATTGCCGGTCTGCCATTTCAAGCCATGCATGAAGTTGCGGTTGCGTGCCCTCTTTCTCGTATATCTCGAGCCATTGCCGGATTTCCTCGAGGCTGAAGCCGAACCGCCGTCCGCGCATGATCAGCGTCATCCGGGCCACTTCACGCGGGGTGTAGAAACGGTTACGACCTTCCTTCTCGGGGTTGAGAAGCTCGATATACTCGTAATAGCGCAGCGTGCGCGGGGTCACGTCGAATTTCGCGCACATTTCCTTGAATGTCAGTCTGCTGCTCATCCTGCTTTCCCCGCGCTTCTCAGGTCAGCTTAGGGCTGCGCGGGGCAGGATGCAATCTCGCGGCTTGCCATTCCGGGGCGATCCGGCGCAGATAGGGCAGCGATGCGCGAGGATATGAGAGATGGTCGGAAACAGCCCGCAAGACTTCATCGAGGCCCTGCCCTTTGCCCGCGCGCTGGGGATGCGGCTGGAAGAGATCGGCGACGGGCGCGCGCGGATCTCGATGGACTGGGACCCGCGCTTTGTCGGTGATCCGGCGACCGGGGTGATCCATGGCGGCGCGGTCTCGGCGCTGATGGATACCTGCGGCGGGGCTGCCGTGATGTCCTATCCCGGTGCGCTCACGACAGCGACAATTGATCTGCGCATCGACTACATGCGCGCGGCCACGCCCGGCCAGCGGATCACGGCGCGGGCGGAATGCTATCATGTCACCCGCCGCGTCGCCTTTGTGCGCGCTACGGCCCATGACGAGGACAGCGCAACCCCGGTCGCTACGGCGGCGGGGGCCTTTACCTTTGACCGCAAGGAGGCCCGTTGATGCCCCCGCCCGAACCTGTCCAGCATGTCAAGCACCGCCGCGACTCGGCGCTTCGGACATTGGTCGACTCCGTGCCCTATGCGGGCTTTCTGGGCATCGTCATCGAGCGCCATGGCGACGAACTGACCGCCGTGCTGCCCTATGACGAGAAACTGATCGGTAACCCCGTCCTGCCTGCGCTGCATGGTGGGGTAATTGCCTCTTTTCTGGAAGTGACAGCGATCATCGAGTTGAGCTGGGCGATGCTCTGGGACGAGCTGGAATCGGGTCGCCTGACGCCCGAGGCGATGGCCGAAAACCTGCCGCGCCTGCCCAAGACCATCGATTTCACAGTGGATTACCTGCGCACGGGCCTGCCCCGCGACGGATATGCGCGCGCGCGCGTCAACCGCTCGGGGCGGCGCTATGCGAGCGTGCATGTCGAGGCCTGGCAAGACAATCGCGCGCGGCTCTTTGCGCAGGCGACGGGGCATTTCCTGATGCCGCAGCGCGGGAATGTCTGAGGCGCCTGCACTTTCCGACCGGCGCATCCTGAAAATCGCCGTGCCCATCGTGCTGGCGAATCTGTCCGTGCCGATCCTGGGCGCGGTTGATACCGGAGTTGTGGGGCAGTTGGGGGAGGCCGCGCCTATCGGCGCCGTGGGGCTTGGCGCGATCATCCTCGCCTCGATCTACTGGATTTTCGGCTTTCTGCGCATGGGCACGACCGGGCTGGTCGCACAGGCCACGGGCGCGGGCGATCTGGCCGAAAGTGGGGCGATCCTGACGCGGGGCGTGATGATCGGGTTGGCCGCCGGGGCGGTCATGGTCGCAGGACAGGCGGGTATCACCTGGGCCGCCTTCCGCATCGCGCCGGCAAGTGCCGAGGTCGAGGCGCTGGCGCGCGATTACCTTGCCATCCGCATCTGGGGCGCGCCTGCAACGATTGCGCTTTACGCCGTCAATGGCTGGCTGATCGCGACCGAACGCACGCGCGGCGTGCTGGTGCTGCAATTGTGGATGAACGGGCTGAACATCGCGCTCGACCTGTGGTTCGTGCTGGGGCTGGGCTGGGGGGTGCAGGGGGTGGCCATTGCGACCCTGATTGCCGAGCTGAGCGCGCTGGGGCTGGGGCTCTGGCTATGCCGCGCGGCGTTTTCGGGGGCGCAATGGCGCAACTGGGCGCGCGTGTTTGATCGCGCGCGGCTCAAACGCATGTGGGTGGTCAATTCCGACATCATGCTGCGCACAGTTGCGCTTCAGGGCGCGATGACGGGGTTCCTGTTCGTCTCGGCAGGGTTTGGCGATGTGGAACTCGCGGCCAATCAGATCCTGTGGCAATTCCTGATGATCACAGCCTATGCGCTGGACGGTTTCGCCTTTGCCGCCGAGGCGATTGTGGGGCAGGCCGTGGGCGCGCGCTCGGTGGCGCTGATGCGGCGCGCGAGTATCCGCGCCTCGCTCTGGGCCTTCGGGGTCTCGGTGGCGATGGCGCTGGGGTTCTGGGCGATGGGGCCATGGGTGATTGACCTGATGGCCGTGGATGAGGGCGTGCGGGAGACAACGCGCGCCTATCTGCCCTTCGTGGTGGTGCTCTCGGTGCTGGGACTGGGGGCCTATATGCTCGACGGCATCTTCATCGGTGCCACCGGCACGCGCGAGATGCGCAACACGGTGATCCTTGCCGTGGCCATCTATGCGCTGGCAATCTGGGCCTTCGTGCCGAGCCATGGCAATCCGGCGCTCTGGTCGGCGCTGATACTGCTCAATGTGCTGCGCGGCGTGTTTCTGGGCGTTCTCTATCCTCGGCTGGAACGGCGGGTCGCGACGGCTGGATAAGCCGCGCCAACGCCCCGCACCCGCGTCGATCAGGACAGCGGCAGGCTCAGAGCCAGTCCTCGCGCCCGATGCCGACCGCGTCCGACACCCGGTCAAACCCGTCGCGTTCGAGCAATTCAAGCAGCCCCTTGTTGAGACGCGGCACCAGAGACAGACCCTGATAGACAAGCCCGGTGTAAAGCTGCACCGCCGAGGCACCGGCGCGGATCTTTTCATAGGCCTGCTCGGGCGTGCTGATGCCGCCAACGCCGATCAGAGGGATCCTCGCGCGCGTCAATTGCGACAGGCGCGCCAGCACGCGCGTAGACAAATCGAACAGCGGCGCGCCTGAAAGCCCGCCTTTTTCACCTGCGCTTGCACTTTTCAGACCTTGCCGCCCGGTCGTGGTATTGGTCGCAATGATCGCATCGACCTGCACCGCGAGCGCCACTTCGGCAATTTCCGTCAGCTCCGCATCGCTCAGGTCAGGCGCAATCTTGAGAAAGACCGGGATCGCGCGGGGCAGATGGGCGCGTTCGGCCATCACCCCGGACAACAGCGCGCGCAGCGCCGCGGCCCCCTGCAACTCGCGCAGCGCTTCGGTATTGGGCGACGAGACATTAACCGTGGCGAAATCGAGATGCGGGCCACAAATGGCCAGCACCTTGGCGAAATCTGCGGCCCGGTCGGCCGAGTCCTTGTTGGCCCCCAGGTTGAGGCCAAGTATCATGTCTCGGGGGCGCTGCGCCAGCCGCTTTGCGATCACCCGCGCGCCCTCATTGTTGAAGCCGAAGCGGTTGATGATGGCCTGATCCTCGGGCAGCCGGAACAGGCGCGGGGCGGCATTGCCCTCCTGCGTGCGGGGCGTGGCCGCCCCCACCTCGACAAAGCCGAAACCCGCGCGGGCGAGGCCCGAAAGTGCGACTGCGTTCTTGTCAAACCCGGCGGCCAGCCCCACCGGATTGGGCAGTGTCAGCCCGGCGAACCGGGTGATGAGGCGCGGTGAGGTGACAGGTTTCGGCAGCGGAGCCAGCCCCAGGCGCAAGGCGCGCAGCGCCATGCCATGCGCCCGCTCTGGGTCTAGTCGATGAAGCGCCGCCAACCCGGCCTGTTCGATTATCCTCATACCAGCCTCTCGGGAAAGATATGCCCCGACGCGCCCAGAGGCAGCGACATATCCCAGACGACATCCTCGTGCCTGAGCGCGCGATAGAGATGCGGGAACAGCGCGCCCCCGCGCGAGGGCTCCCATTTCAAATCCGCGCCCAGCGCCTCGGCCTCGACCGCGACCAGCACCAGATCGCTTTCAGAGGCGAAATGCCGCGCGGCGGTCTCCATCACCTGCTGCGCGGTCGAAAAATGGATATAGCCATCGGCCATATCGACCGGCGCGCCGAAGGTCTCGCCCGCAGCGACCAGCGCATCCCATTCGGAGCGGCGGAAAATCTTGTAGATCAGCATACCAGTCTCTTGCCCGCTTGCGCCGAAGAGGTCAATCGCTCACAGCGGCCCCGGCAGGCGTTCTTCAGACAGCAGCACATTGGCATCGACTGCCCCCACGCCGGGCAGGGTCATGATCCGGCGGCGCAGCACGCGCTCGAAATCGGGCAGGTCACGGGCGACAACGCGCAGACGGTAGTCATAAAGCCCCAACACATGCTGCACAGTCTGCACTTCGGGGATGGCCGAGACCGCGCGTTCGAAATCAATCAGGCTGACGCGGCCCTTGGCGGCGAGGCTGATGCCAAGGAACACGGTAACACCGAGACCAAGTGCGCTCAGGTCGAGATCAAGCCGCGTATGCGCAATGGCCCCGGCCTCGCGCAACCGCTTGAGGCGGCGCCAGGTGGCGGGCTGACTGAGGCCGAGTTTGCGGCCCAGTGCGCCTGCGCTCTGGGTGGCGTCCTGCGCCAACGCGCGCAACAGCGCGCGGTCGGTGGCATCGAGTTCGATCATGGCCGCGCCGAAGCACGG